>JBFLVQ010000080.1:0-21449 GCA_040758525.1 Acidobacteriota bacterium
ATTCGGTTATATATTTCCTGACTGCTGCCCATTTTAGTGCTCCTTCCTAAAATATTGCTTATTTTGGTTTTGCACTATTTTAGGGCAGCTTTCATTTATCTTTCAAAGTTCTGTAAGGTAATCAGACTTATAATATATCTAATGCTCGACTGATTGCAGCATACTTAAATAGCTAAGTAGCTAAGAAGGAGCCAAACCATGGTAGGTTATTCTGGAACACCACTCGTGAAGAAACTGGGAATTAAAGATGGTAGCAAAATTTTTCTATTAGATGCTCCCAGCGATTACCTGGAACTTGTCGCGCCTCTCCCAGCAAAAACTCAGTTGGTGTCACAACTGACTAGTGATACCGATATGGTCCATATCTTCTCTACCAGCAAAGTTCAGCTCTCTAAACAGCTAAGTGTACTCCAGTCAAAGTTAAAACAAGATGGTGTGATCTGGGTTTCCTGGCCGAAAAAATCTGCTAAAGTTGCTACTGACATTACTGAAAATACCATAAGGGAGGTTGCTCTCCCGCTCGGCTTTGTTGATATCAAAGTTTGCGCAGTTAGTGCGATATGGTCAGGGTTAAAGCTGGTTATAAGAAAAGAGAACCGTAGATAGCCAGCCTAATCACTAGCTGCAACTAATGGTATGCTTAGCAAACCACTCAGACTAGTCATTTCTCCTCTAACTATGCTCTTTCAAACTTTCTGGATATGGAACATTGTGTGCTTTCGTTAGATCCCATATAGCGTTGACTTGTGCTTGAGTAACACGGCTGGCTGACACCCCCCACCCTCTATCCTTGATAAAGATCATCCAGTGATTATTACTCAGTTTTATCCACCCTCTTATTTCAGCTTCTCGCTCTGTCATACTCACTATTTTCTCTATCGCTTGGGAATGCTCGTAGCATTCCACTTCGTAGAACCTACCTGCTGGAGAAAGCCATCCATTCATAGATCAACTCAATTATTCTGTATGTAACAGATCTAATCCACACTCCTAACTTTCATGCTACAAACGGCTAATCACAATATGGCAAGCCACTACCTCTTTTCATTATCTAGGTTGGAGTTTTCCCAGAAATTACCATCCTCATATTCAATACGTAGCAGTTCAACACTACACCTTGGATATGATGGCAGGTTTTTAAGTGGGTGCCTGAACTCTTGTACCACAATAGAGTCTTTTTCTGGTTTGACTTTCTGTTTGTTATGAAACTGCTTGGATAATACTTCCTCTAAGGAATCAGCCACTTTGAATTGCCAATCAATCTTAGCAATAGTTCTGCTAGAAAGATTCTTGATGCGAAATTCAACTCGCCAGTACTCGCTAGGTCTGCCACTGCTACCCACAGTGACTGTCTTTATACCTACTAGACCATTCAAGTCTGGCACATTAGCAAGCTTTATCTGATCTACTTGAGTAGTATTATTTTGAGCGTAAACTGTGCAAACCCAGAGTAACGTAAGCAATAAAAGAACCTGCTTTTTCATATTGCCTCCAGATAGTTTCGCGTCTGAAAGTTACCGCAACCCTTAGATTGTGACTGTTTAGTCTGAAAGTATTGCACTGTGATGTAACACTTCCATTAAAGGCATGTAAAAAGTCTGTAACCAGAAAAAGAAAAATCCGGCAACCTACCGATTCGTTTGGCTGATACAGAGGCTCTTGCTATTGTTAGCAAAACCACCTAATCTATAAACTTAATGGCCCCATTAATAGTAATAATGCTAAATATCTTGTGATAGTGTTATAGGTGTAAGGATTAAGTAGAATTAGGAAGATCACATCATGAAACTGGTAAATACGCAAGAAGCCGTCTCAATAATAGATTCTGGCCATAGAGTTTTTATACATAGTGCAGTGGCAGCACCACAACATTTGATTAAAGCCATGACGGCAAGGGCCTCAGAGCTACGTAATGTTGAGATAGTGCATTTACACACGGAAGGTGCGGCACCTTATGCAGCGCCAGAATATTCTCGAAGCTTTCATACCAATGCTCTTTTTGTCGGCACAAATATTCGGCCATTGGTAGCGAGCGGAGAAGCAGATTATATACCTGTATTCTTAAGTGAGGTACCGGCGCTATTTCGTAAAAAGATCCTGCCACTGAATGTTGCTTTAATCCAGGTTTCTCCACCAGATAAGCATGGATTCTGTTCTTTAGGAGTATCAGTGGATGCAACTAGAGCAGCCGTTCAGATCGCAGATTATGTCATTGCCCAGATAAATTCACAAATGCCACGCACACACGGAGATGGTTTGATACATATAACCAAGATCCATTCTGCTGTACAAGTCAATGAACCATTGCCAGAACATCCTCCCCATCAGCTTTCTGATGCAGAAATGGCCATTGGTAGAAATTGTGCAGAATTGATAGATGATGGAGCAACCTTACAGACAGGCATTGGAGCTATTCCCGATGCCGTCTTAGCTATGCTTGAGAATCATAAAGATCTAGGAATACATACTGAGATGTTTTCTGATGGCTTGATCCCTCTGATTAATAGAGGCATCATCAATGGCGAGAAGAAGAAGATTCATCCTGGAAAGATCGTTAGCACTTTTGTCATGGGATCGAAACAATTATATGATTTTATCGATGATAATCCTCTGATTGTGCTGCTCGATGCAGCCTATGTCAACGATACTGCAGTAATCAGACGTAATCCTAAAGTAACAGCAATAAACAGCGCCATTGAAGTAGATATAACAGGACAAGTGTGTGCCGATTCGATCGGCGAGTATCAATATTCAGGGGTAGGCGGACAGATGGATTTCATCCGCGGAGCTTCCTTATCAGATGGTGGCAAACCAATTATCGCACTACCTTCAACAACCAATAAAGGCGCTTCACGTATTGTCTCGCATTTGAAGAAGGGGGCTGGTGTTGTTACTACCCGAGCCCATGTCCATTATGTAGTAACAGAATATGGTATCGCCAATCTTTATGGCAAAAACTTGCGCCAGCGTGCCAGGGCACTGATCAATATCGCCCATCCTGATCACCAAGATAGTTTAGAAAGAGAGGCTTTTGAGCGTTTCAAGATCTTGAGCGATTAATCTGCCATTATCATACCAGCCTCAGCCATCTCTGCATCCGGTATTCTTGCAACCAAGACTGGGCAGTGTGCACAATCAAGCACTTTACGAGATACACTACCCATAAGAAATCGTAGGATACTTGTCTTACCATGTGAACCCATAACGATCAGGTCTGCGCCAAAATCATCAGCATATTTAAGAATCTGCTCTGCTGGGTCGCCTTCTAGCATCAATTGCCTTTGTGAAGTCAATCCATAGCGGGCAAGTTCGCTGTTAACCGAATCGAAGATCTGTTCCGCTACCAAGCGCTCTTCAAATTCTAGTCGCTTCCTTGTCTCAGATCCAATCCAACTCTGGTCTGAAATCGGAAATGGCGGCTTCCATACATACAAGAGTGTTATCTCTGTATCCTGTGTGAGCAGATGTAACTGTTGTGCCGCCTTGAGAGAGTAAGGCGAGCCATCAACAGGCAATAATACATGACAAGGAAATTTCAATGGACTCATTCTCTCAATCTCTTTTCCATCCAGCGCAGCAACGGCAGATAACACATGTCCAGCTAGTAATCCTAACAACGAGTTTCCCCCTGCAGTAATATAGCTTATTTGCTCAACAGGTAGACTAAACTTACGTATCACACGTGTCAGACTATCACCACAAATGACTGTTCTATGGTGAGAAGTTTCGGCATTTTCGATGAGGAAACTCGCTATTGTGCGCGTAGCTGTACTAAACTGCTCGATTTCACAAACTCCCAGTGGACCATTCCAAATCACTGTGCCAGCACTCTCGATCAGCTCTTCGAGCTGGTTAATAGTCCAAGCACCAACATCTAATGGTAGATCAGATGATAATATTTCCGTGCTAAGCACACGTCTAGCCACTGGTATTGATGAACGTCGCAAACCATAATACTCCTCTGCATTCACGACAATAAAATCTTGCGGTAAGATTATCTCTACCTGCTTTTCAGCTTGGCGTAGAAATTTTTCAATCAATGGAAGGAGCTCCTTGTCTATTGGTGCAGCACCTACCTTTTCTCCTTTTACCTTGAGGAATGGAAATGCTAATGCTCCTCCAATAAATAGTCGATCCAATTTAGGCAAAAGTTTTTCTAACAAATAGAGTTTCTCCTCAACCCTTGCACCCGCAATAATGGCGGTAAGAGGGGGCTTGGCCCGTTCTAGTATGGTCTCGCACATCAATATTTCATGTTCCATTGCTAAGCCAGCCACAGCAGGGCGCAAATATCGAACGATACCAATTGTGGAAGCTAATGCCCTATCAGCCAGTGCGAATGCATCATTGCAGTAGATATCTGCCAACTGTGCTAATTCTCTAGCAAACTCTGCATCATTGCTAATTTCACCAGAATGGTAGAAGAGATTCTCAAGCATTACTACATCACCATTCTGCATATTGGCGATAGTGCTCAATATTTCAACACCTACAACAGCATCAAGTTTGCGTACCGGTTTGTTAAGTAGTTGTGAAAGTCGTACGGCAATTGGGCCGAGTCTTAGTGCCTCACTAGGTCTATCCGTCGAAGTACCAATATGTGTGCCAATAATCACACGTGCACCGGCATCAACTAGATATTTGATAGTTGGCAATGATTTACATAACTTGATATCATCAATAAAAATTTGTTTAGCTTCTGATAATCCTTCTAGATCGATCCGTAGAAAAACCCTTTTGCCACATAATGAGATTGGTAATTTATTGATAACTGCTTTATCCATATATCCTCCTACTAGCTGGCAATTCTTATTCCTGCTGCTAACATTATTACGAGCTAGCTTTCAATTAATGGTGACTGTTATGGTACAACTGCGATCTGATTGATCACCTTACTGACTCCTGGTGCAGCCCAAGCAGCATATTCTGCTTGTCGCTTTTCTGCTACAGAGGTCACGCTACCGGTTAGCATTACGATCTGATCAGAGATCTCTACATTTATACGACTGGCATTGATAATAGCGTTACGACGTAATGCTTCCTCGATTTTGCCTTTGATCTCTTCCGCCGAAGCAATTGGTTTTATCTCAATCTTGTTGGTTATACCATTCACACCCGGTAGATATTTCACTACATTTTCTGCCATTGTTTTCTGAAAATGGCCTTCTACTGCTCCCTGCAATGTTACAATACCCTGTTTTACCGTAACCTTTATCTTTTCTGATGGTATCACTAGATTACTCTCAAATGCCTTAACAACACTTTTTGCGATCTCTGAATCTGTACGTGCAAGAATAGGATTTACTTGAAGATCATTAGCTACTGCTTTAACTCCATAGACTCTCTGTGTTGCCTTTTCAGCAGCTACCTTCTCTGCATAACTACTAACAAAACCTGTAAGTGTTACTATTCCATCAGAAGTAGAAACACCAATCTCTGTTGAATTGATAGCCTGCTCATAATCAAGCTGACTGATAACATCATGCCGAAGCCGTTTATCTGTTATGCTCTGCTCTCTAGGCTTCATGGTTATTTATCTCCTTACTGTCTAGTAGAAGTATTCTTGTGAAAGAATTGTTTGGTGTGCACAAGTGCAACCTTTATGCCACTCTAATCCGCGCTAATCCAATCAATATTTACAATAAATGATAGCTATTTTTCGGTATTGCTATTGTTAATTGGGGAATTTTTCGATTATGGTGGGAAAAATTCTTCAGGAACTTATCTAAGCCTGCCCTTTCTCTTAAATTCTCTGAATTTTTCAACAGGCATACTCATTGCATAAAGCGAGGCTGCGTTTACAAGAAAATATTCCGCTTTCTCCTGCTTTCAAAACCTCTTTTCTGTAGCGCAGACCTTTTTATCAAGGGCGGCTATTTTAAAAGGAAAGGATCGATCATGGAAGAGACTGCTGATCGTGCAATAGCAATTGTTGGCCTGGGAGCAATATTGCCTGATGCGCCCAATGTACCTGCATTCTGGAACAATATTAAGAATGGCAGATACAGCATTACCGAAGTGCAACCCAAGCGCTGGGATCCCGCACTATACTACAACCCAGATCCAAAAGCGCCTGACAAGACCTATTCTAAGATAGGCGGTTGGGTTCGTGAAAGTGTATGGGATCCTATTGTATGGCATCTACCCATTCCACCGCGTGTCAGTGATGCAATGGATGAGGTGCAAAAGTGGGCAATTGCAGCAACTCGCGAAGCGCTTTTAGATTTCGGCTATCCACAGCGCTCTCTAAACCTAGAAAGAACCGCCGTGATTCTCGGCAACGCTATGGCAGGAGAGAAGCACTATAATACTGCCTTGCGAATCAGCTTCCCAGAATATGCAAGTGAGCTAGCAGCATCAACAAGTTTCAAAGATCTCCCCTCGGCAACTCGTAAAGCTATCCTCAGCGAACTTGAACAACGTGTTCATAACCTTTTTCCTGAAATAACAGAAGATACAATGCCTGGAGAACTTGGCAACTGTCTGGCTGGAAGAATTGCTAACCTATACAACCTGCATGGCCCTAACTATGTAGTCGATGCTGCTTGTGCTTCTGCTATGGCGGCTATCACAGCAGCAATAGAGGGACTGGTACAAAGAGACTATGACACCGTTATAACAGGCGGGATAGATCGCAATATGGGGGCTTCAACCTATGTCAAGTTTTGCAAGATCGGAGCGCTTTCCGCCACTGGAACACGCCCTTATGCAGATGGAGCAGATGGTTTCGTAATGGGTGAAGGAGCAGCAATATTTATTCTTAAGAGATTAGTCGATGCAGAGCACAATGGAGATAAGATCTATGCCGTCATTAGAGGAATAGGCGGAGCAAGCGATGGTAAAGGAAAAGGGATCACTGCACCCAATCCATTAGGTCAGCGTCTAGCAATAGAGCGCGCCTGGCAAAATGCCGATATATCTCCTGCTAATGCAACTCTGATAGAAGGCCATGGTACATCTACAAAGGTTGGAGATGTGGTTGAGACAGAGAGCCTCACGGCAGTGTTGAAATCGGCTGGCCTGTCAGCCCATTCGGTTGCGCTAGGCTCTGTTAAGTCGAATATAGGCCATCTGAAAGCAGCCGCCGGGGCAGCAGGAATATTGAAAGCAACCTTAGCACTCAGTGAAAAGCTTATACCACCAAGTATTAACTTTGATCGACCAAATCCGAATATAGACTTTGTACATTCTCCTCTCTATGTAAATACAGAATTGAAAGAATGGATCAAGCCTGCTTGCGGAGTAAGGATTGCCGGAGTCAGCGCTTTCGGTTTCGGCGGAACAAATTTTCATGCAGTAATGGAAGAGTATATACCTGATAGGCTCACTCAAAAAGGAACAAAGAGCTTCGCAACTGTCACAGAAAACAGATCAGATAAATCTGACCAATCTCAAAGATCTGCAGAAACTTCGAAAGGTTTAAAAGCGCCTCTGCGTGGAGCACTACTTTTAGGCGCAGAGAGTAGTGCAGAGCTTTTAGAGAAATTGAAAATAGTTGAGCAGAATGCAAAAGCAGGATCTGCTCCACCAATAGCAGTGCCTATTGAAAAGGATCTGCGCTCAACAGAGCGGCTCGCCATAGACTATGGCAATGCAGCAGAACTTGCTGAGAAGGCAGGCAAAGCGATCAAAGCGATAAATACTAACAACTCTGCAAGCTGGAGAGCGCTAAGAGCACAGGGGATCTTCTGCGGTCATGGCGCTCCCACCAAGGTTGCATTCTTATATACAGGTCAAGGCTCACAGTATGTGAATATGCTCAAGCAACTCTATCAGAGCGAGCCGATTGTTAAACAGATCTTCTCTCAAGCAGACGAGATAATGAAAGGATTGATAGGTGGCTCTCTTAGCAACTTTATCTTTGTCGATGGCGACGATAAATCTGCTATCGCAAAAGCAGAAGATGATCTACGGCAGACATCTATAACACAGCCTGCTGTTCTTACTGTCGATGCCGCACTCACCAGACTTCTAAAATCCTATGGTATAGAGCCGGATATGGTGATGGGGCATAGTCTGGGAGAATATGGTGCGCTTGAAGCAGCCGGAGCATTACCATTTGCTGATGCCATTGAAGCAGTGAGCGCTCGCGGCAGAGAGATGACTCGTGTCTCTGTTGAAGATAATGGAAAAATGGTTGCTGTTTTTGCCCCTCTTGCTGAAGTTGAAAGAATTTTGCAAAGCATCAATGGTTATGTAGTGATAGCCAATATCAACAGCAACAGTCAGGCTGTAATAGGAGGAGCAAGCAGAGCAGTAGAAGAGGCACAGCAGGCATTTATCTCAGCAGGCTATCAAGCAGTGCCATTACCTGTAAGCCATGCCTTCCATACGAATATTGTTGCTCCTGCCAGTAACCCGCTGAGAGAGCAGTTACAAAGACTCCGATTGCAATCCCCAAAACTGCCTATCATCTCGAATGTAACAGGAGAGTTCTATCCCACAGGAGATGATGTAGCGCCACAGATGCTTGATCTATTGGCCAACCAGGTGGCTTCGCCAGTGCAGTTTGTTAAAGGCCTCAACACACTCTATAACGCAGGAGCAAGAATATTTGTAGAGATAGGCCCAAAGAAGGCCCTACATGGTTTTGTAGAGGATCTGTTTGGAAGTCATCCAGATGTTGTTGCACTCTACACAAATCATCCTAAGAATGGAGATCTTGTCTCCTTCAATCAAGCATTATGTGGACTCTATGCAGCAGGATTTGGCACTGCAATAGCTAATAGAGAGTCAAGCCAAGAACAAGCCATTGCAGAATCACTCTCAAACAGACCAGTGAATTCTCCATCAACCAGAATAGATCAGGAAAGGACTACTGCTATGCCAACTTCAACAGGATATGATAAGAACCGTTATAATGAGTTGGGGAGACTCTTTGCAGATTTCCTTGAGAAGGGAATACACATCTACTCCGGCAGAAGATCTGAGGCCACACAATCGCCTGTGGTAATAACCGGAGCAGGTTTAGGGCTGCCTGGTACAGAGACAATCTTTGATGATGCTAATGTTGGTCGAATATTGCGTGGAGAGCAGTTTATTGATGTTATCCCAAGCCGCTTCCGTCGAGCTATGGTAGACAAACATATAACTCGGCTAGTAAAGAGTGAGGCCGGCGGTAGATTCGAATCAATAGACAATCCCACAGATGTGATTAAGCTAGCGGCGCGGGGGGGAAAGTTCGATCTAGGCAAGGAGTTTGGTATCCCTGAAGAGCGTATAGCAGCGCTCGATCGTTATACACAGCTTGCCATCGCTGCAGGTTTAGAAGCCCTTCGTGATGCTGGTATACCACTTGTTCACCATTACAAGAGAACCACTAAAGGAACTGAACTACCTGATCGTTGGATGCTAGCCAGTTCTATGCGTGATGATACAGGAGTGATATTCGCTTCTGCCTTCCCTGGCTTAGACTCTTTCTCAGAAACTCTCACACACTACCATGAGGATCGATCTAGAAGAGAGCAGTTGCAACGCCTTGAGCATTTGCGCGAGA
This sequence comes from Acidobacteriota bacterium, assembly GCA_040758525.1. Classification (GTDB taxonomy): domain Bacteria; phylum Acidobacteriota; class Blastocatellia; order Chloracidobacteriales; family JADJPF01; genus JBFLVQ01. Next base: position 9,497 of record JBFLVQ010000080.1, read on the forward strand.
GAATGAATGCAGGTGAGAATAATGGCCTCTCTCATGAACTTGATCAGCAGATCAGTGAGTTGCGAACATTGATAAAGAAGCACCCTTATACCTTTGACAGACGCTTCCTCTTCCGTGTTCTCTCTATGGGCCATTCGCAGTTTGCAGAATTGATCGGTGCGCGCGGGCCTAATACACAGATAAATTCGGCCTGTGCAAGCACTACTCAAGCATTAACGCTTGCTGAAGATTGGATCAAAGCAGGACGTTGCCGCAGAGTTATTATAGTCGCCGCAGACGATGTGACCAGTGATAACCTACTAGAATGGTTTGGAGCAGGATTTCTTGCCAGCGGCGCCGCCGCCACTGATGAGACAGTTGAAGACGCCGCTCTCCCATTCGATAAACGAAGGCATGGAATGCTGCTAGGAATGGGTGCTGCCGCAATGGTTGTAGAGAGCGCAGATTCTGCTAATGAACGTGGTCTACAACCTATCTGCGAAGTTATTAACACTGTAACAGCTAATAGCGCTTTTCATGGCACAAGGCTCGATGTAGATCATATCTGCGTTATGATGGAGAAGCTGATTGCTGAAGCGGAGTCTCGCTGGGGATTGAGACGTTCCGAGATTGCCGAGAAGATGGTCTTTATCTCTCATGAGACCTATACACCGGCTCGCGGTGGAAGTGCTGCTGCAGAGATACACGCCCTACATAAAGTCTTTGGCAATTCCTCAGATCAGATAGTTATCGCCAATACCAAAGGTTTCACTGGCCATACAATGGGTGTAGGTATAGAAGATGTAATCGCCATTAAGACCCTTGAGACCGGCTTAGTTCCTCCAGTGGCAAACTTCAAAGAAATAGACCCTGAGCTGGGCAGACTCAATCTCTCTAAAGGAGGAGCTTATCCGATAGAGTATGCTCTACGTTTAGGTGCTGGTTTTGGATCTCAGATCAGTCTATCACTACTCCACTCGTTGCCGACTGTAGATGGAGTACGCCGAAATCCTGAAGAACTCGGCTTCAACTATCGCATTAAAGATGCGAGCACTTGGTGCGAATGGCTAAAAGCGTTAAATGGCTCGGCAACTTCAGAGCTTGAAGTAGTCAATCGTACATTGAGAGTAAAAGATCAGAGAGCTACTGAAGAGATATCTCAACCTATCTCTCAACCTGTAATATCTGCTCCTGAAGAGAAAGAGTATAAGACAGCAGAGCCTGTGATTGTTAAACAGATAGAACCGGACACCCAAAAAGATGATGTAAAGGAGAAGGTCTTAGAGATAGTATCTGCCACCACCGGCTATCCAATAGATATGCTTGATATGGAACTGGATCTTGAAGCCGACTTAGGCATTGATACGGTAAAACAGGCAGAAGTCTTTGTAGCAATTCGTGGAGCTTATGGTATACAGCGAGATGAGAATCTTAAACTAAGAGATTTTCCCACTCTTGCGCATGTTGTTCAGTTTGTCTACAGCCGCAAACCAGATCTATTAAACAGAGTAGCCGAGAAACTTGAGCAAAAGCCCGTTAGCAAGACTGTTCCAACCAATGATGATCTATCTCTAACAAATACTGCCTCAAATGATGATGGAGTGAAGCAGCGAGTGCTTGAACTAGTAGCCGAGAAGACCGGCTATCCTATCGATATGCTAGATCTAGAACTTGATATGGAGGCAGATCTGGGAGTAGATACGGTAAAACAGGCAGAGATCTTTGCTACCATAAGAGGAGAGTATAATATCCCTCGTGACGAGAATCTCAAGCTGAGAGATTTTCCCACTCTTAACCACGTAATACAGTTTGTCTACGATCGTATGCCAAAGAAGGCTCAAGAGAAAGAGCCTACAGAAGCAGAGAAAGAATCGATCTCAAACAATGAGGTAGCAAAGCCTGTTATTAATAGTTTTGATGCTGTGGATACTGTACCCAGACGTCATCCTATGCCGGTTCTTCGCCCCGCGCTAGAATTTTGTAAAGCAACGGGAGTAACTCTCTCTCAAGGTAGTCGAGTTGTAGTGATGCCGGATCGTGCAGGAGTAGCAGAAGCTCTGATTGAGAGATTAATAGAGCGAAATGTAGAAGTACTGAAACTTGATAACACCTCAGATAGAGAAGCAATTAATAGCCGTTTAGATGAATGGTTGAAAGAGGGTGCCATAGATGGTCTTTACTGGCTGCCTGCACTTGATCGTTTAGCTAATGAAGGTGATCTCTCATTGATGAGTCTAGATGAATGGCATAAGGCTTTAAGTTTGAGAATTAAACTGCTCTATCTGGTAGTGCGTAAGTTAAATGATCAGTTATCAGGAAAAGGAAAATTCTTGATATCTGCAACTAGACTTGGTGGACAGCACGGTTATGATGAAGCAGGAGCCTTTGCTCCATTAGGAGGAGCTGTCACAGGCTTTATTAAAGCATATTCCAGAGAGCAGAAAGAGACGCTGGTAAAAGCGGTCGATTTCGAATCCAACTACAATGCAACATCCATTGCCGCTGCTCTGTTTGATGAGACTTTAAGAGATAATGGAGTTGTAGAGATAGGTTATAAGAAAGGTCTACGTACTACCATAGCATTGCAAGAGCGTTCTACCAAGAAGAATGAGAATGGACTTCTGCTTAATAAAGAGAGCATCTTTGTTATTACTGGTGCGGCAGGCAGCATAGTCTCGGCGATCACTAGAGATCTTGCGACAGCCTCAGGTGGTACATTTCATCTTCTCGATCTAACTCCCAAACCTGATCCAGACAATTCTGATATCGCTCGCTTTGTTTCAGATAAAGAGAGCTTGAAACGCGATCTCTTTGAGCGATTGAAATCGCGTGTAGAGAGAGTCACTCCTGCTATGGTAGAGAAGGAGCTTGCCGCACTGGAAAGATCGTATGCAGCATTGAGCGCAATAAGTGCTGTAGAGGCAGCCGGAGGGACTGCTTACTATCATAGTGTCAATCTTACGGATGCTGAAGCGGTTGCTAGAGTAATAGGAGAAATAAAAGAGCGAAATGGTCGGATCGATGTACTGATACATGCTGCAGGAATGGAGATAAGCCATTTCCTCAAAGACAAAGAACCAGCAGAGTTCGATCGTGTCTTTGATGTTAAGAGCGATGGCTGGTTCAATCTGATACACGCTATCAATGATATGCCTCTTAATGCAACCGTTGTCTTTAGTTCGATCGCAGGCCGTTTCGGCAATGCAGGACAGACAGATTATAGCGCTGCCAACGATCTACTCTGTAAATATAGTTCAAGTCTTCGTACTACTCGTCCAGAAGTAAGAGCTATAGCAATAGACTGGACCGCCTGGGGCGGTATAGGAATGGCTAGCAGAGGCTCTATACCGAAGATGATGGAGTTAGCAGGTATCGATATGCTTGCTCCAGAAAAGGCTATTCCTGTCACACGTAGAGAATTGATGCTCGGCAAAGCAGGTGAGGTTGTTGTTGCTGGTAGCTTAGGTGTACTAATGCAAGAGAGGGATGAGACGGGTGGACTTGATCTGACTGCTGTAGCTGCCAGAATTAATGGCCCTATGATAGGAGATGTACTTGGAATCAGCTTAGAGAGAGGATTGGAGGTAGAGGTAACATTAGATCCAGCAAAACAGCCATTCCTCTATGATCATCGGATCGATAACACCCCGGTACTTCCAGGAGTAATGGGAATAGAGGCTTTTGCAGAGCTAGCAATACTGCTATTCCCGAACCTGCATGTAAGCAGCATTGAGAGTATTGACTTTCTTGAGCCTGTTAAATTCTACAGGAATGAACCACGCAGATTGAAGCTGCAGATGAGAATGATAGAAGATGGTGAGGATCTGCTAGGAGAAGCCTCTCTAATAGCAACAAGAAAGTTGAAGAACCAGACAGAGCCACAAGTGACAACCCATTTTAGAGCCATTGTTAGACTCACTCAAAGAGAGCCGGAGGTCTGTTCTACTACCGTGCCTGATAGCACAGGTCATACTCAAGTTAACTCAGAAGAGATCTATAAAATCTACTTTCATGGCCCTACCTATAAAGTTCTGGCCAGCGCCTGGAAGAATGGAGAAGTGGTAGGAGAGTTTGCCACAGATCTTCCTGCTAATCATTATCCGGCAGAACTCAAGACTATCATAGCTCCAAGATTGATAGAACTATGCTTTCAGACGGCAGGGATCTGGGGAATGGGAGAAACAGGCCATCTTGGGTTGCCTTCTCATATAGATCGCTTAACATTTCTATTACCGCAAGAGAGAAACGACCTGCACATCTTTGCTCTCATTCAACCATTAGAGAATGGTCATTTTAATGCTAAAGTAGTAGACCGTGAAGGAAGAGTCTATCTAACAATGGAAGGTTATCGAACCGCACAATTGCCAAACAGCCTTGAGGCTCAACAACAGCGAGCCCTCGCTGCGGCAATGAAGAATGCTTAGGAAACAGAGGAGCAAGGATAAGCCTTAAGGCTAATACCTTGCTCCTTGCTCTTCAACGACAGGTTATTTAATTTTGCACTAATCAGGTCTCGCCGATTGAGTTAGATAAAGATCACACTAAGAAACTATCTCGCTTTAGGAATCAATCTACGAGTTTAGCAAAGCAGTAAAGAAACTTCTTTGCTTCTTATCTTTTTAGAATTCTAAATGGAGGAGTGATGGAACGTGATTTTAAGCGTATAGCAATTGTGAATCGTGGTGAGCCGGCCATGCGGCTTATTCATGCCGTGCGGGAGTTCAATCAAGAACATGGGACAAAACTTCGTACCATTGCCCTCTTTACAGAGCCTGATGAGAATGCGATGTTTGTTCGCGAGGCCGATGAGGCTTTTCTGATTGGACCTGCATTGACTATTAGTGAGAATGGTCAGCGCAAACATAGCTATCTAGACTACAAAATACTGGAAGATGCACTTATCTCAACAGCAGCAGAAGCAGTATGGGTAGGATGGGGATTTGTCGCAGAACATGCAGAATTTGCTGATCTATGCAGCAGGTTAGGTATTGTCTTTATTGGACCGAGCGGCGATGTGATGCGTAAGCTCGGAGATAAGATCAGTTCAAAACGGCTTGCTGAACAGGCTCAAGTTCCCGTCTCTGCCTGGTATGGTCCTATAGAGACACTTGAAGAGGCATATCGCCATGCTCAACGTTTAGGCTTTCCATTGATGATAAAAGCTACTGCAGGTGGCGGCGGTCGCGGTATACGCAAAGTCCTCAGTGAGTCTGAACTTGCAACATCATTTGAGAGCGCTCGCTCTGAAGCGCTTAGTGCTTTTGGTAATGCTACGGTCTTTCTTGAAAAGCTTGTCACAGATGCACGCCATATAGAGGTACAGATAATAGGTGATCAATATGGAACTATCTGGGCTGTCGGGGTAAGAGACTGTTCTATACAAAGGCGACATCAGAAGGTTATTGAGGAATCATCCTCTACTGCAATAACTGCAGAACAGCAGCAGATGCTTCGTGAGGCAGCCGTAAGACTAGGTCAAACAGTCGGCTATCAGAATGCGGGGACAGTTGAATTTCTCTACAATGTTGTAGACAAGAGCTTTTCATTTATGGAAGTGAATGCAAGGTTACAGGTCGAACATCCTGTCACTGAAGTGACAACAGATCTGGATCTTGTAAAGATGCAACTTCAGGTTGCGCGTGGCGAAAGGATAATAGGTGAGCCACCTTTGACCAGAGGTCATGCAATTGAAGCACGGTTAAATGCTGAAGATCCTGATAACCGCTTTGCTCCTGCACCAGGAAAGATAGCATTGTTTGAGACTCCTACTGGCCCCGGTCTGCGAATAGATACAGGGGTAAAACAAGGAGATGAAATATTATCCCAATTCGATTCGATGATCGCAAAGATAATAGCTTTTGGAAGAGATCGGGAAGAGGCGATATCACGCCTAAGAAGAGCACTGATGGATTTTAAGGTTGCAGTAATAGGCGGAACAACCAACAAGACATTTCTCCTTGAACTACTGAACAAACAGGATCTGATCAGCGGTGAATACCATAACAACTGGCTTGATCAATTGATGTCTACAGCTAATAGTTCTGAACGCCGCTATGCTGAAATTGCGCTTTTACAGGCAGCCATTAATGTCTATGATGAAGAGTTGGCGATAGAACAGGCGCAATTCTATTCTTCGGCTCAACGTGGCCGTCCTTCTGTTCGCAAAGAGGTAGACCATACTATTGAACTCAGCTATCGATCCCAGCAGTATAAGGTAAGCATCTATCGATTGGAACTAGATCAATACAGGATCGATCTTGAAGGGCGTAGAGTAGGTGTAAATATTAGACACCTAAACAGATTTGAGAAGAGATTGACGATCCTTAATAGAGCCACTGGCACCACAGACGAGCGCCATTTCCATATACTCTCTATTATTCATGGCATCACTCATCAGATCGAGGTTGATGGTATAAGCCACTCTATATCACGAGATGAAGGTGGAGTTGTACGTTCGCCTTCTCCTGCAATAGTTGTCGCCCTCACTGTAAAAGAGGGCGATGAAGTTGAAATGGGTCAGCAATTGGTGGTACTTGAAGCCATGAAGATGGAAATGTCTGTAGTTGCACCATTCGCTGGAAAGATCCGTGAGATACTGGTTAGCAGTAATACACAAGTAGTTGCAGGCGCACCGCTGATCTCGATTGATCCACAACTGCAAGAGAATAATTCCATTCATGGCCAGCGTATAAGCTTCGCAACCATTGATGAAGTACAACGCGCCATAGCACCTGCAAGCAGTGATACGTGGGTTCGTTATTTTGCCAAGTTAGCAAGATATAAGCGACTGTTATTGGGCTTCGATATCGATCAGACAGAAGTGAAACGACTACTGGCAGAAAAAGATCCTACCATTGATGAGATAGCAGCCTCTGATAAAGAGCTATTAAAAGAGATCTCAAGAAGGAAAGAAGAATTATTAAAGATCTTTGTTGATCTAAATGATCTCTTCCGACGCAAACCTTTGACAGTGAATGATGAGATTGATGAAGTACTTGTCTCTGATGAATACCTGATCAGTTATTTGCGCGCTCTTGATGAACGCTCGCCAGGAATTCCTACGACTTTCTTTGAAAAGTTAAAGAAAGTGCTAAGCCATTATGAACTCTTCTCACTTGAGAAATCACCCCGATTAGCAGAATGTATGCTATTGATCTACAAAGCACAGAAACGTTATGAACAGAATGCTGCTGCTATCTTAAGCATTCTTGAGCGTAATCTAGAAGAGGTGGGGAGATTTACACCCGGAATCGAATTTCGTGAATTGCTTAATCGTGTCATATTCGTGACTCAGAACCGTGCTCCAGCACTGAATGATGTTGCTCGCGAATTGCAATATCGTTACTTTGAAGGGCCACTATTTGAACAAGCGCGTCAGAGAGTCTATCAGCAAGTTGAAAGGGATCTTGACTATCTAGTCTCGCACCCAGCAGCATACGACTATATGGATCGCCTTGATGCACTTGTCAAATGCTCACAACCACTGGTTAGTCTCTTCTCTTCCCTCTTTGATCATGCTAATTATGCTACCGGCAGACTTATGCTAGAAGTCTTAACGCGTCGCTACTACAGGATTCGCCCACTTGAGAAACTGAATTCGATCGATATAGACGGTAAGAGTTTTGCAACCGCTGAATATGCATATGAAGGAAAATTAATCCATGTCATCACCACGCAGAGTGAATTTTCCAACCTGATCGATATGGCAAATTCGGCTAACCGGTTGATAGAGAGTTTCCCACCTGAAGATGATATTGTTATCGATTTCTATCTGCGTTATGCAGGACCTCTAAAAGATGTGGAGACGGCTCAACAAGGGCTTCATGAGATATTGAACAGCATAGTGCTTTCACGTCCTATTCGGCGTATTGTTGTAGCTCTAGCCTGCATCAATTGTGGCCATGGAATGAGAGCGATGCAGCATTTCACATTCCGTCCAAAGATCTTAAAACAGATCTCTACTGCCGGTATTGAGGAGTTGTCAGTAGCAGGTTATCAAGAAGAGAAGCAATACAGAAATCTACATCCTATGATGGGAAAGAGACTGCATATATGGCGACTAAGCAATTTTAAGATTGAACGATTACCTTCCGCAGAAGATGTATATCTCTTCCATGGCATCGCGCTGGATAATCCTAAAGATGAGCGTCTCTTTGCTCTTGCAGAGGTGCGTGATCTCACTCCCGTACGCAACGAGAATGGCATGATTGTGCAGTTACCCCATATGGAGAGAATGTTAATGGAAGCGCTCGCTGATATCAGAATGTATCAATACAAGCGTGCGCCGCATGAGCGACTACAATGGAATCTGGTTCTGCTCTATGTCTGGCCTCTGCTCGATCTAAAGACAGAGGAGATAGAGTATTTAGCACACCGGCTTGCTCCTGCAACCGAGGGTTTAGGACTTGAACAGGTGGCGGTAAGAGCACAGCTTGCCGATCAATATACTGGTAAAATAAGTGATATTTTGATCAGAATAAGCAATCCAGCCGGAAAAGGGTTACAGATCAATTACACGCCTGTGCCCGATAAACCTCTGCAACCATTAACTGAATATGAACAGAAGGTGGTCCGTCTGCTACAACGTGGCCTTATCTATCCATATGAGCTGATCAAGATGCTTACACCCTCTGCAGATAGTGCTCATTCTGATTTTCCTGTCGGCGAGTTTGTTGAATACGATCTCGACAGTAATGCTCAGCTTGCTCCAGTAGATAGGACCTATGGAAAGAATAGCGCTAATATTGTTGTTGGTATTTTACGAAACTTCACAAAGAAATATCCTGAAGGGATGACGCGTGTAGTTCTGTTAGGAGATCCTAGCAAAGAGATGGGATCGCTTGCCGAAGCCGAATGTAAGCGCATTATTGGAGCAATCGATCTGGCAGAACGTTTGCAAGTGCCCCTTGAATGGTTTGCGATCTCTGCAGGGGCAAAGATCTCTATGGAGAGTGGCACAGAGAACATGGACTGGATAGCGCTGGTACTGCGACGGTTGATAGGGTTCACTCAGGCCGGAGGAGAAGTGAACATTATTGTAAATGGTATAAATGTTGGAGCACAACCATATTGGAATGCTGAAGCAACAATGCTAATGCACACGCGCGGCGTTGTTATAATGACCTCTGAAGGAGCAATGGTATTAACTGGTAAACAGGCGCTAGACTACTCAGGAAGCGTCTCTGCAGAGGATAATTTCGGTATAGGCGGTTATGAAAGAGTAATGGGTCCCAATGGACAGGCACAGTATTTTGCTAGAGACATAAATGAAGCCTGCCATATACTGCTACAACACTACAACCATACATATATAAAACCTGGTGAACATTTTCCTCGTCGTTTCCAGAGTACTGATCCTGTCGATCGTAATGTCTGTCTCTATCCGCATAGTGCTGAAGGTTTCTCAGTTGTCGGTGAGATCTTCTCTGACGAGACAAATCCAGGACGTAAGAGACCATTCGAGATTAGAAGAGTAATGCGTGCAGTAACTGATCAAGATGAACAACCGCTAGAACGCTGGATTGGTATGCGGGATGCTGATACTGCCGTCGTTTGGGACGCTCATATAGGAGGATATCCTGTCTGCTTGCTAGGATTCGAATCTCATCCCATACCACGCACAGGCTTCATTCCCGCAGATGGTCCAGAACAATGGACCTCCGGCACACTCTTCCCACAAGCATCGAAAAAGATCGCTAGAGCAATCAATGCTGCCAGTAAGAATCGTCCTGTTGTTATACTAGCAAATCTTGCCGGCTTTGATGGCTCGCCCGAGTCAATGCGCAAAATACAGCTTGAATATGGAGCAGAGATAGGTAGAGCAATAGTCAACTTCAAAGGACCAATCATCTTTTGCGTTATTTCACGATACCATGGCGGAGCATTTGTAGTCTTTTCTCGCAGGTTAAACGAGCAGATGGAAGTGACAGCCCTTGAGGGTACATATGCATCTGTAATAGGTGGTGCGCCGGCGGCAGCAGTAGTTTTTGCTCGTGAAGTAGATCAGCGTACAAGAAAAGATCCACGTATTCGAGAACTAGAAAAAGAGTTAGAAGCAGCCGTAGATACCGATAAACGACGCCTACGCACGAGTCTTAATGAACTCTACAAAGTTGTCCATTCAGAGAAGCTTGGTGAAGTAGCAGAGGAGTTTGATCATACACATAGTGTCCATAGAGCATTGAGAGTGGGATCACTGGATCGAATTATTCCGCCTGAACAACTTCGTCCTTATATTATCGACGCAATTGAACGTGGTATAAAGAGAGAACTCTCACTGGAAGCAAAGAAGCAAGGAGTCTAGCAAGCCTCTTTGCTTCCTTACTTCTCTCTACCATAGAGAGAATCAGCAACATAATCCATATCTTCAATCAACCCGATCTGGGCACGATAGATCTTAGCTAAACCTAGAGAGGCCTCAAATGCCGACAGATCCTTTTCATTAACACCACCAGCACCACAGATCCATCTTAGTCCATCCTGAGCAATCTTTAATGCTGCTTCACGTGAGTATATACGACTGATTGCTGCCAGTGTAGTTGTATCGAATCTAGTATCTGCCTTCTCATTGAGCCCCTTTTCAGCAGCCGCGATAGCACGACGAGCAAGTATCTCAGCACCTTCACCTATAGCAATTAATTCACCCAATCTCATCAAGACATGCTGATGGCGTGTTAGACGGGTTAGTCTTGCCTGTTCCATTACCTCTGCAAGAGCATGCAGGGCAAGAGCAGCTATATCTGCGCCGGTAGCATTATGTTTTGCATGTAGTGATTCAAGTACATGAGCTTGATTATGATAATGTTGGCCTCTGGTTTTTAAATGCTGCTGCCAGCGATCCCGACTGATCGTTATTTCCATTATCTCTGAAGTACCTTCGTAGATAGTGGTAATACGTACATCACGCTTATATTTTTCTACCATATATCCACGCGAGTAGCCATAGCCGCCTAGTGCCTGTATCGCGGCATCGGCAGCTAGATTGCCTACCTCAGTGGCAAGATATTTTGCTATTGCCCCTTCAGTATTCAAATTATTCTCGCCAGCAGCAAGACGTTCTGCAGTAGCTTCTATAAAGGCGCGACCAGCTTCTAATCTCACTGCATTGGGAACGATAAGTTTATGAGTATAGCCCTGCTTTTCAGAGAGAGGTTGTCCACCCTGAATTCGCTCTTTAGAGTAAGCAATGGCACGATCAAGAGCAGCCCAGCCGGCCCCCAATCCAAAGGCAGCCACCATTAATCGTGTATATCCAAATACAGCCTGAGCCTGGGCAAGACCTTGACCTTCTACACCGCCTATCAGCCGATCTGCATCAACATAGACATCATCGAGAGTAAGCGTAGTGGTATTACTTGCTCGTATTCCATGCTTATCTTCGGGTTTGCCATAGGTAAAGCCTGGTGTTCCTCGTTCTACAATAAACCAGCTTGGACCACTAGGAGCATTTGCTAATATTGTCGTCACTTCGGCAACGCCGCCATTACTTATCCACTGTTTATTTCCATTAATTTTATAACCGACGATCTTACCGTTCTCTTCAACTCGCTGGGCTTTGGTTCTTAAAGCCGCAAGATCACTGCCAGCTTCTGGTTCTGTGGCGCCATATGCCATCAATATACCATCGTCAGCAATTCTAGAAAGCCATTTTTGACGTTGTGCAGGTGTGCCACCAGCAAGGATTGGATCACTTCCTAAAAAAGTAGCTAACACTCCGGTTGCAATACCTAGATCGATTCTTGCCATCGCTTCACAAACTCTATAGATATCAAATGCGTCCCCACCTATTCCATTATATTCTTGTGGAATAAAGAGGAGTTGTATACAGAGCTTGCTTCCCAGGCTACGAACAATCTCTTCTGGGAACTCGTCTTGGGCATCAAATCTAAGCAGATCCTCAGTGGTTATATTACTTTTTGTATAATCTTTAAGAGCTTTAAGAGTGATCTCCAAACTCTCTTTGTCCAGACCTGTT
>JBFLVQ010000081.1:0-21155 GCA_040758525.1 Acidobacteriota bacterium
CATTGGCCAGGCTGTTGAAGGGCGAACCTTGGGATATAAATGTTCATATGTTGCCCAGTTCCTTAGTACTTCAGACAGTTGTTAGCAGCTAAGGAATCCGCGTTCTTCAGGACGCGGAGGATGTCAATAGATCTTTAACTGAGGTATCGGCGATCGCAATAGAGAAACCCTCATCGGCGACAGCATTAAAGGTTTTACGGGCTGCTACCAGGTCTTCATAGTTAACTGTTGAGATTGTCACCTGACAATCCATATCAATAAGGAAACGGAGTATATCGTCAAGACCTACATCCTTAATGTCGATAGTGATTGCAAAGTCCGGATCGCTGGGAGTAATTGTAATAGGCTGATTGACCTGCTGGCTTAACTCATTACCTAGTGTCTGCATATCAGCATGCTCAACCTTAAGTGTGATCTTCGTGTCTAACGCCAGCAAGGTAGCCAGCTTATTCGCACTGGTAAAGTCGAAGTATCTCTCCTTAGGCCTAGCAACAATTGCTACGGCGGACTCTTTTTCATCCTGTGCATCTTTTACTGCCAATGCAACCGCAGCCGTTGAATAGATAGCTAAGAGCGTTAAGACAAGGACTGCAAAGAGTTTTACCAAACGTATACGGTGTGGGTAGATATTCTCCCTAAAATCCATAGCACAACCTCCAATAATTGATTAAACTGTTGTTGGGAAAGTGGGAGTGATACAGCGCTGTTGCTCAAATCCCCTCAACTAATAAAGCGGTTTTTTAGATTAAAATTGGCTCACATATATTTTCAAACATGGCAAATACGAAAGAAGTGACTAGACTGCTTATGGAATGGGGCGATGGCAATCAAATGGCGCTCGACCAGTTAATGCCACTGGTCTATCACGAGTTACACCGTCTAGCCAGCAATCGCTTGCGTAAGGAACGTAGTGATCACACATTGCAAGCTACTGCATTAGTACATGAAGCGTTTCTGCGACTTGTCGATTGGCAGAATACTACCTGGCAGAATCGCGCGCATTTCTTTGCCGTGGCAGCACAACTGATGCGCAATATTCTTGTCGATCATGCGCGTAATCACCAGGCAGCCAAACGCGGCGGTGGTCAACCCCGGCTTGCCCTTGATGATGCCATTAATGTATCAGATAAGGCTGATGTCGATCTGATTGCTCTTGATGATGCCTTAATCAGTTTGGCAACAATTGACACACAACAGAGCCGTATTGTCGAGTTACGTTATTTTGGCGGATTGACGATCGAAGAGACTGCTGAAGTACTGCATATCTCAGCATCAACAGTAAAGCGTGAATGGAATATTGCCAAAGCCTGGTTACTGCGTGAACTGAGCCATAGGAGTTAATTATGACACCAGAACGCTGGCAGCGAGTTAAGCAACTGTTACAAACCGCACTGGAAGAGCAACCCGAACGGCGTGCCGCTCTCCTTACACAGGTCTGCGCTGATGATATTGAACTGCGTATTGAAGTCGAATCTTTAATCGCACATTACCAGCAGGCTGATCAATTTCTAGAAACACCGGCTCTTTCCGCTGCTGCCCAACTATTAGCTCAACAGAAAGAGGCAGTGCGTATTCCTCACAGCAATCTCCTCACTGTTGGTGATCTGCTACAAAATCGCTATCTGATTGTGCGTCGTATAGGACAAGGTGGTATGGGTGCTGTCTATGAAGCGCGTGATCAGCGCCTAGGTGTTACTGTTGCGCTAAAACAGACCATTCTAAGCGGCGAACATCTGCGTAAAGCCTTTGAGCGCGAGGCTCGCCTACTCGCCAAATTGCGCCATCCTTCATTACCTGTAGTAAGCGATCATTTTCTTGAAGGTGAAGATCAATTCCTTGTTATGCAGTTTATTCCTGGTGTTGATCTGGCTGAACTGCTTACGCGTAATGGCCACCCCTTCCCAATTGCAGAAGTATTACGCTGGGGCGACCAACTACTTGATGCGCTTGAATACTTGCACTCACAACAGCCGTCCGTTATCCATCGTGATATTAAACCCAACAATTTGAAACTTGCGCAAGATGGTAATATCATTCTACTCGACTTTGGACTAGCCAAAGGTAAACCGGATCTATCGCAGGCTAGCGCCAGTAATGATGCCAGCCTACTAGGCTTTACACCCCATTACTCACCATTAGAACAGATCGATGGCACCGGTACTGATCCACGTAGCGATCTATATGCTTGGGCAGCTACCCTCTACCATCTAATGACAGGTATAAAACCTCCTGATGCTACACGCCGTGCGCTAGCCTTGATTAACGCAGAGACCGATCCGCTCAAACCTGCACATCTGCTTAATCCTGCAGTTCCTCTCACCATCTCTACCCTATTGCAAGGTGCAATGGCACAACAGGCCGATCGCCGTCCATCCAGTGCCGCACTACTACGAGAAGCCTTATCTGTAGCCGCCAACCCAGCAGACGATTTAATTAGCATACCTCACGAAATTAATAGTGCCCTGCCAACCACCGTTGCTAAATCAGCCGATGATGTCCCTACTGCAATTATGGGAACTGTGACAACTTCACCTATCACCAGAATACTATATCGGCTACGCTGGCAGCCGGCTCTGGTTGTTATTATTCTGTTAATGGCATTGACTTGGGCCACCCCCAAATTTACTCCATTAATCTCAAAATATTTCTTAGCCAGTCCTGATACCGTATTTATGACAGTGCCTAAGCAGTTTGGTGATCCAGGTTTCCAAGGCGATCCGATCAGCCTTGATATTAGCGATGTCGAACTTAATGATTTGATAAGATTCATCTCTGATAATTATGGTGTTAATTTTGTTCTTAATGAATCGATCGTGAAGACTAAAGTAAGAATGAAAGCTATTGATGTGCCTTGGGGACCGGCTTTGGAAGCAGTGCTATGGGCTAATAATCTTGCCTACAAACGGCAAGGACAGATAGTCTATATTTTTCCTGCTGACCGACTACAGACAGAAAAGTCTAACGGACAATTGAAACCTTGAGCAGAGAGTAGGTCAAGTGGTGAAAGAGATTGATAGTGTGATCAAGAAAGTTAGCGAAATCCCTGGCCCACGTTCGCGTGCGCTACTAGCGCGACGACAACAGGCTGTCCCACGTGGTCCTTACAATACTGCGCCTATTTTTATACAGCGTGCGCAAGGCGCGCTGCTAGAAGATGTCGATGGCAACACCTATATTGACTTTGCTGGTGGACTGGGATGTCTCAATGTTGGCAGCACAGCTACAGAAGTGGCACTAGCAATCAAAACACAAGCAGATGATTTTTTGCATACCTGTTTCCATGTCTCAATGCATGAACCCTACATCGCTCTTGCCGAGCGTCTTAATGCGCTTACCCCAGGTAATTTCGCTAAGAAGACCTTCTTTGTTAATAGTGGTGCTGAAGCAGTTGAGAATGCTATCAAGATCGCACGCAATTACACAGGAAGGCGCGCGGTAGTAGCATTTGAGGATGGTTTTCATGGCCGTACGCTGCTAGCAATGTCACTGACTAGTAAGGTTATCCCCTACAAACTAGGCTTTGGTCCATTTGCCCCTGAGGTCTATCGTTTACCCTATGCCTACTGCTACCGTTGTCCACAAGCAGACTGCCATTGTATTCCTTTTTCTCAAGAACAGCCTGAGGATAGTAGTACTGCTCTACCCTGTGTAACCAGTGTAGAGCAGTTTTTCCTACGTCATGTTGCGGCTAGTGAAGTGGCAGCAATAATTGTCGAGCCAGTGCTTGGTGAAGGTGGCTTTGTTGTACCACCACAAGGATTCTTAAAAGGGTTGGCAGCAATCTGTCGCAAACATAACATACTGCTGATTGCCGATGAAGTGCAGACCGGATTGGCACGCACCGGTGCGATGTTTGCGAGCACACGCTATGGAATCGAACCAGATATTCTTATTACTGCTAAATCGCTCGCTAGTGGTTTACCACTCGCTTCTATAACCGGACGTGCAGAGATAATGGATCACACTATCGTAGGTGGGTTGGGAGGCACTTTTGGAGGCAATCCCTTAGCCTGTCGTGCCGCGCTTGCAGTCATTGAGTTAATTGAGCGAGACAATCTCTGTGCGCGTGCGCTTGAGATTGGCGCTCATATAATGACGCGCTTTCGTGCTATGCAAGAGAAGATCGAATTGATTGGAGATGTACGTGGACTAGGGGCAATGTGTGCAATGGAACTGGTTACTGATCGTATTGGCAAACAACCTGCCAAGGCCGAGACGGAGCAGTTTACTCGTCAAGCTTATGAAAACGGCTTGATCACAATTACCGCTGGCACTTTCGGTAATTGCCTACGTATGCTTGCGCCCCTTGTTATTACCGACAGACAACTCGATCTTGGCTTAGATATTATGGAAAGAATTCTGCAGTCATTGGATCAAAATCGGCAGGTATCCTAGCAGGATATTACGCACTGGCCAGCGGAGTCGATAAGCGCCACCGCTGGCCGAGGTAAGGGTAAAAGATCTTACTTCTTATGGGAATATGCCACGTACGCGGGTGGCGTCAGCTACACGACTGATGGCAACAGCATAGGCAGCTAGGCGCATATGCACCTTGTGCTGTTGTGCTGTCTCGTAGACATTATAAAATGCCTTTACCATAGTCTTTTCGAGTGATTTAAGAACTTCATCCTCGCTCCAGAAGTAGCTATAGGAGTCCTGTACCCACTCATAGTAGGAGACGGAAACACCGCCAGCATTGGCGAGTATATCGGGAATACGGAAGATACCTTTATCATAGAGTATCGGATCAGCAGTCGGTGTAGTAGGACCATTGGCGCACTCGGCTAAGATCTTAGTCTTGATCTTGCTCGCGTTTGCTTCTGTGATCTGATTCTCTAATGCGGCTGGGATAAGAATATCGCAATCCAGTTCTAACAGTTCATCATTGGTAATATTGTCAGTAGCCGGGAAACCTTGTAACTTACCTGTCTCACCCTTGTGTTTAAGTGCATCAACCGGATGTATACCTTTAGCAGAATAGATACCGCCGTGCGAGTCGCTCACAGCTATAACACGTGCACCATCTTCGTGCAGTAAGCGTGCTACAATCGCGCCAGCATTGCCATAACCTTGCACTGCTACACGTGCACCATTAAGTGTTACATTGCGCACCTTGCAGGCTTCGCGAATTGTGTATTGACAGCCTCGCGCAGTCGCTTCATTACGACCTTGCGAGCCCCCTAGCTCGATCGGTTTGCCAGTTACCACTCCCAGTTCTGTGTGACCTTTGAACATACTTACAGTATCCATGATCCAGGCCATTACCTGAGAGTCAGTATAAACATCTGGCGCCGGTATATCGCGGTCAGCGCCGATAATTGGGAAGATCTCGGTCGCGTAACGGCGCGTCATACGCTCGAGTTCGCCACGTGAAAGTGTATGTGGATCGACCACTACACCGCCCTTGCCACCGCCATAAGGGATATTAACAACCGCACACTTCCAGGTCATCCAAGCGGCTAACGCTTTCACCTCGTCGAGTGTTACCTGAGGATGATAACGTATACCGCCTTTGGCTGGCCCGCGGGCAAGGTTGTGCTGTACACGATAACCTTCAAATACCTTGATGCTGCCGTCATCCATACGCACCGGTATCGAGACGATTAACTGTCGCTTAGGATTTACCAATACCTGACGCATTCCTTCATCAAGTTTGATGAGATCCGCGGCTTCATTAAATTGCTGCTTGGATATCTCAAACGGATTTAGATTCTCCGCCATGCATGCTTCTCCATTTCTCTCACCCTGACCTGCCGTAAGGAGACACATCCTCCTCTTGGTGGTGAGATCGCTTCAAATGGTTAACTACCTGTGACATCAAAGGCAAAGCCTTGAATGTCCTCTATACGCACATAAAGTTTCTTGAAGTGAGCTGTAGGTAGATGGTTGGAATAGTGTTCAACCTCACAATCATCTAGTTCAAGCACATCTGGATCGATACGCACACGAGAGCTATTTTCCAGCCGATCATCTTGAGGCACACTAAGACTATCAGTAATATACCGAGAAACCCTCCCTCGCACTATACCAAAAGAACTATAGAGCACCAGGTTGCTGTAGGTACGTGAAACATCTGCGTCAAGAGATGTACGAATGGCAGTGAAGAGGGTGTCGCTCATGCGTACACGTATCGGCTTTTCTCGTTCAAATGGCATCTCGCTCCCCATCCTTTACCGTGGAATTGGCCTCATGGTGCCCCGATAGTATACTTTTGAAAAATGGTTTGCAACCTTTTGATGTGCGTCATATGACCTGAAAAGCTTTCTCAGCTTGAAACTTGCTAGCCAAGACCTTAATATTGCATAGATTCGCAACTATACAGCGAGGGTGTGTGGCACCCACCTGTTGACTGCCCCCCTCGCCGCCGGCACTTGCGGCTTGACATTAGAAATAGCGAAAATCGACGCGGGAGATCTTAATGATCATCGGATGTGAGGCCAGTGCGCTCTCAGACTTTATCCTTTCTCAATATCGTGAGCGCACTACATTGCAGAATCATACAATACGCGCCTTAAGCGATCGTTGTGCAATGCTGGCCGAGTTAGTATGTGAATTTACCCTTACCCCACTGGTCTTTGTTGGCAACAGCCGTTGCCAAGATTGGAAACACTTGCTGCAATGCTGCCAACCCGTATTAGAACGCGCTAGCCATTCTCTCATCTTTTCCCACGAACCGCTGACTAAACCCCCACAGCGCGCTCGTGAATTACACTTGGCAGCCAATGACGCGTTGCTGGGTGAATGGTTTGTCGTTGTCTATAGCTCTGAATTTGCTTACCTGGTGCTTGGACAAGCAAACACAGAGAATGATCCAGGTAGTGTAGCAATGTTGCTTAGCCTGGACCGAGAGGTAATCGAAGCAAGTGTAGATTGGTTGATCAAACGTGCTACTGTTCTTGACAGCAAGCTTGCCCCACTTGCCCAAGAGGTTGTTGCAATGCGCGAACATGCCCTTAATATTAGCGCAGACCGGCGCAGCAACTATCTTATACGTACAATTGAGAAACTCCTCTCACATCTCAATCGCATCGCAATTGAACATGATCGTATAGAACAAGAGATGGAGACGACACTCTATAAGCTAACCGTCTTCAATAGTGAATTGGCAGCGCTTAATACGGTATTGGAACGTATCAGCCGCTCACTAGAACCTCGCGAGATCTACCATGGAGTACTCAAGGCGGTCGAGATTGTAGATCTAGAAGCGGTCGTGATCTTAGTACTCGATGAATCTCAGCAGGCCAACCTAGACTTTTATGGCGGCGCTACGGCTCAACTTGTAGAAGCGATTAAGACTATCTCGATCGAGAAATTCCTCAATAAAGAGGAGCCGTTACCAGAAGAACTTTCTGTCCTCTATCCAGAGGATGAGAGTGAGACTCAGTCGATAGTCGAACTCTCGCGCACAGTGGGGATACGCACAATTGTCTGTATACCGCTACGCAGCCGTAATGCCATCATAGGCCTGATGGTACTACCATCTAGCAGCCGGCGTAACTTCTCTACAGAAGATCGTCGTCTGCTTGTTAATATTGGTTCTCAGGTTGGTATTGCTATCGAAAGTGCAATGCTTTATGAAAAGTCTCAGCGACTGGCGCGGCAAATGGGGGCGCTTTTTAAGGTAGGCAAAACGATCAGTTCACAACTAGAGTTGAAGCCACTGTTTGCCTCGATTGCAGAGAATGCTGGTAAATTGCTCGATGCTGATCATACCTCAGTAGTCTTCTTAGATTATCAGTCGCGTCAGATGAGCACGATTGAATGGACGGTAGATGGTCACTCGCAGACTGTCAATACCACAGAGATCTCCAGTCCAGATCGTCTGATTGAAGAGATGATGCAGAGTACCCTAGTACAGGAAGCTTCGCGTTCCTCATTGATCTGTTTTCCTATTATGGTAACCGAGCGTATCACTGCTGAGCGGCGTATGGTAGGCACTTTCTGCGCTTCACGTAATCCTGCGCGTAATCAGCCATTTACTCAATCGGACCTGAATCTGCTCAACAGTCTTACTTCACAGGTATCGATTGCTGTGGAGAATGCCGAACTCTACACCAAGATTGTCTCGGCCAATGAACAGCTACGCGAAGCGATCCGTCTTAAAGATGAACTGGTCTCGATGGTTGCACATGATTTTCGCTCTCCACTTACTTCGATCCAAGCACTTAGTGAACTATTACAGGAACGTATCGAAGATACCGAGATCAAGCGACTGTTGTCGATCATTAACAATCAATCGAAACATCTGGCTTCGCTGGCTGCCGATACATTGACTATGTCACGCCTAGAGTCAGGCAACCTACCACTCAAGTTTAAGCATTTCAAGATCAATGAGCTGGTCAAGTCGATTGTGGAAGCGCGTACACTAGAAACCTCTTTTGATATTTTGCTAGAGCTTCCCAGTGAGGAGATCGATATTGTCGGTGATGCTGGCCGCCTTTATGAGGTGATTGATAACCTACTTGGCAATGCGATCAAATATTCGCCCGATGGTGTCTATGTACGTATAGAACTTGCGAAGATCTCTGATGGTGTGCAGATTTCGATAACAGATAAGGGCATAGGGATTGCGCCACAAGATGTATCTAGACTCTTCCAGAAGTTCAGTCGCCTTGATAATGCCCGTCAGCGTCAGATTTCAGGCACAGGGCTGGGTCTATACATCTGTCGCTCTATTATTGAGGCACACGGTGGGCGCATATGGGTCGAGAGCGAGCCAGGCAAGGGCTCAACCTTCCATCTCACCCTACCGTTCGAGGGGAATCCAGCCGATGACTCTAAGTCCTGAAGGATTACCTACTGACACGGGACTGGTCTTGCGTGCACAGTCTATCAAACTGATTCTGATGGACTGTGATGGTGTGCTAACAGATGGACGGATCATACTGTTGCCAGATGGCGAAGAGATCAAAAATTTTCACGTCCTTGATGGGCAAGGTATTGCGCTCGCTAAGCGTGCAGGATTACGTGTAGGTATTATTTCAGGGCGGCGTTCTAGAGTACTGGAGCGGCGCGCTAGTGAAAGTCACTGTGATTTCTTACGACAACAGGTTGAAGATAAGCTTGCTGCCTATGAAGCGATTGTTGCAGAGGCTGGCTTGACCTATAGAGAAGTGGCTTATATTGGTGATGACCTGCCAGACCTTGCCCCTATGCGTCGTGCCGGTCTGGCTATCGCAGTAGCCAATGCGGTTATAGAGGTGAAAGCGACTGCACAGCTAATTACTCGCCAGAGCGGCGGTGACGGCGCGGTGCGAGAAGCGATAGAATTTATTCTCAGGGCTCAGGCACGCTGGCAAAGCGTGTTAAACGGATTTTGAACAAGTCTATTATAGGAAACGCGAAATGACTACTACATCGCTACAGACACAAGCATCCAATTTTACTGCTGATGTTCGATATAAAAAGCTCTCAAATGGACTTACTATACTTACTAAAGAGGTCCATACCCATCCAATTGTTGCAACAATGATATGGTATAGGGTGGGATCACGTAATGAGGAATTGGGCCAGACAGGCAAATCCCATTTCCTTGAACATATGCTCTTCAAGGGTACAAACAAGTATAAGAAAGGCGATATAGATCTAGTTACTCTTAAGCATGGTGGACGTAATAATGCTTTCACCTGGCTAGATTTTACCGCCTACTATTTTACTTTTGCTAGTGATCGTTGGGAGATTGCTCTTGATATTGAGGCTTCACGTATACGCAACACGCTCTTTGCTCCTGAAGAGTTTGCTGCTGAGAAACAGGTAGTGATCGAAGAGCTACAGATTTGTCAGGACGGTCCCTGGGATTCGCTAGAAGAAGAGGTCTGGGCTACCGCTTTTCGCCAGCATACCTATCATAATCCCACGGTTGGGTGGGTTGAGGATCTTGTTGACGCAACCGCCGAAGATATGCGCAAGTATTATGACCAGTGGTACTATCCACGTAATGCCACTATTGTAGTGGTAGGCGACTTTGAACATGATCGAGTTGTAGCACATATTGAGGAGCTTTTTGGTAATATTCCGGCAGGCCCTGAGTTTCCTCCCTTACGTATTGTTGAGCCGCCACAGCGCGGTGAGAAGCGTTTGGTAGTAAAGAAGGCAACGCCTGTCGAGCGTTTGATGATCGGTTATCACGCCCCTGAAGTAGGTCACCCTGACTCATATCCACTACAACTTGCCGCGACAATCCTCTCTTCAGGACGACGTTCAAGACTCTATCAACGCTTGCAAGAGCAAGATCGTTCTGTTACCTTTGCACGCGCTTCTTACAATGACCATATAGATCCTTCGCTCTTCTATATACAAGCAGAATTGAAACCAGGATATAAACTCCCTGAAGTGGAAGCGAGTATCCTAGCAGTGATTGAAGAGCTAAAGACAACCCCTGTATCAGCGGCGGAATTGGCCAAAGCGCGCCGACAAACGGAGGCCAACTTTATTCTTGGCAATGAAGATGTGCTCAACCAGGCAACCCTACTAGGCCAGTATGAGACTATCGCTATTAACCAGACGTTACCTGAAGCTGAGCGAGGTTATCATTACTTAACATACTACTTAGATCACATATATGCAGTCACTGTCGAGGATATTCAGCGTGTGATGCAGAAGTATTTCACCGAATTGAATCGTACTGTAGGTTATCTGGTTGCCGACACCAGCGCGGCAGTTCCACCACTTGATGATGTAGCTACCAACCTGGATGGAGGTGACAATGAATAACCAATTTGATCATACAGAGGATCGCCATTCGATTATGCGCGCCACCATAGAACCTAAGAATGTCCCTGTACTGGATGTGGAGCGTGTTACCCTGCCCAATGGCATTGTCTTGCTACTAGGTGAGACACACACAATTCCTGCAATATCGATTAATGCGGTGGTAAATACTGGCTCGCGCTATGAACCAGAAGAGAAGGCCGGATTAGCCTCATTGTTTGGTGATATGCTTGATGAAGGTACACTAACACGTAATGCTCAGCAGATTGCTGAAGAGATAGAGCAGGTAGGCGGCCATCTACAGACCTTTGGCGGCTATGCGCAGAGTGGTATCTCAACCACAGTGTTAAAATCCGATCTAGATCTTGGCTTAAAGCTCACTGCTGATCTAATGTTAGAGCCCAGCTTCCCATTAGATCGTTTCGAGCAACAGCGTGATAAACGCCTAGCACAGCTTAAGAGTCGCGAGGATGATCCACGTGTAGTTGCTTCTGATGCTTTTAATGAATTTGTTTACCAGGGCCATCCTGCACATCGGCCAAAGATCGGTTATGAACCGACTATACGCGCACTTACTCGTGAGGATCTGAGCGACTTCCATAAGCAATTCTTTGTTGCTAACAATACAATCATAGCAGTAGTGGGCGATATCGATAAAAAAGAGATTAAGACAAAGATTGAGCAGACATTTGCACATTGGTCTACACGGCCAGACTTCTGCTTACCATCGGTAGCTGAAATTACCCGCCAGCAGACAAATTACCGACGCTTTATTACCAAGGATAAGGAACAGGTTAATATCTATATTGGTCATCTAGGTGTTAAACGTGATAATGCCGACTTCTATTCGCTTATAGTGATGGATACTATCCTGGGTAGTTCACCTGGCTTTACTTCACGTATCCCACGTATACTTCGCGATGAACAAGGGCTTGCCTATACTACCTTTAGCAACATCACCAGTTCGGCGGGTCTTGATCCAGGCCGCTTTGTTGCTTATATAGGCACTTCACCAACCAATATGGAGCGGGCTATTAATGGTATCTTTACTGAGATACGTCGTATCCGAGAAGAGTTGGTAAGTAAAGAAGAACTTGAGAATGCGATCGAGTATCTCACAGGCAGTTTTGTCTTCCATTTTGAGACAAACGCACAGATTGCGAGTTTCCTTATTGAAGCAGAAGTCTTCAATCTAGGCTTTGACTACTTGACCCGTTATCCCACATTGATCCGGGAAGTAAGTCGTGAAGAAGTACACCGTGTCGCCCAACGTTATCTAGATCCAGATAATTGTACACTGGTAGTAGCAGGACCTGTTGACGAGCAGGGACGTATCTTACGTCAATCGTGATTATGAAAAGAGAGACCGACTTTATTGTGATCGGCAGTGGTATTGCTGGTCTGCGTGCCGCGATCGGCTTAAGCCAAGGCGGCGCAGAAGTAGTAGTGTTGACCAAGGATCGTGTTGATGAATCGAATACTGAGTATGCCCAAGGTGGTGTAGCAGTAGTCTTAAGTGATGATGATCAGGTAGAACTGCATCTACAAGACACTCTAGAGGCGGGCGCAGGACTATGTGATGAATCGGCTGTACGTGTGCTTGTTGAAGAGGGTCCACGTTATATAATGGAACTGATCGATTGGGGCACACAGTTTGACACCGAGCATGGAAAGCTTGTCTTTACCCGTGAAGCAGCGCATTCTCGCCGCCGTGTACTACATGCTCAAGGTGATTCTACCGGACGTGAGATCGTACGTGCATTACTTGCTTATGCACGTCGTGCTCGCAATATAACCCTGCTTCCTCATGCCATTACACTAGAATTACTACAGCAAGAAGAGCGGGTAGTAGGCGTCCGCTATATTAATACAGAAACCAATCAACTCTGTGCTCTATATGCACGCGCAACAGTGCTGGCTACTGGTGGCGCTGGTCAACTCTATACACATACTACTAACCCTGATGTGGCTACTGGTGATGGTATGGCAATGGCCTATCAAGTAGGCGCACAGATGTGTGATATGGAGTTTATCCAGTTTCATCCTACGGCTCTGTCTATTCCTGATGCACCGCGTTTTCTGCTTACAGAAGCAATACGTGGTGAGGGAGGATATCTAATCAATCACGAAGGCAAGCGCTTTATGTTGAATTATGACAATCGTGCAGAACTGGCGCCTCGTGATATTGTTAGTCGTGCAATTGTCTCAGAGATGAAGCGTACCCGTGCACCTTATGTCTACTTAGATGTCACACATCTGCCTGCCACATTTGTACGTGACCGTTTCCCTAAGATCTTCCTTACCTGTCTACAATACAACTATGATCTTACTAAAGATCTAATTCCTGTAAGTCCAGCGGCACACTATATTATGGGCGGAGTACGGACAGATACAGAGGGGCGTACTAATATTGCAGGTCTATATGCTGCCGGGGAGGTTGCTTCCACAGGTGTGCATGGCGCTAACCGATTAGCAAGCAACTCGCTGCTAGAAGGACTGGTCTTTGGTGCCCGTGCCGCTACGGCAGCATTACACGATAGTGTTGCGCTTCCCTCTCTACCAGATACCAGCTTGGAACTGTATAGTGATTCTCAGTTGAATCGTGAAGTGCGTCAGCAAGTGGCCGATCTGTTGTGGCATTATGTTGGTATTGTGCGTGATGCTAACGGTCTAGAATATGCCATTAAAGGGTTGCAGCGAATCGCTAGCCAATCGCTTAATCCTGCTACAAATAACTTTCTCTCTGT
Organism: Acidobacteriota bacterium; assembly: GCA_040758525.1. Taxonomy (GTDB): domain Bacteria; phylum Acidobacteriota; class Blastocatellia; order Chloracidobacteriales; family JADJPF01; genus JBFLVQ01. Next base: position 13,458 of record JBFLVQ010000081.1, read on the forward strand.
CGCCCAGCTTATTGCCCAAGGAGCGCTCTTCCGTAAGGAAAGCCGTGGCAGCCATTATCGCGAAGATTACCCTAGACGTAGTGATGAATGGCGCTGCCATTCGTTACAACAATTAAATCATGAAATCACTACTTTACCGCTTAGCTAATCGTGTCGGCAAATAACACGGCGCTATACCGGCAAATTCCTGCGTCAGCCTTTTACAGCTTGCCGAAAATAGATATTAGAGGATGATAGATGTTAACAGTTCTGGGACGGATGTGCTAAGATCAGCTAGGTTTTGGCACAGTATGCTTTCAGACTTCAACAAGAATATTGTTTATAAAAAGTCTCCCATCCTTAAGCAAGGCATATTACCACTGTGCCGATAACACGAGTGAGACCTGCAGGCTTACTATCGAGCGAGGGATAACTTGCATGGCGGCACCTATTGAACAGTTGCTTAAAAGCGCAAAGGCATTAAATGCAGAGCGTCTGGTCCTTGAGGCGGGCAAGAGTGCCTTTGTTTGGACCAAGGCTGGCACAAAGGAGCTGACTAAGACTCAGCTTACCCCTTATGACATTTTTAAACTGATCTCTCCAATAATGCCTGAGGATAAGAAGGTGGCACTAGTTGGCCAACCTTCCACAGAGTTCCAATACAGCATAGATGGTGTAGGCGATTTTAACGTCACAGTGGTTAAAGAGAGTAATGGTATCAAAGTCATTTTCAAACATCCTGGAGAGTCTAATTCCGAACCACTTCCAGAGCTTATTAGCACACAGCCCTTTGTTCGTTCACAACCAGTAGCAAAACCGAACAATGCCACGCCCAGTGCTACTCCAGTGGCTAGTCCATCAGGAAATATTGCCAATCCAATACTACCCAAAGCCCAGCCTATTATGGCTCAGCCCGCGCCACCTTTAGCCCAACCTGCTCCTCCTGTGGCGCAACCATCTCTGCCTAAAGCTCAGCCAATTATGGCTCAGCCAGTTCTTGCGCAACCGGCATCACCAGCGCAGCCAGCGATAACCAAACCACCTACCGCAACATCATCAACAGGACCAGTGGCGCAACCTTCTTTGCCGACTACTGTGCAGTTATCGCCTACAGTGATATTACCCAACAATCAGAACAGCGATGCTACTGTACCACTCAACCCTCAACAGCGTGCTGCAGTTACCGGTGGACGACCAGCCGAAGCCCGCTCGGCAGAGCTAAGGCCGCCTGAGGTGAAAGCGCCAGAGGTACGGCCTCCTGCTGTTACTACACCACCTGCTGGTCCGCCCCTTTCACCATTGCCTACATCAACACCGATATCACCATTGTTGACTACTGGCACTGGTATGGGTCGTACACAGATCTCTTTCCCAGAACGGGAGCGGGTTAAGCTGGAAGTTGAGCGATTGCTAGAGCGCACCGTGAAGTTGCGGGGTTCAGATCTGCATCTAGCCACAGGTGCACCTCCTATTGTGCGTCGCTTTGGTTCCTTGATCAGACTAGAAGGTGATCCGCTAGATCTTGATAAGGCGCGTGTACTGATCAGAGAACTACTCACAGAAGAGCAATACACCCGCTTTGAAAAGACTAATGATCTAGATTTCAGTTATGAAGTCGTAGGATTAGGCCGCTTCCGCGCCAACGTGTTACGCCAATACCGTGGTATTGATCTTACTTTTCACACCGTACCTGCTGATATACAAACTCCCGAAGAGTTAGGACTGCCTTCTATCGTACGTGAAGTGACACGTCATCATCAGGGTCTGATCTTAATTACAGGAGCAGCCGGCCAAGGAAAATCGACGACAATCTCCTCGCTAGTTGATGTAATCAATTCGGAGCGACCACTGCATATTATCACCATTGAGGATCCGATCGAGTTTGTGCATCCTATCAATAAGAAGGCAGTGGTAAATCAGCGTGAAGTAGGCCGTCACACACACTCTTTTGCCAATGCCTTACGCGCCGCACTACGTGAGGACCCCGATGTTATTGTAGTAGGCGAGATGCGTGATCTAGAGACAATCTCACTAGCTATCACGGCTGCTGAGACGGGTCACTTAGTGATGGGTACACTAATGACATCAAGCGCACATCAGACGATCGACCGTATATTAGAATCCTTCCCACCTAATCAACAGAATCAGATCCGTATGATGCTTTCCGAATCTTTACGGGCAGTAGTCTCACAACGTCTGCTCCCGCTCGCTGATGAGAGTGGTATGGTATTAGCAGCCGAGATCCTTATCTCTATGACTGCTGTTGCCAATCTGATCCGTGATAAAAAGACCTATCAGATCCCCAGTATAATGCAGACTAATCGTGCAATGGGTATGCGACGTATGGATGATGCCCTCATAGAGTTAGTAGAACAAGGCAAGATCACGCCACAGAAAGGGCTTGAGTTCGCACTTGATAAGAAGGCCTTTGAGGCCGCAATAACACGGCGCTGATCTGCTTCTCCACAGCGCATGCTAGTAAGGAGTAATTAAATGGCGGCAATAGATATATATTTTAAAGAAACTGTGCGTCAAGGCGCTTCAGATCTACATATGGTAATTGGCCGGCCGCCACTACTGAGAGTGCGTGGTGATCTTCTCCCTACACCTTTTCCTGCTATCACCCCTAAATCAAATCGAGAGATGCTCTACGAGATCCTTGATCAGGAACAGCGTGCTCAAGTGGAATCCAATCTTGATCTAGATTTTGCTTATGAACTCGCCAATGTAGGACGTTTTCGTGGCAATATTTTCTATCAGCATCGCGGTATGGGTGCAGTCTTTCGTCTTATTCCGGCTGGTATGGTGACACTTGAGCAGTTACGTATGCCACCGGTACTGAGAAAGATTGCCGATGTGCGCTCTGGGCTAGTACTGGTCACAGGGCCAACCGGAAGCGGTAAATCGACGACACTAGCAGCTATTGTTAACTATATCAATGAGGCCCGTGAAGCACATATTCTTACGATCGAAGACCCTATTGAATTCGTACATCAGAATAAGAAATGCTTGATTACACAACGCCAGGTTGGCATACATACACATAACTTTCATACCGCGTTGAAAGTAGCAGGCAGGCAAGATCCTGATATTGTGCTGGTAGGTGAAATGCGCGATCTAGAAACCATCTCACTTGCACTAACACTCTCAGCCTTCGGTATGTTGGTCTTTGGTACATTACATACTAACAGTGCCATGAAGACTGTAGATCGTATCATTGATGTCTACCCACCAGAAGAGCAACCCCAGATTCGTGGTATGCTCGCAGAAACATTACGTGGTGTGATTGCTCAGCAGTTATTACGCACTGCTGATAACAAGGCGCGTATTGCTGCCGTAGAAGTACTCGTAGGTAGCCCTGCGCTCTCAAATATAATCCGCGAAGGTAAGACCAGTATGATCACTTCTTACATGCAGGCAGGTGCTGCAGAAGGTATGCAGACGATGGATCAAGCATTGATCAAATTAGTATTGGAAAAGAAAGTCACTTTAGAAGCCGCACTTGAGAAAGCACAAGATCGTAATCTTGTACAAAGTAAGTGTCGTAATGAATAAGTTGTCTGAAAATTTGGCTTTGCATATTGATGGTGAAGCCAGATATAATCCTTACACAACGCCAAGATCCACTCGCTGTTATTCATCTTGCAGTAGTGTCAGGGAGACCAAACCATGTTTGTCAAGCTGAAATATATTAATGGTACACATCCTGGCAGTGCTAAAGAATTTAGTCAACCGCTGATCAGAGTTGGCCGTGCCCCAAGCTGTGACTTTGCTCTCTATGACAGCACAGGCCGCCACTCGGTTGCTTCCCGTATACATGCTGAACTACGTGGTGAGAACAGTGAATTAGCGCTTTATGATCTAAATAGCAGCAATGGTACGTTTGTTAACGGCCAGCGCGCTATGAAAGCAATATTAAAGAATGGTGACATTCTTACTTTCGGTCCCGATGGTTTAGAACTACAGGTCAACTTCCTTATCTCTTCTGAAGATGAAACTGGGTTTCTTGCTTCCTGCCCACTCTTCCAGGATCTTAGTTGGGAAGTATTACAGGAGATCAAGCGTCGTGGTGAACTGAAGCACTTTCCTGCTAGTAGCTACCTATTCCGTATTGGAGAGGTCTGCAATACCCTCTATGTGATCTATAGTGGTCTTGTTGAAGTCTCAGCAGTACGTGATACCAGTGGTCGGCCTAGTATTGTTGGTTTTCTTAGTAGTGGCGACTCTATGGGTGAATCACAGGCGCTTATTTCTGGTAAACATCTCTCAGAGGCGCGTGTCGAGGAAGATGCAGAGATCTTTATGCTCAGTGCAGAAGATCTACGTGCTCTTATTCAGATGAGTCCTGACTTTGCCCTTAAGTTTACTACTGCGCTCTGCCACCGGCTTAGCACCAGTGAAGGACAGTTGCAAGCACGACACACTGCCCGTCAGTTACAGGGTGATCTACGCCACTTTGATCTCGCCACCATTGTGCAGACGCTTAATGGCCTGCATGAAACTGGTGTGTTATCGCTCTATCCAAAGATGGATATTGATAGTAGTGAGTTGGGTGGTCCTATTGGAGGTGTGCCGCCTTTTGCTCGTATCTACTTTGAGGCAGGCGAAGCGCGTTATATTAAACTTGGCTCACGTAGCGGCGAAGAGGCTTTTTATCAACTCTTCCAGATGCCACTTTCTGGTAACTTCTCTTTTGGCCAGCAGGATCTACCCGAAGATATGGCAGCTACCGAACCTATACGTTTGCCAACTATGAATCTATTGTTAGAAGCACATCGCCTGCAAGATGAATTGGAAAATCTCAAACGTGATCTACCCGACCTTACTTCTATATTCAAGATCAAGATCGAGGAGATGCAATGGCAGGAAATAGACAGTCGTATTTTTGCTGAGCAGATCTGGGCGTTGATCAAGAATAAAGCCTCGCTCTGTGAACTACTAGGTAAAGCCGACTGCTGCAATTACACTACCTATCGGTTGTTGCTAGAGTTGATTCGTACTGGTCAGATCATTAGTGAGCGCTCGATTAATGAATCGATGCTAATGCGTGAGACCACCATACGAGTATCACCATTTCGCGGCAACTAATATTCCCAAATGATAGTCTCACTAGGAAACTCCTCTTTGAGGATCTCACGTGCTAGTTCGAACTTAGCATTAAAATACTGTGACAATACACGGTAAGAGAACGGTGCGACAGGATTATTGAAGGTAATATCGAAGATCGGATTATTGCCAACCAATTTCACCTGCTGTTCTTTGCTTAGATAACCACCCCCGACAACAAAGAACTCCAAAGGCAGATTACTTATTGCCTCCTTTAAGGTCTGCTCCAGATAGCTACGCAGCTTACCTAATGCCATTGTGCTATTAGGGGCATTATCCGGTAATATACAGAAGAAAGGATGATCAGCAAGGATAACAAGAAAATATTTGTATCGGAGTTGTGCTGCTTTCTTGAGCCTGCCAGTATTAGCAAGCGTGATAGCAATCTCAAACTTATCTTTGGGTTGGATTGCTCGCACCTGTTTAAGTAGACGGTTCAACTCGTCACGTGCTTGCCCTATTTGGGCAAGATAATTGACTACCATAGAGCGTATAGGAATGGATGAGGTATTACGATACTCACCTTGACGAGAATCTATTACAACACTCCAAAGCGCTTCTAATGTAGAGGGAAAGGCAAGCAATAGTTCACGCTCTGCGACAGTAGGCAGCATCGCTTCTGCGAGTTTGCGTGCCGATACTATGCTATGCAGATAGGGACGTATACGTCCTTGCCGCATCAAGGTAAGAGATTTGAGTAGAGTTAACTTCTCCTGATCAGTCTTGGCTAGAAAATTAGAATAGAAATCAATGAAGATCTCGCAGTCAAGTTCTGATAAGGGTGTATCCTTAGGGTTACGACTCTCCGTGCTCTCAGACATAGCGTAACTTATAACTACTAAATTACTGCTTCGGCAAAGAGGCAACACCGAACCAGTACTGCAAGCATAGCATCAAAGAGCCTATTTTTCCTATTGCTATCTACCCGGATCATCATCAAGAGCGAACAGGAAATTGATCAGATCGTGACACTCCGCACGCGCTAGAAGCGCGGCGGCTTCTAGGGTCTTTCTTAAGCGCACCCGCGAATAGTCGCACTCGGCAGTAATTGAGGCGTGGCCTCTACCGCATTGAGGGCGTAGTTAAGAGCGGATACACTGGGCGGTGCCACTTGCCCGTCTCGCTTGTCCTGCCCTGCGGCGGTATAGAGAAGCGAAACACCTTTCCCTTTCAGAAAAGGCTTTTGGAAATTGAAATATCTGGCAAAGAAACGTTGGCCTATGTTATCGCAAGCATTCAGATCTGCATTAGCTTTGTGCCCATTGGGACAGGTGAAGAGTGGCGCGCCGGCTCGATATTCAACCGGCGCTTCATCTCGTGCCGCGCCACTTTTGCATTACAGTACGCGCAATCTCTGCTGGTATTGCGTGGACTAACGCGGCTGGTGATAATGCCCAACTCAAAAGCCTTATATTTGGTGAAAGCGAAAATCTTGCCTCTCAACCAATATGAGCGTTTAACGTTTGCACGACGAGAATATTTGCCACGTTCTGGTTTGAAGTTAGCCAAATGCTCAAAGACAATAACACTTGCTCCATATCGAGCAGCAAACTCAACAATGCGCCTACTTACTCTATGGGCTTCGTACTTATCAATATTGTTTACCTTTGCCCATAGCCGCTTGTTATCTTTTTGCTCTTTGTTGAGACTACCGGTTTTACTACGTTTGTTTGCTACTCGACCCAGAGCACGCTTCCTACGGCCACTCGACGACGCACCGCCGCCAATAAAACGGGATGCTATCTGTGTACCGTCGGCTCTGAGTATTCTACATACTGCCAGATTATTGTTGATGTTTAGATCCACGGCGCAGATCTTCAACTCAGCATCTTCTTTAAGCTGTTGTTGGATCTTCTTAACCTTGATCGTCTTCTCAATGGGAATATGAAGTTCAATACGCTTGCCTCTCAAAACCAGCTTAGGGCTGGCTGTTTGCCAATCACTGGGAATATTGCGGCCAGCCATTGTAAACTTTATCCAAACCCAAGCAGTACCAGTGAAGAGCTTGAGCAGCACAGAACCAGTTTCAAAGCGGTACATCCCCAAATAGAGCAATGGATGCTGATTGAACTCTCTGGGCGGTACTGGTGGACGAGCATTGAAGCACTTGCCTTTCGCTTCAGCTTTCTCTTTCTGCTTATGCCAGCGGGCAAGATTGGCATGGAAAGACCTTGCTGCACCGATAGCAGTGTTGATCGCAGCACGACGAAAATATGCGGGCAATTCCCAAGGCAATGGAAAAGCCGGTTCTCGATTCTGCGCTCTCTCAATGGTAAGCTTTTCCAGTTCGGTGAGGATTTGCTTGGTCGGCAACTCAAGCAACGATTGGTGACCTTGCAAGATATCAAAGTAGAAGCTAATGGCATCATTGAACAGAGCCGTGGTCGCTACTACCCAATCCATGTGCTTGTTCTCAAGTTGTTGGATGATTGTTTTAGTTGCGGTTGCCATTAGCTTCTATGATAGCAAGATTTTGAATGGCTAAATTATAGCGAAAAATAAGCGAAATAACAAGGTTTTCTACAATGGCAGCAAAGAAAAACAATGGTTAAAGCCGAAGAATAAACCCGCCGCAAGCTGCCGTCCATTTATGGCGTGCAGATAGGCGGGTTT
>JBFLVQ010000082.1:0-21122 GCA_040758525.1 Acidobacteriota bacterium
TGACTCTGCTGGTATGCCTTCACCATTGTCGATAATGTTAATGGTAAGCAGTCGCTGACCGTTTGTGACTGAAGCGTCTTCTACTAATCTTGCTTGCACACGTATTTCGCCACCATTAGGAGTAAATTTAAGAGCATTATTGAGTAGATTGAGAATGGCACGTTGCATCTTGCTGCTATCAACCTTAATCTTCCAGCATTCTGTTGGTAGTGAGGAATTGATCGCAATTTGGCGTGTAAGCGCAGTCATTTCTACCTCTCCAATCGCTCCATCGATCAGCTCATGTAGTGATGTGTATCTACTATCTAAATGCAATTCCTCAGAATCGAGTCGGTAGACCTGTAGCAATTCATCAAACAGATATATGATACCTTCACAAGATTTGCGACAGCGTGCTAGCACTGTCCAGGCGGCCTTATCTTCTTTGGTAAGAGAATCCTCTAATATATCAAGCGCACCCAGTATCATAGTAACAGGGCTCTTTAAGTCATGCACAAGCATTGCAGCAAATTCTGCTTTGGTCTTATTGAGCACTTTTAGTTCGTCATTTACTAGTGTCAGCTCGGTCACCGCATGGCTTAATTCGGCTTCGATCTTAATACGTTCAATAATCTGAGCAATCTGTTTGGTAAAACAGACAATAGGCAGAACCGTATGAGGATCAGGGGCACGCCCAGAACGTGGATCATCAAGAGAGAGATATCCTAGATAATTGTTGTTACGCCCAACAATAGGAATAAGTAGCTCATCATTCTTATGCCAACGACCTTCACCGCCACTATAAGGGATATCACTCTTATAGATGGCAAGACATTCTTTTTTATTTATCAGGTTCTGTAGATGTGTAGGAAAGTAATAGGCAGCGCCAATCTGTGGCACTTCAATCTTAATGCCAGCATGAATCTGATCGATTGCGCGTGCAACCGAGATCACTTGCTCATTTAGGCGCGCCAACATATCTGGCGAGATAGTACTGTTTGCCGACATTATTGTCTCGTGATAAGGCGACTGCTCCTTAAACAGAGTAAGTAGCAGAAACTGGTAATCGCTATGTTCAGCGATCGCATTAACCACCTGATGCAGCAATTGTTGATAGTCTTTGAAATGCAGTATATCAGCAGTGATACGAGCAATCTCTTTCAACTGTGCAATAGTGGTCAGCAGCCGACGATTGGTATCAACCTTCTCGGTAAGATCACGTCCAATACCACGCACACCTGTGGGATGGCCATCACTATCACGTATCAATGATGTATTAAATTCAATTGTACGTACTTCACCAGAGAAATTGCGCATGGTAGAGATCATTCGGTGAGTCTTCTCAGCTAACAGGATCTGATTAGTGTAGATGATCTGTTGTTCTAAGATCTCCTTGTCCTCAAAGAAATCCTGTATACGACGGCCTATCAACTGTTCTAAGGGATAACCAAAGAAACTTGCGGTGGGTTGATTAAGACTAAGCAGACGACCATCCATATCGCGTGTATAGATAATGTCATCACTATTTTCTACAAGATCTTTATAACGCGCCTCTGAAGCCGCCAGTTTGCGTTGTAACTCTATTGTATGACTGACATCACGTGCCATACCAGAAACACAACTCAGCTTGCCATTGTTATAGATAGGAGAACTGTTATACTCCAACACACACTCTTGGCCCTGTTTATTATTAATCGTGAGTAAGCCTCTTATGTTAGTTTTTTCATGAATCTCACGCAGATATTCATCCACCTGTTGACGGTAGATAGAAGGAACAATTTCAGCAAGCCGTCGTCCTATCACCTCCTCTGGCTGATAACCAAGCACGGCTTTAATCCCTGCTGTCACCTCTAGTACCACGCCATCAACATCATGAGTGAAGAACAGATCTGTACTCTTCTGCAATAGCTCTTCATAAATACGATGTGAAGCGAGTTCCGCCTCGGCAGCACAACTACGCAGGTATGCTGCTTGATAGAGTAGATATCCGATATGAGCCACTATTATGGTAGCCTCTCGCTTACCTTCTAACACTGATACACCTTCTGGTAAGCCAGCACTAATAACGACAGCCGGCAGATCGACAAGTAAAAGTTGTATGTTATATTGGTAACGATACTGTTGCCACCAAGCAATGGCAGTTGCGATCAATTTTGTTGTGTCTGCTTGTACGACTAATAGCTGAGCATTCGCTGCTAGCGTAGCTGGCAAGCCTTCGATAACCTGAGGGAGAAAGCCGACTGTTGAAAGCAGCTTGGCAAGCGTGTAACCACGCTCAGTATCTTCAAACCATAGTAGTATGTTTGGTTGACAAACACTGCCTATCATAGTGAACCGATACTACTGCAATTCCCAATAGACTAGTAGAAACAATCCGTTATTAGACTTCATCTTCTTGATCGCGTAGTGACTGCGACGCTGTTTGTACACTATCACGCACAGCCTGCACATTACGTAAGAAACCAGCATACTTCGGCCTGGTAATAGGACTATTCTGATAACGTTGCTTGAATTCTGTAGCAGATATTTCCAACAGTTCATCTAAACGGGGGGCAAGATTACCCTCACGTGGTTGTAGACGCTCTTCCTCACATTCACGGGCAAAACGGTTCCAAGGACAGACGTCCTGGCAAACATCACAGCCAAAGATCCAATTATCGAGATGATCTTTTATCGGTGCTGGTATCTGCTCATCTTTCAGCTCGATTGTGGCATATGAGATACAGCGTTGCGAATCGACTAGATAAGGAGCAATGATCGCTTGTGTAGGACAGGCTTCTATACATCGTGTACAGGTACCACAATAGTCTGGCACAATAGTATCATCATATTCTAATTCCAGGCTCAAAAGAATTTCTCCTAGAAAGACCCAAGAACCATACTCGCGTGTAATCACATTAGTATGCTTACCAAGCCAACCTATCCCTGCTCGTACTGCCCAGGCTTTATCCATCATTGGCCCTGCATCAACATAGCATTTTGCTTCTAGATAAGGCTCATGCTCCTGGATAAAGTCAAGCAACTGTAGCAATCGTTCACCAAGTACATCGTGATAGTCATCGCCCCAGGCATAACGTGAAATTTTACCTATCTCGCTGTCGTGGGTGTGTTGTTGTGGTGTGTAATAGTTAAACGCAACAGAGATGACACTACGTGCAGAAGGTAGCAGAAGGCGTGGATCAGTACGCCGATCCACGCCTCGCTGCATATAGTTCATCTTGCCATGATAGCCTTGTGCTAGCCACTCCCGTAAGAGTCCCCCCTCTAACTCAAGTGGCTCAGCGCGCACTATTCCTACCTTGGCAAACCCTAGTTGATAACTATACTCTTTGATCTCTTGCGATGTGATTGGCATAACTAAAATTATAACAAGTCACAGCTCAAGATAAACTAGCTACTGACGCGCTAGCGGTTCGGGAAGATCGGCTAGCATATATGTCATTACTGCTAGAGTAGCGACATTTAGTGAAAGCGCTTGTCGATCGATCTTATCCATTGTATCCGCCTCAGTATGATGAAGATCAAAATAATGTTCCTGTTGCGGGCGTAATCCCAAACCCGGCACACCCAGTTCAATCAATGGTGAAATATCTGCGCCGCCTCCACCACGGGTGTTACGGTCAGCACGCAATCCCTTCAATAATGGGGCAATCTGCTCAATAGTGGCAAAGGCACGATCCGTACCACTAAAAGAGAAGCCCACAGGCCGATCTGCACCAGCATCACATTCGATTGCTGCGATATGCTTATCAATCTCTTGACGGTGTGCATCACGATAGGCAAAAGCCCCTCGTAGTCCATTCTCTTCATTAGTAAACAGTACCACACGAATCGTTCGTCTTGGTCGCATATTGAGTTTGGCAAGAATACGGGCTGCTTCCATTGCCATTATACAACCTGAACCATCATCCGTTGCGCCTGTTCCTACATCCCAAGAATCTAAATGTCCACAGATCAAGACAATCTCTTCGGGACGCTCGCGCCCACGCCATTCCGCAATAACATTGGCAGATTTGGCATCCGGTAATGTTTTTGCGCCTAACTTTAATTGCACGATTACCTTTTCGCCACGAGCAACTAATCGATCGATCAGTTCTGCATCTTCGATTGTTACAGCCGCAGCAGGAATTTGTGCCACATCGGGGGCATAACGCATTGCTCCGGTATGTGGTGTACGTAGACTACGAGTAGTGACAGAACGTAGCAGCATGGCGACGGCGCCATGTTTAGCAGCACGGCTAGCACCATTAGTACGATACTGTACTGCCTCACCATAAGCGCGACCTGGTTCGATATCAGAGCGCATTGCAACATTGTAGAGAACTATCTTTCCTTTTACAGCCGCCCCTAATGCATCCAGTTGTTCATAACTCTTTACTACTACAACTTCTCCAGCAATACCTTCGGGAGGCGTGCCAATCGTACCACCTAAGCCTAAAATCGAGAGGTTATGCTGAACTGGTGCGATCACTTCCGCACTCTCAGCGCCACGTACCCAATGTGGTACCATTACTGGTTCGCTATGCACATTCTCTAGGCCATCTGTTTTCATAGTAGTCAGTGCCCATTCAATGGCCTGATCGAGTTGTTGCGACCCACTCAAACGATGGCCTATACGATCACACAGATAGGAGAGTCTATCATAAGCCTTCTCCTCTACTAGCGCACTACCAATGATCTTTGCCGTTATATCGATATAATCTCGGTTAACTTGTGGCTGGTAAGCCTGCGCACCGATCCCAACAGCCAGCAACCAACAGAGCAATAATGCTAATATTCGCATCTACCTTCTCTACTCCTTTATAGACTAGCTAAACAGAGTACTAAAATAAAACAGCGCCCTTTCCCCTCGCAGGGAGTGGCGCTGTTTCAGCACAAACGACGATTGTTGTCGATCTACTATCTCACGCCTGGGGTCGAGAACTTCGGCGGTCTAATATTCTCGAAGTCTCTACCATTGTTGTCAAACACATTGACGTTAAGAATACCGACGGCATTGGCGCGGCCAGTGGTATTCGAAATGCCAGCAGCAACACTACCATTAACAGTGGTAAAAGCGATCGTACCGGTAGATTGGCCCTCAAAGCGTATGCCAATACCTGGGCTAGGAGTGCTATCTACCATAGGAGCAACACGGAAGCCACTAGCATTAACCTGACAGTTGCTAATTGCCACCCTAGCTGAGCCCATAACGTGAATACCAAAGTTGACGTTCTGCTCAAAGCGGCAGTTGTCTATGATAACACGTGAACCACCAGTTACCTGTATTCCATCAGTCCAGTTACGGCTCATGATGTTGCGTATTGTGATAACACGGGTAGCTTGGGCATTTACTACGACACCAGGCTGAGCCTGACGCTCGGGGTTACCAGTGGCGCCGGCAAGCACGGCATCGATGTTGGCATCCACACCAGGCGCGCCTTCTAGTGAAACATTACCATTGGCGCCGGTAATGGTTACTACTTCCGGAAAGCGACCAGAGGTCACAATGGTGACACGGCCGTTCTGGTTTGCACCACCATTAGGCATATCCAGCGCTGCATTGATCGTTCCAAAGATACGGTCGGTAGAATTATCAGTATTCTCTGCAATACCCAATAGACCGTCTCCATCGAAGTCTGCATCACCCTCAACTAATACTGGGTGATTGGCAGAAACATCGGAACTGATCCACAGGCCAGTGCCGATTAACAGTCCCACCATCATTAGTGTGAGTAATGTATATCGGGCAATGCCTCTCTTCTTAGACATCATTTGCTTCATTACTTTTCTCCTTTCTAAGATCTTAAATGGTATGGAATTTCACTCTTAATAATGCTGCCTGTTGACCATTTAATACGCCTATCCTTATAGAACTTAAGATTGAGGCGGTCGAACAGAGGCAGAAGCGTAGCTAACTGTTTAAACCAGCTTCCCTAAAAAAGGTTCAGTGCTGAGCCATATATCACAAATCTAGCGGCACAGTCAAATAGAGAACCTAAATATACAAGTAAACATATGCCGGAAATGGCAGCTAAGAACGTAGCATATCTTCTAGCGCATCATTCACATTATCGTAAATGTTAATACGGCCACGCACACGAAGTTGGTCGGCAGCAGTAAGTGCTTTGCGTAATTGTATGCGCATGGCTTGCGCCGCCGCCTGTGGTGTTTCCATTTCTGCCGTAGCAAAAGCTGTATCATTTTTATTAGGCGGTAAGCGATTATAACAGCCGATATACTTTCCGTCTAGGGAAGATTCAATCCACAGCTCATAAATCGCCATTAAGTTCACCTCGCCATTAGTGTTGCTGCAGCCATGACCATTATAGCTAACCAATAGTTGAATTGAGAAACTGATCCAGGAGAATTAACCTTTCGCTAACTTATTCAATGTGAGGTTTATCACGTAGACTAGGCTCTAAAATGATAATCGGTTCGGTAGTGATAACACGCCGGCTACGCTTCTTCTTTAGCCCTATAGTAAGACCAAGTGAGTTTGGATAGCTATTGATCATACCGGGATGGGCAAAGATATTGGTAGTACTTGCCACTTGTCGGGTAGGCATAGGGATATTGTTTGGGGAAAACCGCAGCGAACTGTTCTGTGCTGCGGTTACTACTGAACAGATAAGCAAGAATATCAGACTGATCAATGACCTTTTCATAATTTTCTAAACATCCTTAAGAGAGATCTACTCATAACAGCTCACTAGTTTAGCAAGGCAAACGGGGTTCCTCAGCTAAGTAGGTGAGTTTCTGCTTGGCTAGCTGCCTCCGCATTATGCTAAAATGCCTCGAAACAGAGCCCAATCACCTAAACAAAAAAGTGCAAAGAGGGGATAACGCGCATGTCTTCCGGAGAGCGGCTATTTAAGGATGGCAATGATTTTTTCTCTAAAGGCCAGTTCAAGAAAGCCGCAGAAGCTTACGAGCAAGCACTTGAGTCGGTTAAGGACGAGCCAGCCCTTTGGTATAATCACGGTTGCACACTGATCGAATTGGAACGCTATAATGACGCCCTTACCAGCTTTGATCGTGCGGTAGAATTGAAGCGAGACTTCTATTCAGCCTGGTTTAATCGTAGCAATGTGCTAAGCAAATTGGGCCGCTTTGAAGATGCCCTGGAGAGCTATCAACATACGATTGATGCTAAGCCTGATCATTATCTTGCTTGGAATAATCGGGGCTGTGCGATGGCGCGTATAGGGTATTTCCGTGAGGCATTAGAGAGCTATAACCGTGCCCTAGAGATTAAATCAGACTACCGACCAGCCTATTACAATAGAGCCTATGTACTGGCCAAACTGGGCAAATATGATGAGGCTGCCGATATCTACGAATCTGCTCTCCAGATACGCGCCGAGGATGCTTCTATGTGGAATAACCGTGGCTTTGTGCTAACACGGGCAAACCGCTTGGAAGACGCTCTTTACTGTTTTGATCAAGCGCTTAAACTCAAGCCTGACTACCATAAAGCCTGGTACAATCGTGGTTATGTGCTCACTGAAATGGAGCGTTATAATGAAGCGCTGGATAGTTACCAGCGTGCGCTTGAGATTCTCCCTGATTATGGCACTGCGCTCTATAACCGTGGCTATGTACTTATCAAAATGGGCCGCATTCTGGAGGCCGCAGACGCTTTTTCAGACTATGTAAAGATGTGTCCAGTTTCAGAATATACCGACCTGCTCAAGCAGCAGGTTGCCCGTCTGCGCCAGCATATTGGCGCGCAAGGTTAAGTTTTGTGGAGTAGTTCATGAAGAATATCTACCCTTGGCGACAGGTTGCTGCATTGCTCTTGTTATGTTCTGTTCTTCTTATCGCAGTACCAGCACACCCACCCCAACAGTTACGCGCTCAACCGGTTGTATCGCCTAGACCGGCTGTTGATCAATTACTTGCAATTGATGATGGCACGGCTGATAACGGCGTGGGCGGGAGTGGAGATCCTGGCTTTGGTTGGTTCAACCAGCTCAAGCCAGATTCCTATCCAGCTACTCTGAAAGAGGTGCTAATCGCTTTTAATAATAGTAGAGATGGAATACCTTCCGGCTCACCTATCAAGGTAGTAGTCTATAGAGATCCAGAAGAGGATGGGCCGAGTCCAAATCAGCGGCCCGATATTGTCTTTTCGGTTACTGCTAATTCTCCTGGTAGCTATGAACGTTATGAATTGCCGCAAACAGTTACGATCGATAGTGGAGCTTTTATTGTAGGAGCAGTCGATACACTACTTGTTGCTGAACTACCCGCATTGATAGACCAGCCTGGCACCGTGACACCAGCCGGTCGGCGCTCATTCTTTACTCTTGATAATGGTGTAACTTTCTCTCGTGTTGACCAGACCTTCCCCAATTTTGGTATTGCCCCTGGCAGTTGGTTGGTGCGTGCAGTTGTGGAAGTGGCTAGCGCTCCGCCTGTGATCACACGCGCTTTCTATCGTAAGAATAAGCTGCGTATTATCGGCCGCAACTTTGCCGCTAAAGCAACTGTACGTATTAATGGAGAGCGTATTAAATTATCGATTAATTTCAATAAAGAGAGTGGCAAGCTGACTATTAAAGGTAGTCCTAGCGATCTTAATCTTAAACCTGCTGGCCAGGTCAATCGTCTTGTAGTGATCGTTGATGGGGTCGCCTCTGAAGTCTTTCAATTTACTACCTAATCCATCATGGTTGAAAGGTTGGCGTAGTTCCTGGTAACTAGTGTATAATTTGGTTCCGTTTGCTGGCTGCCGAACCATAAGGCAACTTCATATTAATTGCGATATTTAACCGAAGGAGTGTAAAGATGTCATCGAAAGCGGAAATTGGGCAACTCCAACCCGGCATTGAGCTCCCTACACAAGACTGGCGTAACTTCAACTCATTACTGCCCGTGATCCTAACTCTAATAGGCGCAACATTGTTAGTGTTGTTCCGGTACCAAGGCTCGACACTCAATGTGTTACGTGAGGGCAGCCTCACTAATTTAGCATTTATCTTTTATATTGCCTCCTCACTACTCTTTGGGATGTACCTCATTGGGCGTGAACCGCTAATGGGTAGAATTGCCATCTGGCTGATGGGATTCGGTTTTATGTGTAACCTAGCGGCCTGGGGAGTGCGTTGGATCGAATATGTTGAACATACCAAGCTACAAGGTGATATGCCGAAGATCTGGCCGACAATGCCTTGGACAGAAAAGGTCAATCATACTTTCCCACTCTCCAACCTATATGATATTACACTTGGATTGACCTGCTTTCTTGGCTTTACTTCTGTACTAGTAGGCACACGCAAGAAATATGAATTTCTTGGCGCTGTGACTATGCCGCTAGGCGCGCTCTTCCTTATCTTGGCAATCTTCCTAGGTAATGACATATCTACACTACAACCAATTCTACGCAGCTACTGGCGACCTATACATGTGGGAGTAGCAGCTCTCAGCTACGGCGTGATTGTTGTCACCTTTGCTATTGCCATCCTCTATCTGCTCAAAGACAAAATGCCCGTCGAACGAGTGGCCTTGGTGGTTGCACTCTTTGCTGTCAGCATCTATCTATTGGTGGCAGGCATGTTCGGCAATTTTTCTTTGATCTCAGGAAGCTTTGGCATGAATGTTGTAATGGAGAACATGAATGGTGCTTTCACTCCTATACGCTTCACCGAAGCGCGTGGCGATTTTATGACCGCAGAATTCCCATATGTAGGAAGGATGATACAGGTTGTTGTAGTTACCTTTTTCATTGCCATCCTGCTTTACCTAAAAGATATGTTTATGGGTGAGGATGCTTCATTGCGTAAGATCGCAAACAAACTCTTTATTGTTGGTTTCGTCTTCCAAGTGTTAGCGGTTGGTACAATGTACTACCAGATGAATTCGATCAAAGATCTAGGCAACTATGTGCCAGATTCCCAGATACCTAAACTGGCTGGCCAAATGGGTCACGATCATGACCATAATGATGGGGACAATCACAACCATGCTGCC
Organism: Acidobacteriota bacterium; assembly: GCA_040758525.1. Classification (GTDB taxonomy): domain Bacteria; phylum Acidobacteriota; class Blastocatellia; order Chloracidobacteriales; family JADJPF01; genus JBFLVQ01. The sequence continues at coordinate 9,934 of JBFLVQ010000082.1, forward strand.
ACCACGCCTACTGCTGAGCAGGTACGTGCACGGTTACAAGAGCTTTCACCAAAGATGAGAGTAAGTTTTGGCTCCAATCCAGTAGTAAGTGCTGGCTTTTTTGCTGTGATTGTAGGGGGACTCTTCTTCCTGCTCTTCAAACTACGTGGGGATAAGATCCTTAGTAATCTCCCCTCACTCGATGTGCTCGATAGCTTAAACTACAAGATGGTTTCAGTCTGTTTCCCAGGTCTCACCTTGATGCTTATTCTTGGTGCGGTATGGGCGAATGAATCTTGGGGAACATATTGGAGCTGGGACCCTAAAGAGACTTGGGGGTTCATTACCTGGGTTGCTTATGCTGGCTTCCTACACACACGTATCACCCACGGTTGGAAGGGACGACGTTCAGCCTACTTTGCCATCCTTGGTTTCCTATTTATGCTTTTCACCTATCTAGGTGTTAGCTACTTGCTGCCAGGACTACACTCTTACGCATAAGAACAGGTAGAAATATTGATCCAGCGCTAGCCATTCATCACCAATTTAAGGTGATGGATGGCTGCTAACGTAATAGCAGTGCAATCGCACGATTGGTGGCGTTAAGAGTTGCACGTACAGCAGCCTCTTCTTCAGAATTAGCAATCTTGCAAGCACCCAATAGTTCTATTGCCTCGCCTACTGGTTCAATAAAATAGTCAGTTCTTAATAGCACCACTACTACTCTCTGTTTATGCTCTGCTAATTCTTTGATGAGCACACTGCTCAAGCTAAATTTGATTGGACGCACGAGAGCCTGGACAATAGCATTCAAGGTAGCTTCAACACTAAGACGCAAGTATGCTTCAGCCTCGTCTTTACCACACGACTGACCAATAAAACTCTTATCCTGTGCCGCTAGCTTGACCTCGACTTCAAGAAGATCATTATCCAGCTTATGCGAACTAACTTTCTGTAACATTAATCGGTATCGACCCATAGCATCTAATGATAATCTAATCAATGTGAAAGGTAAAAATCTTTTATGAGTTAATCTGCTAATAAGGGATCATAATTATGACGCAGAGCCAGAATCAAGCAGAAGGAAATCCTTCTGCTATTACTCTCAAACGAGCGCTACAGCACTATCAAGTTAAACGTTTACGCGCTACTTATAATGACCTACTAACTTCACAGGAATATGGTCAACTAGGGGAGTTCTTCTTTACCGATATATATGCGCCTCGCGATTTTACTCGTCGTAATAATGCTTTCAAGAAACTCTCTCACTTTCTTAAAGATGCTATGGGAGCACGTATCTACAGTGGTGTCGAGAAGCTTATAGAACTTAATGATCTCTCAGAAAGATTAGATGATCTAGTGGTAGAGAAACTGCTTGCCTTAGGCGCCAATGAGACCAATATAGAAGCTTTATACGCAACTGCTTATCGTGCCTGTGATAACTACACAGAGCGTGTGCGCCAGATCGAGCTTACTGTTACTAGCACAACCTTTATGCATGGAATGAGCCGACTGGCAGCAATCGGTTGGATCATACGAGGTGTAAAGCTAGCAGCTTTCTTTATTGGTGTAGGTGATGTGATGGAATTTCTCCAGAATGGTTATAGAGCCTTTCATAGTACAGCTAATATTGAGAAGTTTAATATGATCGTCAAAGAACGAGAGCTAGCCCATCTTAATCGGATCTATCAGATATAAGCTTATCAGACTAGCTTGGCATAACTTGAAGTGATTTGCCTTGATAATCAATAACACAACCAATCTCGCTAGCAACAATTCCCCGTCCTTGTAATTCACTTAACAGTAGCCTGGCCTTCTCAGCAGCTACACTAATCAACATACCACCTGCTGTTTGAGGATCAAATAGTACTGATCTTAGTGGATTAGAAATCTCTGGACTGAATTCAATGGCATCACCTACATACTCCCGATTGGTGCGATCACCTCGTGTTAAAATACCTTCCCCAATTAGTTCCAACACCTGCGGCAATAGTGGGATCTTATTAGGATCAAACTGTAGTGTAACGCCACTTGCCTTGGCGATACCAAAACCATGCCCAAGCAATCCAAATCCAGTTATATCGGTAGCAGCATGTACACCAACCGCCTGCATTGCTTGTGACACCGCACGGTTTGGTTCAAGCATTACTTTGATCGCCGCATCTGCTGCTACTGCACTAGCACGCTCAAACTTAATTCCTGTAGTTATTATTCCTACGCCAAGCGGTTTGGTAAGAATTAACCTATCACCTGGCTGCGCTCCCGCATTAGTGATTATTCTGTTTGGATGTACCAATCCTGTGATTGCATAACCAAACTTAAGCTGAGTATCCTCGATTGTATGTCCACCCACCAGGCTTACATTTAGTTCTGCTAGCTTCTCTGCTCCACCACGTATAATCTCACCAAAAACATCTAGTTCCGCATCAGCAACAGGAAAACAGGCAATTGCTAGCGCCGTTACCGCCTCTCCACCCATTGCCCAAACATCACTAAGGGAATTGATCGCAGCGATCTGACCAAATAGATAGGGATCATCTACAATAGGTGTAAAGAAATCTACTGTCTGTACTAAAGCAAGTTCGTCGGTTAGCTTATACACGCCAGCATCATCAGCCGTTTCTATGCCGACCAAAAGATTCTCATTCATTGGTAGTCTCTTTACCCGACTCAGCACCTGAGCCAGCGCCCTTGGCGAAATCTTAGAAGCTCAACCACCACAATGCGTCAGGTCTGTTAATCTCACCATTGTATTCTTCATCTCTAATCCGCGATACAATCCAGCTAAAATTTAAGTCTTTCTAACATAGTGAAAAATTTTTGTCTATAGATACATGCAATGTCAGTTATAGCTAAAATCTATGATTTTCTTATTGTCAAAAGTGAAACTGACACTATTCACTATGATAGTTCTTCTCTCCAGCACGTATTTCAGCCTTCAAGGTATTTTGTGCAGGTGGAATAGGGCAACTATAATTCTTGTTATAGGCGCAATAGGGATTATAGGCAAGATTAAAATCGAGTATATACTGAGAGTCACCAGTCTCTTCAAATTCCAAGTAACGACCTGCGCCATAAGTCTCTTTACTAGAGGTAGCATCACGAAAAGGAATAAAGAGGTGTCGTGAATCTGGACCAAGGAAGGTAGGTTTAAATATATCTAGCCGGCAAGGGACATTAGCAACATTAAACTCAACATAGCCATAGCGTATGTACTCACTCTGTTCGCCGGTACTAGTTAACATTAATACTCGCTCATTATTATTGTAAAGTTTCAATTCACATTTAAATCGATAACCTAGATCAACAGGAAAATAGTTTAACCCTTTGAAAGCAGCTCGCGCTTCGGCTGGCAAGGGAGAGTCTTTGGATTGACGTAGGCTCTTATCCTTCTCTAGCCGACTGGCCTCGATCTGCCGACGCAGTTCTGTATCGCTAAGCGTGTGAGTAGCAAAACTCTTTTTGTTACTGGATACTGCTGGAGCAGGTGTACGGTCGGCCGATTTACAGCTCAATAACCCTAACATAGCGAGAAAAGCGACTATTAGTTTAAGATAATGACTATTCATAATAGTAGAGACCTCAACAAAGAGATGTTTACCATCTCGCTGTCAAGAAAGCAACTCTGTTAAACGCCTATGACACGCCCTGATACGCAACTTTACGCTTGAAACCAGTGCTATCCCTACCATATGATAGTCTGATTCCTGCATAATCTCATTGTTGCTCTCAGAGCAATTAGCGCAAGCAGGCAGGTAGGCAGGAATGGCTACACATTCGTTTCACAAGTTTGTTCAATCATAGATTCAGAATTGATCGATCCATACCGTTTAATTGCGGTGTTCAAAGATGTATGGGAAAGTTTTTGATCAGTGATCGTGTCGGTATAGGGTAAAGAGAAGACGCTAAGAAAAGACGAAAAAGCCGCGGAGAAAAAAGACCATTAGCAATAGACCATGAAAGAGAATCCGGCATTACTGGCAAAAGAGAAAGGCATTAGTAGCCATTTTTACGCAGATGCTGACCAATTGGCAGCCTCGCTTGCCGATCACTTACAACAGCAGTCATCACCACTAGGTCTGATGATGTATGGACGACAGTTACCCTGTTATATTGTTAAGATAGAAGAATTCTTCACTCCTGTCTGCTATGATCCTCCTGCTAGTCGTCAGGTTCTGCTCGCCTATGACGAAGAAGATCAGGAATGGTTATTACTAGGGGCAAACTGGTTTGCTGGTATGAGTGATATGGTATTGCCTTCACATCTTTTTATTGACGAGTTAGATTTAATTATCGTGGCAGTGCAGCGTCTCTCGCCAGAGGCCAAGGTGCGTATCTATTCTGCGGTTGACATTCTCCCTATCACACGCAGTGACCATATGGAATCAATAATGGAGACACAATTGGGTGAATGATATAACTTCCGCAAGCATTAAAGTATATGGCGCAACCGATGCTGGACGACTACGCAAGTTCAATGAAGATCGATTCTCGCTCGCTAACATCGACAATGGCTGTGTCTGTTTCGAACAGTTTGCTGGCTTCGTAGGAGAAGAAGGTTTCTTAATGCTGGTAAGTGATGGCGCTGGTGGTGATGGACGTGGTGGAATTGCTAGCGCATTGGCAGTACAGGTATTTCAAGAGGAGATCCTCAATAGTGACCCCAAGCAAGCCTATGGAAAATGTCTAATGGATGCCACCCGCGCTGCCAATGAACTGATCTGGGAACAGTCACGTCGCACTCCAGAAACAGCCGGGATGGCAGCCACGCTTACTGCTGCCTGGATCGTACCACCACTTGCTTATCTAGTTGAAGTAGGCGACTCACGCTGTTATCTAGTACGTAACCAGACAATCAAGCAGCTTACCCGTGATCAATCAATGGCACAAACTCTTATAGATGCTGGCGTGCTTACACCCAACTCGGCGAAAACACATCCTTATCGTAATATTGTGCTACAGTCATTAGGAGCACGTGAGACCGTTGTACCAGTAGTAACAACCCTTGAGCTAGCACGTGGTGACCGGCTACTTATCTGCTCAGACGGACTGAGCAAAAAACTCAGCGAAGCTCAGATATTAGAGATTGTCGCGCAGAGCCGAGAAGTTGCGGTTGCCTGTCGATTGCTTATTGAGAAGGCTAAAGAGTTAGGTGCGGAAGATAATATCACGGTAGTGCTTGGAATTGTGGATGGTGAAGCATTCTCTCTACCACAAGCTTTTCCAACTCTCGTGCTCTCAGAAGCTGCTGATGAAGCCGAACTCTCTGACGAGCTAGTCGATGTCACTGATATCCTGCTGCCAGCTTCTCCCTCTCGTGAAGAGCAGACGCCCGGTTAAGCAGTAAAGTTGCGTAGATTAACGGCAAAATTGCAAAAGCAGGCCACCAAGCTTATAATTCTGGCAAGGGGGTTTTCGAGCCTTAAGGCGGTTACTAAATTCGACCTTAAAGCTCAGGTCTTTTATGGGGATATACGAGCAACTAGACAGTTCACACCTACATGGAGTACGCCTGGAACAGTTCCGTTCTATGCGTGATCAGATGATCAAGACGATAGGGTCACAAACAATATCACTCTCTCAGGACTATCCAGAAGTACCAGTAGGATCAGTGGTGGTTGACGAGTCGCACTATATCTCTTCCAATGACTCTAGCTTTGTGCTAATGATGGGCTCGATGTTGCATCGCCTTAAGATCGGCTGTAATACGATTGGCCGTCTTACTGACAACGACATCACAATACATGACGAAGGCCGTATGGTGTCGCGCCGCCATTGTTCGATCATTATACATACCGATGGTAGCGCAGAGATCTTTGACACTTCATTAAATGGCACTTTTGTCAATGACTGTCGTATTTCGCGTGGATCGCTAAAATCTGGTGATCGCCTACGATTAGGACCGAAATTTTCAATGACCGTAGTACTCTATAATGAAGAGCAGTAGTCTTTAGGCTGCCAGCAACTGCGCGCTAACATTCTGACTACTCTCAAGTATCTCTTCTTCAACCTCTGCCGCACGTTTGAGTAGGATACCACGTAGTTTCATACGTGCTTTATGTAACTGTGATTTGGAAGTGCCCGCGCTAATTCCTAGAATCCGAGCGATCTCTTCATGCTCATAACCATCAACATCATGCAAGAGGAAGACTTTACGATAACCGGTTGGCAGCCTCTCGATTGCACAAGCAATTGCAATATGATCTATGATCGGCATGTTCGATGGCTTCTCCGTATTTGGCATCACTACCTCGGGCATCTCACCATCCTCCGTAGTTAGCTCACAACGCGTTGATTTCTTGCGAAAGCGCATCAACACTTGATTAACAGTAATGCGATGTAACCAACTGGCGAAAGTCGCCTCACCACGGAAGCTGCGTATGTTGCGCTGTACTTGTAGAAATACATCATGAGCAAGATCCTCAGCATCGGCAACATTGGCAGTCATACGCAAGCATAGGCAATAGACACGACGATAGTAGCGACGGTAAAGCTCCTCAAAAGTACTCATATCTTCACCGGCAGCGGATATAGCAACCAGCTCAGTATCTGGCGTCAGGTTATTGTTGACTACTGCTAACATCGTCTCTTCCTCCATTGTGAGATTTGCGTCTGCCATTACTAAAGCAATTTGCGTGCAACTCGCCATAAGAGACAGACAACCTTTCCAAACTCTCCTTCATAGAGCATTAAATGCAGGAAATAGACTATCCTATGGCAGGTAAGAATTTTTTTCTCCTTGCTAAATTAATAAAAATGGCAAAATCTTGGCAGTTGACTACCAATTTTGTGACGCTAGGGGAGAAGAGTGAAAAATCATATCAAAAATAGACAAATAAAAAGGGGGACGCATCGTTGCGTCACCCATAAGTAGCTTATCTTGTCTCTATATCGATCAGTTTAACTCATTACTCTCCTGGGTAAGACGTGTCTTCTCTTCCTCGAAAAATTTTATTTTGTTGAGCAGCGCCTTATAGCTGATCTTAAGTATTTTGGCTGCCTCACGCCGATTCCAGCGTGTCTGATTGAGTACCCGTTCGATCGCCTCCTGTTCGGCAAGGAGTGCAGCCCGGCGACCTAAATCCTTAAGCGAGATATCTTTGACATCTTTTGTCTCATTTACACAGATAGGCACTTCGGTGGGTGTATGTGGTGTTGCGACCGTAACAATACTTGGGGTTATCTCTGGAACTACAGTAAGAGCTTCTTTCATGATCTGTATCTCATTACCTATGATCACATAACGCTTAACGAGATTCTCTAACTGGCGTACATTGCCAGGCCAGTTAGAGTTCATCAGTTTTACCATCGTTTCAGAGGAGAATGGTCTGGTATTCTTACCATAATGCTGATTGTAGCGTTTGAGGAAATAGTCTATCAACATTGGGATATCTTCCTTGCGCTCGCGTAATGGTGGCAAGAGGATGGTAACAACATTAAGGCGATAGAAGAGATCTTCACGGAACGCACCCTGATCGACGGCCTGTTCCAGATTACGGTTGGTGGCGGCAATCACCCGTACATTGATGGAGATATCCTCCTTCCCACCCAACCTAGTAAACTCGCCATCTTGGAGCACCTGTAGTAATTTAGCTTGCAAGGCGGGATGCATTTCGCTGATCTCATCCAAAAAGATTGTGCCTAAGTTGGCAAGCTCAAATTTACCTAGTTTCTGACGTTGTGCTCCAGTAAAAGCGCCGCGCTCGTAGCCAAACAACTCTGATTCGAGTAGTTCATAAGGAATCGCCGCACAATTGAGTTTAACGAGAGGACGTTTGTTACGTGAGGAGAGCAGATGCAACCGTCGCGCAACTAACTCCTTACCTGTTCCTGACTCACCACGTATCAATACGGTCGCATCGGTGTCTGCGACCAGATCGATCAGCTCTCTTACCTCTAACATGCCAGCGTTACCGCTAAAGAGCAGAGTAGCTTCTGTGCCTAGTTTTACCTGTTCACGCAGTTGGCTCAACTCGCTCAATATGCGCGCATTCTCAAGCGCCTTGCCAATGGTGATCTCTAGTTCCGGTGGATCAAATGGTTTGGTGATAAAATCGAATGCTCCTAGCTTCATAGCTCGCACAATGGTGTTAGCCTGACCATAACCGGAAAGCATTATCACAGTATTATCGCTACGAATCTTCTTGATACGCTCAAGTGTCTCTAGTCCATTCATGCCAGGCATTGCAACATCAAGCAGTATGATCGTCGGCTCAAAACGCTTGACTAGATCAAGTGCTTCCTGACCAGAATGCGCACAACTGACTTCGTACTCTCGTTTGGTGAGGTAAGATTTAAGGTACTTCGTCATTGATTGATCATCATCAACGATCATTATCTTGACGCTATCCATGAATTTTCCTCTGCTCAGCCATCGACCTACACCTAATGGTAGTAAAAGGCTGGGTGTCTACGAGCATTATTTGGTATTTATAGTTAAATATCATTCGCCTGCGCGCTAATTAGCAAAAACAGTACCAAACATTACTATTAGAATAACCTAGCGAGAAGGTGCCGCATTTTTCTATCTATAACCAAACAAACAGACAAGATCGCCTGTCGCGTTGAAGAAGCCTGGACATCTCAGGCAATTATCATTGTGTCCAAAAATGTGACTTAATATGCTCATTATTGGCATGAAAGTTCCCTTTTTCGGTAATACAAATTGGCAGTCTAGGTTTTACTGGCAAGAGTCTCAACACTTGCCTTTAGAGAGCGCGCGGCGCTTCGCGATAGTCTTATTCTGATGGTTCTGTTTACTGTTAATAGGTAGATGAAAGATAAATTTGCAGCCCTTGTTAAGCTGGCTTTCGACCCAAATTTTGCCCTCATGCGCAGCGATAATCTTTTTGGCAATCGCTAGTCCAAGCCCAGAACCAGGCAGACAGTCACTCTGTAAGGGTTTGTTAGAAGACTGTACAAACTCCTCAAATATTAATGCCTGTTCCTCCGCAGGCACGCCTACGCCAGTATCTTCTACCGAGACCTCTAGCACCTGTTCATCAAATGTAGCTAGACCAGCCGGGCTTCCCTGAGCAAGTGTAGTGACAGTGCGGGAGCTGCTTTTTTTTAGCGCCGCACGTATTGTGATTGCACCTCCTGGATGAGAGAACTTGATTGCATTATCAATTAGATTGATAAAGACCTGTTGCAGACGCTCAGCATCAAAAGGAAGCAAAGGCAATTGGGATGGCATCTGTACTTTTAAGTTAATCTGCTTAGCGCGTAGTGGCTCGCGCAGAAGCTTAACAGCAGAGTCTATACAACGACGTATATCATTAGCAGCAATATTAATATTAAGCTTGCCCGATTCTATTCGCGAGATATCTAACATGGAATTGATCAGTTGTATCAGGCGTCGGCAGTTAACAATCGATTCATCGAGTAGTTCGGCCTGTTCGGCACTTAACCCATCTCCCATATCATTGCGCAGCATCATATTGTAACCAAGCACAATTGAGATTGGAGTACGTAGCTCGTGAGTAGCAATATTGAGAAAGTTTGACTTTAATTGATCAAGCTTCTTAAGCTGATCGTTTAGTTCAGCAAGTTCATGGTTCTTGTTCTTTAGTTCAGTATAAAGGCGTGCATTTTCCAGTGCGATCGCAGCCTGATTGGCAAGCCCTTGAATAATGCGTAATGCCGCATAATTGAAGTTATGGTGCTTGGTATAACTCTCCACATAGAGCATACCAAAGAGCTGTTTACTAGAGTGTATAGGCACAACCAGCAGTGATTGTACACCTGACAGCAGCTTCCATTTACTGCTAATACGCAGATCCTCAGTAGTGTTATTAGATATAAAAGGATGACCACTGAGCAACTGCTCACGTATCTCAGTATGCTCACAATAGAAACCTACTACTTGCTCTTCTTGGCAAACCTCTTCGCTAATTACTCTAAACTGGCGCTCGCCTGTCTGGTTGTGTTCAAAGAGTAGTACCAGACCTCGATCCAGCCCTAACATACGTGTTGCTGCACGTGCTACAACATTGAGAATGCGATCACATTCTAGTGAAGAGTTGATACTACGGCTCACCTGTAGCAACTCTTCTGCTTCAGAGAGACGGCGACGATCCAATGCACGCTTAACCGAATATTTTAGATCAAAGACATTACAAGGCTTGATTAGGTAGTCGTAGGCACCTAATTGCAGCGCTTTGATTGCCGACTCTAAAGATGCATAGCCAGTAAGAACAATAAAGAGTGGTAGGGGAAAGATAGTTTGCGCCCGCTCCAACAATTCAAGTCCATCCATTGTTGGCATGCTCAAGTCGGCAATAACCAGATCGTAGTCAGAGGCCTGCAACATTGATAATGCAGCTATTGCGCTATTAGCAGTCTCGACCTCATAGCCGTCTGTCTGCAGGATTGCCTGCGTGGTTATGAGAATATTTGGTTCATCATCTACTAGCAGTATGCGATCTCGTTGTGTCTCTTCCCTCTGCATAATCCTTCAGTTTAGGTATCTATCCAGCGATAAGCGCTGTTTAGCAATAAGAGATACTATTAGTTTTTGGCAAGACCATGCCTAAAGCAGGTTAGGCTGAGCAAGAAAATAATTGCTCTCCTTAATATACCTAACGCTCGAAATCAAGATGCATTCAGAAGGGGATTTGGCTGCCTGTAGAGAGAAAGTAGATCGATCAAGAGTTGCCTCCCTGCCGTTTAAGCATACGTTCAAGCGTCTTGCGATCGATACCAAGCACACGTGCGGCTCGTGACTTGTTACCATCCATGGCATCAAGTACACGCCTGATATGCCGCTGTTGCACTTCAGCAAGCGAAAGCATCACTTCTTCATCGCTACTAATAGGAATACCTGCAGGCAATTCTGCGATCACATTGCGGTGCAGTTCTTGAGGTAGATCTTCTGGCGTAATAACAGTAGAACTGTTTAGTACTACGGCGCGCTCAATTACATTCTCTAGTTCACGTACATTGCCAGGCCACTGATAATGCTGTAACAGATCCAGAGCAGCTTTAGAAATACTTGGACGGGTACGACCCGAAGGAGTATGTTGTTTAATAAAATATTCAACTAGCAATGGAATATCCTCGCATCGCTCGCGTAGTGGCGGCACTGGTAGAGTAATCACACGTAGACGGTAAAGTAGGTCAGAACGGAAACGCTTATCCCGTACGGCGACCTCAATATCCTGGTTAGAAGCAGCAATCACACGTATATTGACACGTAAGGGGGTAGAAGA
>JBFLVQ010000083.1:0-15429 GCA_040758525.1 Acidobacteriota bacterium
GATAGTGATTTTGTTACTGCTCAAATTATCAGCCCTTGTGGTGGCTCTTGGATACCATAGATAATCGTTTATAGCACAGTTCTACTAAGGATCGAATAAATATATGAACGGTGCGAGCCTGGAACGATCAGCAGATAGACTGCCTGATCAAATAGGGCCATACCGCATTCTGGAAGTGCTAGGGCGTGGCGGAATGGGTGTGGTCTATCGAGGCAAGCATAGCGAAACCGGCGAACAGGTTGCAGTAAAGACGGTTCGTGTGCCTTTTGAGAGTCTACTAGTCAGTATAAGACGTGAGATCCATGCGCTTGCTAGTATAAAACATCCTGGAGTAGTGCGTATTGTTGCGGAAGGACTGCAAGAGGGTCTGCCCTGGTATGCTATGGAGCTGCTTGATGGTGTTTCACTACGTTGGTACAACTTAGATCTGGGTCCTACAGCAGCATTAAGTACGATTAATAGTGGCTCACCCATATACCCTCGCACTTTACCAGACGAATCTACTACTAAAGAACGCTTACCTGCAGCTAGCGGCACGCTCATCACACTGCTCTCTATTATTCAGCGACTATGTATGCCGCTTGCCTACCTGCATGGGGAAGGGTTTGTACATTGTGACTTAAAGCCAGATAACATTCTAATACGCCCAGATGGACAGCCCGTGTTAGTAGATTTTGGTCTAATGTCCCGTTTTAGCGGAGCAGTAGGACGCGAGGCGCTAGAGGTAGAAAATTTTGTTGGCGGCTCAATCGCTTATATGGCGCCTGAGCAGTTGCAAGGTGATCTGGTTGATGCACGTGCTGATCTCTATTCACTCGGTTGTATACTTTATGAACTGGTGACAGGACGTCTACCGTTCCACGCTGAAACGCTTGGTCAGTTACTCACAGCACTACAACATAACTCCATTACTTTGCCGTCGCAATTGGTTGATGGTGTGCCAGCAGAATTAGACGCACTAATAGTACGTCTGCTTGCTAAGAAGCCGAGCGACCGCTTAGGCCATGCTGCCGATGTTGCAACAGTACTGGCTGGCTTGACTGGGCAATCGAATGAACCGGTGGCGGAATTGCGACCTCGCGCTTATCTATATCGTCCCCGTTTTGCGGGACGTGTGCAGATTCTACATAAGTTCCGACGTATGCTTAACCGTCTGCGTTCTGGCCATGGCGGTATTATTTTTATTGGTGGTGAGAGCGGTATTGGAAAGACCCGTTTTGTTATGGAAGCTGCCTGTGAAGCAAAAGCACAAGGCATCCCCGTCTATACCGGCGAATGTTTACCACTCTCCACACTACAATTAGCTGGCAAAGGCAGTGGCTTGCCATTACATCCACTTAAGAAATTACTCCAAACCATTGCTGATCGTTGCCGTGCACGCGGCGACACAGAAACGGAGCGCCTACTAGGACCCCGTGGTAAGGTGCTTGCGCTTTACGAACCAACTCTGCTTGGACTACCTGGACAGCAAGCCTATCCTGAAGCAGCAGAACTTCCTGTTGAAAGCGCGCGTCTACGCCTATTCAGCTATCTTGCCGATACTTTGACAGCATTTGCCGATAATAGACCATTGATATTTATTCTTGATGACCTACAGTGGGCTGATGATTTAACACTGGGATTCTTAGAATTGCTGTTGCGTGAGCGACGACTAATACAGCTTAAAATACTTGTACTAGCAACATATCGTAGCGAAGAGGTTGATCGTAGTTTGCAAGCATTGATTGAGCATTCTGCTGCTGAACGACGCCAACTCGAGCGTCTAAACGAAACCGCACTAGAAATGATGATAGGCGATATGCTTGCACTCACTCCCCCACCATCGCTCTTTGCTCGCTTTCTTACACGCAAATCAGCAGGCAATCCTTTCTTTGTAGCAGAATACTTACGTACAGCAGTGCTTGAAGGGCTGTTCTATCGTGATGCACGTGGGAGCTGGCAAATAGCTGGCGCGGCTCAAGGTTCTCAAGCAATCTATGAATCATTGCCATTGCCCAGTTCACTGCGCGAACTGCTTAAACAACGTCTTAATAGACTCTCTCAACAGACTCAAAACTTACTTGAGATTGCTGCCGTGCTAGGACGTGAGTTTGATGCTGCTCTACTAGCTGATGCTATAGAAGCAGATGAAACCTCTCTTATGGAAGGAATCACAGAGTTGCTTGCACGTAACATTATCGAGGAGCTAGCAACAGGTTATTTCCGTTTTGTACATGAACAGATCCGCGAGGTCGCCTATCAAGAACTAACCGATCTACAACGTAGCATATTACATCGTGCTGCCGCTAATTCGATCGAGAGCATCTATCCAGACAGTCTTAATGAATGGTTAACAGAATTAGGACAGCATTGGCAAGAGGCGGGCGAAAAGGAGAAAGCTCTCCCCTACTACCTCAAAGGCGCACGCCAAGCCGCCGCGCGTTATGCCTATGTAGAGGCAGAGCGGCTCTACCGCGCCTATCTAGCGCTTGTTGAAACACCTACGGTAGAGAGTGTTGAAGTGCACAATGAACTCTCATCAAAAATATTCTGGTATGCTGGACGTATGCAAGAAGCGATTGCTGAGAAAGAGTGTGCGCTTGCACAAGCTCGTATTCTAGGAGATCTAGCGGGTCAGTCTGCTAGTCTGCATGGATTAGCAAACATCTATAGAACATTAGAGCAACTTGATCAGTCCAGAGAATTTTATGATCAAGCTCTTGCCATCTACCGCCAGCGTGGCGACCGGCGCGGTGAAGGGATAATTCTTAGCGACTATGCAGCACTACATTTCTTTCAAAGCCGATTGAGCAAGGCTGAGCAGATGTGCGAACAAGCGCTAGTAATATTGCGTGAGGTTGGTGAGCGGCGTCATGAAGGTATTACACTAAATCGTCTTGCTATTTTGCAACATCAACAAGGTAGATCAGATCAGGCTTTTTCACTCTACAATCAAGCGATCGCGATCAATCGCGAAGTAGGAGATCGACATAATGAAGGCGCCGCCCTTACCAATATCGCGACTATCTATTTTGATGAAAGCCGTTTGCCAGAGGCTTCTGTTATGCTAGAACAGGCATTAACAATACTGCGTGAGATTGGCGACCGGCTTTCTGAAGCAATACCATTACTCAATCTTGCCAATACACGCCGTGAACAAGGCCATCTTAGCGAAGCCTGGACACTCTACGAGCAGTCAAGAGAAATCTCTCACCAGGTAGGCGATCGACTCAATTACTCGGAAACACTCTGGAGTATGGCAATATTCAAGCGACAGGTAGAAGGCAATTACTCGCAAGCAACAGAATTACTCGAAGAAGCGGAAGCGATTGTAAAGGAATTGGACAATACTATATATATTGCAACCTACCTTTGCCAACGTGGACATCTTGCCCTCGCCTCTCAGGGTGATGCTGGCGCATTGCTAGAACAGGTAGAAAAGCTTGTCTCTACCTTGCAGGTAGGCAAAAATAATCAGTTTGGTAAAGCTATTGCTCGGTTTCAACGAGCAGTTACTGCTGCCCAAGCCGGCCAGCCGCTTTGGCATGGCGAATGTTGGGAAGATCTGCCAATAGGATTACGGCAGGCTCTTACAGAAAAGAGCTAATTCTCGATCAATATACCTTATGAGATCTCGCATGAATGCAAAAAAGCTATCTGACACTATTGCGATCTCGATCATTGTGCCAGTATTCAATGAAGAGGCGAATCTGTTGGAACTATACCGACGACTTACCAGCACAATGGTGGGTATTGGCGAGCCTTACGAGATCATTTTTGTAGATGATGGTAGTAGTGACAATAGTTTGAAGATACTCTGTGAAATTCAGCAGGCTGACTCACAGGTTACGGTTATCCAACTTTCGCGCAATTTTGGCCAGCATCCCGCCATTGTTGCTGGTCTGCACCGCGCACATGGCAATGCTATTGTCCTTATCGACGCAGACCTACAAAATCCTCCTGAAGAGATTGGGCAACTGTATGGAAAATTTTGTGAAGGCTTTGAAGTGGTCTATGGTATACGTGCTGGACGTGTGGATGCAAATTGGCGGCGCTCTGGTTCACGCTTTGTGATGTGGTTGATCAGACGACTGCTTGGTATAGAGATCCCTGATGATATGATTAGTGGCTTCCGCATTATACATCGTAAAGTGGCACAAACGCTCAATAGCATAAGAGAACAGCAGTATGACACTGCTATTATGATGCGCTGGCTAGGCTTTCGGCATGCCGGTGTGGAAGTGCAACATAATAGTCGAAATGCTGGGGAGTCAAAATATGGCACCTGGAAATTGATCTTTCTTACCCTCGATATGTTGATAGGGTTTTCCGACTTTCCTTTACGCATTGCTAGTATTACTGGCTCGCTATTGGCGTTTGCGGCAATGATCGTCGGTCTATATATGGCAGTGCGCCGTGTGTTGGGTATTATAGATGTACCAGGCTATGCCTCAATCTTTGTTGGAGTAACATTCCTGGCAGGAATTCAATTGTTATTTCTCGGCGTGATTGGAGAGTATATTGCGCGTATCTATCGTGAAATGAAAGGCCGCCCCTATTACGTGATTAGCGAAGTCTACAGTAGCACATCGGCAGAGACAGAAAACGAATATGGAACAACTCAAAGAGAAAGTCATAGAGTATTTTGAACGCTGCTTAGCAGAGCATGGCGATTCACCTCAAGGTGTTGATTACAATGGTAAACAGTCTCAATACCAGCGCTTTGAAGTACTGGCTGGGATTGCCTCGCTGGCCAATAAAAGTATCCTTGATGTGGCTTGTGGACTAGGCCATTTTTATGACTTTCTTCACGAACATAGCAGTCTTCCCAAAGAATATAAAGGGGTAGATATTTCACCTGGAATGATTGAACGTGCACAGGCGCGTAATCCTCAGCTACAGTTCTGTATTGAAGATCTACTTGCCCTACCGGCACCACCTGAACCACTCTTTGATTATGTGATCTGTTGTGGCCTCTTCCACCTACGTGCTAACAATGCCGAAGCAGAATGGACAGAGTTTACCCAATCTATGATCACACGTATGTACCAATATGCGCGTTATGGGCTAGCATTTAATATGATGACCGATCAGGTCGATTTTAAGGTTGATCGACTCTACTACGCCGACCCTACTTACTATTTCAACTTCTGCCGTCATAATCTTAGTCGTCGCGTTTGTCTGCGCCATGATTATCCACTCTATGAATTTACTATCTATGTCTATCGACCAACTCAATGACAGCACACTCTAGCGCAACAACCAGTAGTGAAGAGCAACGCCGCGCGCTACCTGTTATCGTGCTGGAAACACTGCTTGTCGCTATGTTGATTATAGGTTTCACAGCATTAGCAGCATTTAAGATAGGGTTTTATCCTGCTCCCTGGAAAGACGAACCCTGGTTAATGCAACCTGCTTATGAGGTGACAAAACAGGGACAAATGTGCCTGCCTATGTTTCGCCATTTTGACAACGAAGTAGGTAATCAGATATTCACCGATCCAGTCTTCACTTATCTGTTAGCTGGTTGGTTTCGCATCTATGGTTTTGGCATGACCGAAGCACGTCTGTTCAATCTTGCTTTGAGTGCGGGCGTGTTGTTGCTTGTCTACCTAATTGCACGTCAACTAGGTGGGCATATGGCTGGCTTGGTAGCGCTAGCACTACTTATCTTCGACAATAATTACTTCACTGGCAGCCGTTTTCTACGTAATGATTTCGCTGCTATCTTCTTTGCTCTAGCAGCAGTTTGTTGCTATCTACGTGGGCGCAAGCAGGGCCATTGGTATTGGTTTCTTGCCGCTGGGGCAAGCGCAGCCATGTCACTACTATCACATCTCAATGGTATATATGTAATTGCGCTACTAGGTCTATGGCTGCTGCGAGATCATGGCTGGCGTATCGTAAAAACACGCACGGCTTGGTTAACTGCGGCTGGTGTATTAATGTTAGCAGCGCCTTATACAGCTTACTGTTTGGCTCATAAAGAGACCTATTTAGCACAATGGCAACTCTTCACTCCAGGTCGTGCGCGCGGTCTTACTAGCGGTGGATTATGGAAGAATATTTCACAAGAGCCAGCCCGTTACCGTAATTGGCAGTATGGTGTATTGGTACTTACAGAAAATCGTGCTGTAGGTTTTTTTCAAACTGCCACAGTACTTGCGCTGCTCTATTTGCTAGCAACAGTACTTGTGCCTCGCTGGCGTGGTTCTTTAACAACTATGCAAGCGCGTAGTATGGTATTGATCGCGACGCTCTGGTGTGCATTCTTCTTTGCTAGTGAGGTTTCAAATAAGACCCATTCGTATTTACCACACTTGACCACTTGGTTTGCGCTTTCTATAGGCGTGGCAATAGATAATTTGGCACGCTTGATAGACCGACAACAGCGTTTCGCGCGTTTGTTAATAATGGTGCTATCTGTTGTTGCGTTTGCTTATCTCTATTATGCGGCTGTGCCTGCCATTAAGTATTACAAATATGTGCGTACACTTACACCAATTGGACAAGAACAGACGGAACAGGCTTTCCGGGCCATAATTGGACCAGATCTGGTGCCATTAGGAAGTCCGCGACATTGGCACCTATTTGCTGCACGTGACGACTACCGCGCCTTCTCGCGCCCTTTAAGCCGACGTATTCTAACTGGCGACTTTGGCACGGAACAGTTTGCGATGATCGTGAATAATAGAGAAAAAAGGAAATTTCTTGCTGTGGCAGAGCAAGTCGATCAGCCCGCGCGTCAGTTTAGTCTACTGGCGCAACTACCAGATACACCTTACGGGCCACTCTGGATCTACTATATAGGCAATGATCTGCAGTACTTAAATAAGCCTGCGCGTCAGTTTTAAGCGAAATTAACAGAAAAACGAAAAGGGCGAAAAACCGGCTGTGGCACTAAACGGGTCTTGCCATACGGTCAACACTAAAACCAAAATTACGTAGTGTTGATTCGATCTTGGTCGCCTCATCATCAATAAGTTTGGGATCAGAGTATTTGTTGGTATTGAAACGACCGTGTAGGAGCTTTTGCGCACTTGACCCTTTAGCAACACAGCTCAGGCCGTATTTGACAGTGCCATTGACACTGAGACATTTGTGGGCATCAATAGAGATGACACCAATCTCGTTAGAAGCAGCCCATTTGGCCAAATCATCGAGACTGTTGAAGTACTTTTCCATAATTCTCTCCTTGGCCTGCATTTCAGTTTTTAAAGACCGGTCCTCTCAGTATATACAGTTGCACCAATTTTTCTATCAGGCAAATCCAGTAAAATTGGTGGGCATGATCCTTATTTTTTGGTCGAAGTGCGTTAAATATCATGCGGATTTTCCCGTATTTGTCAACCGTTTTTTACTATGATCAGCACATTTGCAATATGCAAATTGATAGCCAAAACTCGATCTTCAGGCTATTATTGCCATTTATGCATAAAAAGATACTTATTGTTGCAGGCGAGGCTTCTGGCGACCTACATGCCGGAAATCTTGTGCGTGCTTTACATGCGAGCGCGCCAGGACTGCAATTCTACGGTATGGGAGGAACACAACTGTGTGCTGCTGGCACCCGTCTAACACACGATCTACGGCGTGTTAGTGTAATTGGGCTAGTAGAAGTATTAGGAAGATTGCCAGCTATTTTACGCACCTTACGCGAACTGAGCGTAAGTTTACGCACAGAAAAACCAGACCTAGCAATATTAGTCGATTTCCCTGACTTCAATCTGAGACTGGCAACACAGATAAAGCGCGCCGGTATACCGGTACTCTGGTACATCAGCCCACAAGTTTGGGCCTGGCGTAGTGAGCGTATTAAGAAGATTGCCCAACTGGTCGATCACATGCTGGTGATACTTCCTTTCGAAGTCGATTTCTATCGTCAGCATGGCCTGCAAGTACACTTCGTTGGTCATCCATTGATCGATACGGTAAGACCTAAGCTATCTGCACAAGAGACCTGTGCACGCCTAGAATTGACCTCAGATAATCGATTGATTGCGCTTCTGCCAGGCAGC
Organism: Acidobacteriota bacterium; assembly: GCA_040758525.1. GTDB lineage: Bacteria > Acidobacteriota > Blastocatellia > Chloracidobacteriales > JADJPF01 > JBFLVQ01. The sequence goes on from JBFLVQ010000083.1 coordinate 7,998, forward strand.
CGTATGACCGAACTGAAGCTACACTTGCCACATCTACGTATGGCAGCAGAATTACTCTATCAAGCTGACACAGGGCGCCGCTTTGTTATTCCTGTTGCCAACACACTTGATCCGGATTATGTATATGAAAACGTTGTGAACGCAAAAGCTCCCATCAAAGTTGTGCAAGATTTGACATACGAATGTCTATCAGAGGCCGATTGCGCAGTTGTTGCAGCCGGTACAGCAACACTGGAGACAGCACTGCTTGGCACTCCTCAGATAATAATTGGACGTGTCAATCCGCTCACCTGGCGTATCTGGTCGCGCTACACCAAGCTACCTTACTATGGTCTACCCAACTACATCTTAGGCGAGAAATTGGTCACAGAACTGATTCAGCATCAAGCAAGCGGTGTAGGAATTGCGCGTGCAGTTGAGCAACTACTTACTACTAGTGACGATCAGGCGCGTTTACATGAAGGCTATGCACGTATACGCGAGCGTCTGGGCGAGGGTGGCGCGTCACAAAGGGCGGCAGCAGCGGTGCTTGCTATTCTCGCTGGCGATCGACAAGCCTATTCCTTAGTCGCCAACCATTGCTGATTCTGCTCTACACAATGGTGAAGAGGCTTTGACTTGCTCGGCCTTTCCGGCTAGGCTGGTGTAGTAATTACATCAACAAACAAATACTCTTTTACCACAGGCGAAGCTATGGAATTGAAAGGAAAGACAGCATTCGTAACAGGGGGTGGGCGTGGTATTGGACGTGCTTGCGCGCTTGCCCTCGCGGGCGCGGGCGCACGTGTAGTAGTGGCAGCACGTAGTACTGGCGAGATCGAAGCAGTAGCTAATCAGATCAAAGAATTGGGTACTGCCGCACTTGCTGTAACACTCGATGTAACCAGATCAGAGAGTGTCACACATGCCTTTGAGCAGGCCTTAAAGGAGTTCCCGGCGATAGATATTCTCGTTAATAATGCTGGTATTGCGCGTAGTATGCCACTTGTGAAATGTTCTGAAGAACTCTGGCTAGAGACATTGGAAATTAATCTTACTGGCACGTTCCGCTGCATCAAGGCAGCACTACCTGGTATGCTTGCGCGCGGTTGGGGACGTATCATCAACATTGCCTCGATTGCTGGCAAAGCCGGCGCACCCTATATTAGTGCCTATACTGCCTCCAAACATGGTGTGCTTGGTCTAACAAAAGCGCTGGCACAGGAAGTAGCCATTAAAGGTGTTACCGTAAATGCAATCTGTCCAGGCTATGTAGAAACAGATATGGCGGAGAATGCTATCAAGACCATCGGTGAAAAGACGGGTGCCAGTCCTGAAAAAGCGCGAGAGTACTTGAAGCAGACCACTCCACAGCAAAGGCTCTTTCAACCTGAGGAGGTCGCCTATCTCACTGTCACACTAGCCAGCGAAGCAGCAAGAGGTATCAATGGCCAAGCCATTAACATCTGTGGAGGCGCCTTACCATACTAAATAAATATGACGATAGATAAAATTGAAGTGATCAATCCCTCGGAGTTGGCCGATCCAATCGGCTATAGTAATGGCTTGTGTGTGCGTGGTGGTGGCGATCTGCTCTTTATTGCTGGCCAGATCGGTTGGAACAAAGAGAAGCGTTTAGTAGGGGATCGGTTTGCCGCTCAGTTCGAGCAAGCACTAGTCAATGTTCTTGCGGTAGTGCAAGCAGCCGGCGGCACAGCTAGCAATATTGGCAAGATGACTATTTATGTAACCGATAAACGCGAATATTTAGCTGAACTCAAGGAGATAGGAAGCGCTTATCGTCAGCTAATGGGTAAGCATTATCCGGCTATGGCTTTGGTTGAAGTGCGTGCTTTGCTTGAGCCAAGTGCAAAAGTAGAGATCGAGGCAATCGCGGTGCTCTAAATTCTAATCTCAACTATTTAAGGAACTATCCATAATGATTAATGTGAAATCTTTCCGATATGAGGAGGCGTCGCGCGTTGCCACAATTACGCTTGATCGACCGGATCGGCTCAATGCGCTTACCTTCGAAGTATATCGTGAGTTGACTGACACTTTCCATGCCTTACAGACTCGCCGCGAGGTAGGTAGCGTAATTATCACTGGTGCGGGGCGGGGTTTCTGCTCAGGTGGTGATGTTAACGATATCATAGGCCAACTGCTTGATAAAGATATGGCTGGACTGCTTGAATTTACACGTATGACGTGTGAGTTAGTGGCAAACATACGTGCCTTACGCAAGCCTGTGATTGCTACCCTCAATGGTGTGGTAGCTGGCGCTGGCGCAATGATCGCACTTGCTTCAGACCTGAGAATAGCAACACCTGAAGCACGTATCGCTTTTCTCTTTGTTAAAGTAGGACTGTCAGGCGCTGATATGGGTGCAGCCTTTTTGCTACCACGTGTAGTAGGTCTTAGCAAGGCAACAGAACTACTCTTTACAGGCGATTTTATCACTGCTGCCGAAGCGGAAAAGATTGGTCTTTATAACCGTGTAGTAGCTGGCGCAGAATTGATGACAGAGGCACGTCGCTGGGCCGAGCGGCTTGCTGAGGGTCCCGGCTTTGGACTGGCGATTACTAAAGAAATGCTTAACCAGGAATTTAATCTAGGTCTTGCGGCAGCACTAGAGGCAGAAGCACAAGCACAGGCCATCTGTATGCAGCATCCCGACTACCACGAGGCATACCGTGCCTTCGTTGAGAAGCGTAAAGCTGAATTCCAAAAATGATTGATGATCTTCCTTTCTTTCTTACACCGCAGCACAGTGAAATATGGCGACAGCTAGACGAATTCTGCGTCGCGCACGCCCAATTACTGGAGGCTGAACGATCCGACGAAGAGGCACACGCATTGGAGGTTGTGCATGCGCTTGGCGCTGCCTGTCTGCTTGAGCTAACTGTGCCGGCTGCCTATCGCAGTCAATCGAGCCAGGCCCTACAAGAAGCCAATACCCTTGATGTGCGCGCACTCTGTCTGGCGCGTGAGCGGCTAGCTTATGCCTCTGCGCTTGCAGATCTGATGTTTGCAATGCAAGGACTGGGCAGCTATCCCATTACCTTGGCTGGTACAAATGAGCTAAAGTCACGTTATTTGCCTGGGGTGGCAGGTGGTGAACTAGTGGCAGCTTTTGCCATCACAGAGCCATCGGCTGGCTCAGATACGGCGGCAATGCTAACCACCGCCGTGCGCGACGGCAATAATTATATACTCAATGGTAGTAAACGGTTTATTTCCAATGCTGGGATTGCAAACTTCTATACCATCTTTGCTAAAACCGATCCAGACATTGGCCATCGTGGCATCTCTGCTTTTGTTATTGATGCTGACACCCCAGGATTACAGGTCGATCGTTTGCAGATGATCTCGCCACATCCAATTGGGGAATTGGCTTTAAATGATTGCCGTATACCTGTTGGGCAATTGCTGGGCACAGCCGGTGAGGGGTTTAAGTTGGCTATGCGCACGCTTGATACTTTCCGATCTAGTGTAGGCGCAGCCGCAGTTGGCCTAGGTACCCGAGCACGCGATGAAGCACTACACTATGCCCGCCTACGCCAACAGTTTGGTCGCCCTCTCAGTGAATTGCAGGCAATTCAGTTCAAACTTGCGGAAATTTCCACCGAGTTGGAAGCGGCACGACTACTTGTTTATCGCGCCGCTTGGTGCAAAGACAACGGTAAGGCACGTGTTACCCGCGAGGCAGCAATGGCAAAACTCTTTGCCACTGAGGCTGCCCAACATGCCATTGATGAGGCAGTACAGATACACGGTGGCAGTGGACTGGTGCGTGGCGCAGTAACAGAACGACTTTATCGCGATATTCGTGCCATGCGTATCTATGAAGGTACTTCCGAAATACAGAAATTGGTGATCGCTAGTCAGTTACTACAACCCATACGTTAAGGCATTAAATAAAATGGCCGTTTGCAGGCCTGCCGTAGCGATGTTAATATTGCGCCTACATAGGCAATCGGCGGCATAGTTCGCCAAGATTATACAGATTTGGCATAGGCCGTCTATCTAGATAACGAAAGGGTAATTGGGGTGAAGATGGATCCGTTATTAGAATGGCGTAAAGAGTTTCCTATACTTGAAAAGACCGTCTATATGATTAGTCATTCGCTAGGCGCCATGCCGCGCGGTGTCTATCAGAAGCTTGAAGAGTATGCCGATATGTGGGCAACACGTGGAATCAGAGCTTGGGCAGAGGGCTGGTGGGAGATGCCCATCACGATAGGCGATAAGATCGGCAAGATTATTGGCGCAGCACCGGGTGAAGTCGTGATGCACCAGAATGTCTCTATCTGCCAATCACTTATTATCTCTTGTTTTGACTTCCAGCCACCACGTAACAAGATTGTCTATTCAACACTCAATTTTCCTAGTGTTATGTACGTTTATGAAGCACATGCGCGGGGTGGACAAGCGCGCATTGAGATGATCGAATCTGAGGATGGCATTACTGTACCGCTTGAGAAGATGCTTGCCGCTATCGATGAACAGACTCTGCTAGTGCCAATTTCACATGTTCTCTTTAAGAGCTCCTATCTACAAAATGCGCAGGCAATCATTAAGCGTGCCCACGAAGTGGGCGCCTATGTAGTGCTGGATGTCTACCAATCGGCTGGCACTGTGCCTTTTAATGTTAAGGAGTTAAATGTTGACTTTGTTGTGGGCGGCTCAGTGAAATGGCTTTGTGGTGGACCGGGTGCTGGTTATCTATATGTGCGGCCAGATCTGCAACAGCAGTTGCAACCACGCACAACAGGATGGCAAGCGCATGAGGAGCCTTTTGCTTTTGAGATTGGTCCTATTCGCTATGCACCAAATGCTTTTCGCTTCCTACATGGCTCCCCGCATATTCCCTGTCTATACTCTGCACAGGCGGGCTACGACATCATTAATGAGATTGGTGTAAAAGAGATTCGTGCCAAATCTATCCGGCAAACCAATCATTTAATCGAGGCAGCACTCGATCAAGGCTGGCGTGTACCCACGCCGCGGCGTGCCGAGGAGCGTGGTGGCGTAGTGATCATTGACGTGCCACATGCTGCGGCAGTAGCTAAGGAGTTGATCCGTCGTGAAATCCTCGTTGATTATCGTCCTGGTGCAGGTATACGTGTGGCACCTCACTTCTACACTAAGGATGAAGAGATAGATATTACCGTTAGCGCGATCAAGCAGATTTTGGAAAGTCACGCTTACGAGAGACATCTTAGTAGCGCCGGAATGAAGATATAAAATGCCACCACTGGGTAGGCAGAAAGCCCTGTCTGACAATGGCACTAGAGAGATCTACACATACACTATTCTTACCTTACTGTTTAGCCATGGGCGGGGCAGGAGTGGCTTTACTCATATTAATGACACGGGTGTGGCCGCATAACCCTAATCTACCACTCTTTTCTGGCCTCTTTTGGATTCTCGTTCTCTTCGCCACGATCTTCGGCTCTTTGGGCTTTACCATGGGGATAAAGCATTCGGTGCATGTCTCGATCGGCTCGATCTTTGAGATGGCACTATTGCTCTCCTTTGGACCCCTTGTCACCCTCTGGGTATCGGCACTAAGTTTCTCAGCAGCATCATTAATACGCCAATTAGATCGTGTTTATTTACGCAAGATCCCGCTCAACTGGCCACGTCGTTATAGTCTTGCGATTATGTTCTTTGATGGTGCAATGATGGCGTTTATGTGGACGCTAGGGGGATTGTTATATAACTGGTTAGGGGGAGCAAATTACCCTGTAGCCGATTATCTGCTTAGCCGCTTACTGTTCCAGATAGTATTAATCGCACTCGTCAACCATTATGCCAATGCTCTGTTTGTTGCTATCTTTCAATACCTACGCAACATCTCTAGCATCAGTGAATACTTTCTCAAGGAATCACCTTTCACATTGATTTTCGAACTGGCCACTGTACCGCTTGGCGTATTGCTAGCCGCTGCCTATCAGCAGATGGGGGTCGGTGTTTTTTTATGGTTCCTGGTAATAATGGTGATGATCGGATTACTACTGCGTACCCATTCCAACACACGTCTACATTTAGAGAACCGTTTAGCAGAACTGCGTCTGCTTAACAAGCTTGGTCGTGCTACTAACTCCACCCTCAATATGACGGAACTGCTTGAGCAGATATATCGCGAAACTACTCAATTGCTTGAGGTCTCCAGTTTCGCGATTGGACTTTATGATGCACAGAGTCAACAGATCACTTTCCCATTGGCAGTAGAGAATGGTGTGCGTTATGAACGACAGGTAGTGAAGTTGGGTGAAGGAATCGCAAGTCATATCATACATAACAAGCAGACCGTGCACTTTCACGAGCGCGCCCAGTTAGAAGCTTCTAATATCTCTTATCTGAGGGTAAAGAATTCGATTATGCCAGAGTCTTATCTGGGTGTACCGCTCATTATAGGTGATGAGGTACTAGGAGTATTGACGGTACAGCATGAGAGGGCACACGCTTTTGACAATCATCAAGTGCAATTGCTCACTACTATGGCTGCTCAACTTGCTAATGCACTACGCAATGCGCGTATGTATGCAGAATTGGAGAAGAGCTTTCATGCTATGCGCGAAGTAAGTCGCCTTAAAGATGAATTCCTCAATAGTATTAGTCATGAATTACGCACTCCGCTCACCGTAATCATTGGTTGGGGTGAATTGATGGCATTAGGACGGCTCTCTGAAGAGCAATTGAACACTGCTGTTGATCAGATCAATCGCTCTTCAGGACGATTACTACAGTTGGTCAATTCATTACTGGATCTATCAAAAATTGAGCAGGGTCTACTTAAACTCGATCTACACGAAACCAACATCCATACTCCTGTACAACGTGCTGTAGACGAGAACATGATTGAAGCAGTAACGAAGAGTATCCAAGTACGTTGCGAGTTTGCTGAACAGTTGCCAACGGTACGTATAGACAGTCTGCGCATACAACAAGTGGTCTCAAACCTGCTTAGTAATGCTATTAAATTTACTGCTGAGGGTGGCCTAGTAGTGGTGCGTAGCGAACAACGTCAACAGCATATACAGGTGAGTGTAATCGACAACGGCATAGGTATAGATCATGCGATGCTACCCTACATATTCGAACGTTTCCGCCAAATTGATGGCTCGACCACACGTAAATATGGGGGAGTGGGGATAGGGCTTTCACTTGTCAAGCGCTTGATTGAAATGCATGGCGGGATGGTGCTGGTCGATAGCGAACTAGGCAAAGGAAGCACCTTCAGCCTGATGCTACCACTTACCAACACCAATGCCAATCTAGCAATGAAAACTAGCCCCGTTGTCAATCAGCTAACCTAAACGCGCTTGAATACGCGGCAATTGCTGGCAAAACAACGAAAATTCAATAAAGATAGAAATTATCATATTTAATTCAAGGAGAGAGTTATGTCAGAAGCAGCGGGGGAGAGCGCCGATAACGCACCGTT
>JBFLVQ010000083.1:15439-20824 GCA_040758525.1 Acidobacteriota bacterium
AAAAGTTAAGGAGTTGCTCAGCCTGCAGCAATGTCTCTCATCGCCACCACATCATGATGAGATGCTCTTTATTATTATTCATCAGACTTATGAATTGTGGTTCTGTCTTATCCTACATGAGTGTGATAGCGCAATCGCTGCCATGAATGCCGATGACACTATTATCGCAGAACAGAGACTCGCGCGTGTGGTTGAGATTCAGCGTATACTTGTACAGCAGATACATATTCTAGAGACGATGCTGCCAGTAGACTTCCTTGCCTTTCGTAATCAACTTAAGCCTGCCAGTGGTTTTCAATCCGCACAATTTCGTGAGATCGAATTTACCAGTGGCCTCAAGGATCCGCGTATATTGTTATATTTCCAGGATGAGCCGGCAGCACATACGCGGTTAGTGCGTCGTCTTGCTATGCCCACATTGGGTGAAGCCTTCTATGCATTACTAGCCAGACGTGGTTGGAATGTCACAGTGCCACCTCCGCGTGGTGAGACCGAGAAATGGCAACTTTGGCGCGACAAGACGATTGTAGAGCTGCTCAAAATCTACACAACACCGACTGCTCACTATGATGTATACCGGCTGGCAGAACGGCTGATCGAATTTGATGAAAACCTGTCTCTATGGCGGTATCATCATGTACGTATGGTTGAGCGTATGATCGGCTTTAAGCAAGGCACTGGAGGAAGCGAAGGGGTCGGCTATTTAATGCAGACCATCTCAATGCAGTCATTCCCAGAACTATGGGAACTGCGTACACGCCTAGAGCTGCCTTGATAGCTCTAATCAACACTATCAGCAAAGGAGTAAGCAATGGTGGAGTTCCCCGAACAGTTCAACATGGCGACCTACTTCCTGGAGAGTAATCTAGCGGCTGGACGTGGCGATAAGGTCTGTCTCTACTATCAAGACAAAACTTACACCTACCGGCAGATTGCCGAAGAGACCAACCGTGTTGGCAATGTACTACGCGAACTTGGTGTGGAGATGGAAGATCGTGTGCTGATGGTGCTTTCTGATTGTCCTGAGTTTGTTGCTAGCTGGTTTGCCATTACCAAGATTGGCGCTGTTATTACAATGGTTAATCATCTCTTGCCAACTACAGATTATCAATACTACCTAGATTACACACGCGCAAAAGTAGCAATTGTAGAGGCAAGCGCGCTTGAGCGTATTGAGCCAGCGCTTCAACATGCGCGTCATCTAAAGAGCCTGTTAGTAGTAGGTACACCGACTGGACGCCATCCAAGTTATGCTGAACTGGTGCGAGAAGCTTCGCTACAACTAGATACTGCTGCTACCACACGTGACGATATCGCTATCTGGCTTTTCACTTCTGGCTCGACCGGCCATCCTAAAGCGGCTGTACACTTGCAACATGATCTACCCTATAACACCGAATGTTATGCTAAGCAGGTGCTGAAAATGAGTGAGCACGATATCACATTGGGCGTACCCAAGCTCTTCTTTGGTTATGCTACTGGCACAAACCTGCTCTTCCCTTTTGCTGTCGGTGGTGCGACCGCGATCTTTTCTGAGCGCTCAACCGCAGAGACAATGTTTGAGATGATTGCACGCTATCGCCCTACTGTACTCACTTCTGTGCCGACTATGATCAATGCCATGCTGCAAGTTGAAGGTGCACAGGAAAAGTATGATTTAAGTTGTCTGCGTGTCTGCATATCGGCAGGAGAAGCCCTCCCTGAGGAGCTTTATCATCGCTGGGTCTCCACTTTTGGTGTAGAGATTCTTGATGGTATAGGGAGTGCAGAGATGTTCCATATATACATCTCTAACTGTTTTGGTGATGTTAAACCAGGTAGCCTAGGTAAGCTTGTACCTGGATATGATGCGCGTATCATTGATGCCGAAGGGCGTGAAGTCTCTATCGGTGAAATGGGCACATTGCAGATCAAGGGCGATAGCGCAGCACTCTGCTATTGGAATGCGCATGAGAAGTCGAAGCAGACTTTTGCCGGTGATTGGTATACCTCCAGCGATCAGTTCCGGCGCGATCAAGATGGTTACTTCTGGTATTGTGGCCGTACTGATGACATGCTTAAAGTGGGTGGTATCTTTGTCTCTCCGATCGAGATAGAGAACTGTTTATTACAACATGAGGCAGTAGCTGAGTGTGCTGTGATCGGCATAATGGACGAGCAGAATCTTATTAAGTCAAAAGCCTTTATAGTAGTACGTGCAGGTGTTGAAGCAGATAACCGCCTTGTCACCGAATTGCAAGAGTTTGTTAAACGTACCATTGCGCCTTATAAGTATCCACGTATTGTTGAATTCGTCGCCAGTCTACCCAAGAATGATCGCGGCAAAATAGATAGAAAGCTATTGAAAGCAGGAGATAATTAACATCTATAATGACTTCTACTTTAGAACAGTATGATTTCCATAACAAGAATTGGTGTGAGATTGCTGATTATCTTGCACGTGGTGTAGTTTTACTATTGCCGATTGGCTCGACCGAAGCGCATGGCCCACATTTGCCGCTTGCTACCGACTTTATTATCTCATTAGAAATGGCGCGTCGTGCTGCACACAAGTTGACCGAACTAGGCCGACCGGCACTTGTGCTACCTACGCTTGCTTACAGTATCACCGATTTCAGTGTAGATTTTCCCGGTTCGATCTCGATCAGACGCGAGACCGCAACCGCAGTTATAAGTGATATTCTCTCTAGTCTGATACGGCAAGGTTTCCATTACCTATGTATTGCTAACAGCCATCTTGAACCAGCACATATTGAGAGTATAGAAGCTGCGCGTGTAGCAGCAGAAAGTGAAACCGGCGTAAAGATCTGTTTTCCTGATAAACGACGTAGGCGTTGGGCAGAACGACTTACTGCAGAGTTTCGTTCTGGCGCTTGCCATGCAGGCGCTTATGAAAGCTCTTTGGTAATGGCAGCACGGCCTGAACTGGTTAATGAATCCCTGCGCGAGCAATTGCCTGCTGTTAATATCAGTCTCTCACAAGCAATTAAGGCTGGTATAGAGAGTTTTAAGGCAGCCGGTGGAGAGCAAGCATATTTTGGTGCGCCTGCTGAAGCCTCATGCGAGGAGGGTGAAGCAAGCTATCAAGCACTAGCACAGATGCTCATAGATGCAATCTTCGAAACCTATCCAGAATTGCAGTAAGTCCACAGAAAATGTCATCAATGGAAAATGCCAATCAACGGCTGATACTAACACACGCGGTATTGATAGGTCTTACTCCGCTTATTCCCTTGCCGTTGCTTGATGATCTCACTAAAACATACTTACAGCGACGGCTTGCTCGTAAGCTGCTTGCTGCGCATGGTGAGCAATTGAGTGTACAAGAGATTCAAGCACTTGCCGATGATCCCAATGGTGGCTGTCTGAGTGGCTGCTTGAGTATGATCTTGCTTTACCCTATTAAAAAAATCTTTCGCAAGATCTTCTTCTTTCTCGAATGGAAACGCGCAATAGATCTGGTCAGTCGTGCTTACCACCATGGCTATCTACTCGATTATGCATTGCAGCAAGGCTGGCGGCCACCTACGCCAAGTGCACCACAACTTCGCGTTGCCATTGATGATGTCTGTCGTGAAGTCGGTACCAGCCCTATAGAACATGCTGTGCGTGCCACCTTTAATCAATCCAAAGAAGCCCTCAAGAATGCTGCAACACTATTAGCGCGCAGTCTGCAAGGTATACGCAAACGCCCTGCTGCAGAGGAAGTAGCAGCAGCAGTTGAAGCCGTTGAGGAACAAGAAGAGCGCCAAATTGAGGGAGTCACAGCAAGGTTACAAAAGAATTTTGAAAAGATCCCAGCAGAGCATTTCCAGCGTTTATGTGCGCGACTAGCAGCACGGCTGACAACTGCTGATACGACCAAAAGGGGAAATATATGACCGCAACTGTCACAGCTACTTTTCCACCAGGCCCTAGGGACACTATATTCTGGCGCGAGCTACGCGCTTTTCGCCGTAATATGACTGGTTACTTGCTCAATCTTGCCCGTACCTATGGCGACATAGTTCATTTCAAGTTAGGCCCACGCCATGCCTTTTTGCTTAACCATCCAGACTATATCAAAGATGTGCTTGTTACTAATAACAAGAACTTTGTCAAAAGCCGTGGCCTGGAGCGAGCTAAGATCTTTCTTGGCGAGGGACTACTTACCAGTGAAGCCGAGTTCCATATGCGGCAAAGACGACTCTCTCAACCGGCTTTCCATCGTCAGCGTATCGCCTCCTATGCCGATATTATGGCTGCTTATGGTGCACGACAACGTGACCGCTGGCAAGATGGCGCACAACTAGATATTGCTCAGGAGATGATGCGGGTAACACTGGCAATCGTAGGTAAAACCCTTTTTGATGCTGATGTAGAGTCTGAGGCGCAAGATGTACAAGTGGCAATTGCAGATATCTTAGAACATTTTAACCTGCTAATTCTGCCCTTCTCTGAGCTGCTTGATAAACTTCCTTTCTCATTACCAAGCGCAAAACGTTTTCAGAAGGCTTGTGCCCGTCTTGATGAGATTGTCTACCGTATCATTAACGAGCGCCGCAGTAATAGAACCGATCGTGGTGACCTGCTCTCAATGCTACTGCTTGCTCAAGATGAGGAGGGCGATGGCAGTAGTATGACCGATATACAGTTGCGTGATGAGGTAATGACGATATTTCTTGCCGGACATGAGACAACTGCTAATGCTCTCACCTGGACCTGGTACCTAATTTCTCAACATCCTGAGGTGGAAGCAAAACTATCTCAAGAACTCGATACCGTGCTAGCAGGACGGCTGCCTAATACTGATGATCTAGCTAGACTACGCTATACCGATATGGTGTTAGCCGAATCTATGCGCCTATATCCCCCTGCCTGGGGATTAGGTCGGCGCGCTCTTAATGACTATCCTGTAGGCGGTTATATAATCCCAGCCAACTCGATCGTCTTTGTCAGCCAATATGTGATGCACCATGATCCACGTTACTATCCCGACCCACACGTCTTTAATCCGGAACGTTGGCATCCAGAAGCACAAGCTGCCAGACCAAAATTCTCCTACTTCCCTTTTGGTGGTGGTCCACGCCAGTGTATTGGTGATTCTTTTGCCTGGATGGAAGGAGTATTGTTGATCGCTACCTATGCACAGAAATGGCGTATGCGTCTAGTTCCTGGCCATCCTGTTGCTACTCAACCTCTTGTCACTCTACGCCCAAAACACGGTATGCTTATGACAGTACACCATAAGTAAAACTAATATATAGAATACCTTAGCATTTCTACTACCCTCTCAAGTGCAGAGTTGCTGTAATAGGGCAACCTCCCTTTTTCCCTACTCATTATTCTATTTGATAGCGAAGCTTATCTCCGGGCTAATTTCTTGTATTTTGCGAAAATTCGCTT
>JBFLVQ010000084.1:0-20702 GCA_040758525.1 Acidobacteriota bacterium
TCGTTTGTACTGTAGTGTAAGCAGGCCGCTTCTTTTCAGGTAGATGCTCTTGGATCTCTTTTACTGAACCATTACCCAGTTCCCATAGTGAGTCCATTATTTCTAGTTCCAGTTTTGTTAGCTTAACATTCTTCTCCCTGACCAATTGGTACTCCTAATATTTAGTCTCCTACAAACAACGTTGAATTTACTACAATCGTAGTTAACTGTCAAGGAGCAAGAGAAGATTTTCTGCCAGAGTTATAAAATGGAGGCACTATCGAAGCTATCGCGCCCGCTCTCATACCCTCAACGAATTTACGCTCGGGCGCCTGGTCGGTAGGAAAGCTTAAGCTCGTGCTTGATGCAGAAGGCACACCGGCCATCACCCGAGCCGAGTGATCAGCGCTCGCGGAGCGGCTTACAGAAAGGCGCATTCGCCAGAGTCTCAAGCTGCTTCCTATCCAGCCGATAGCTCTCCGGCGTCTCGTTCATCAGGTTCTTTTCCCGCTGTGCTTTGTTGTGCGGTTCTCCGGCTGCGTGTACGATCTCGTGCGCCAGGATCAGTCGATAGTCCGCAAGATAGAAGCTTGGCGCGTTCAAATTGATCAGCACGATAGGACGATCTGCCGGATTTTTCCAGGAAGGATCCCCGAGCGCTTCACCCTTCACGAAGAAACCTTTGCTCCTCCGCTCGGCGCGATCCAACTCCTCCGCAGTATAATCGAACTCGCAGAGGACGACACGCAGCCGCGTGCCTTCCTCACCGGCGATACGCGCGTCGGCCAACTTTCCGAGGGTGTTCGCGTCCTCGACATATTTCATATACTGCTCGAGCTCTTCCTTGGTGAGCTCACGGCCCGGCGGCGGACGCTTTCGCGGCACGCGAACCTGGGACTCGGAGTCTAGGCTACGCTCGTCGAAGCCCTTCGCGAGCGGCGGTTGCATGTCTAGGCGGACGTTGTACAGCTCGAAGATCGCCTCAGTCGCCCGGAACATTGTAGGCATGGTGATAATGTTCCGATATCGCGCCAGTGCGTTCTTGCCGGAGACGAACACCGCAATGCGGCATGGCGTCGGCGAAGGAAGTCTGGGCAGGTTTCTGTACCGCTTCGGCTGTGCACCGCGAACGACCTCGGTCGGTAGCTTGTCGGGCAGCATGGCGGGCTCCTCTTTTTATTTTTTTACCGGTACGCTCAATCGGTAGGGAAACTCCTTCGACAGGCGATGGAATCCCAGAAAGTTCGCATAAAAATCGGCGATGGGCAGGTGATCGGTGTCGACATTCATCAGCGGAAACCGCCGCTTGTTTTTTTTCTCCAAGTCCGCCGATGTCCCCACGAACGACTGAATACAAGGGATGCCAAAGACAAATGTGGCGATCGCCGCGTAAGTAAATAAGTGCTGGCTGATCAATACTTTCACCAGCAAGGCCAGGGACTGCCGCTTTTTTATGGTCCGCCCCGTCACCCGATCGACCTCGGTCTCGTTGTTGGGCCCGAGGCGTTTCTCCCCTATGGCCAGCGTCTTGTCGTTGATGTCGTACTTATAGGCGAGCGTCACTTTGTCCGGGCGGGGCGTGCCTTTCGGAGCGAGGAGCGATGGGTGCGCGCGCTTGAACGCCTTCATCTCCTGGCTGGCCAAAATATCCTGGACGAGTAGGCGAATGATCTTCGCGCCTTGACAGCCCCAAACCCACATGAACCCGCGCGGATGAAACACCTCAGCACAGAGGCGGATGGACGACCGTGTCTGGATCTTGTCAGCGAGCCTTTTGTCCTCGTTCTTCTCGTAGGCAACGCTGGAGAACCAGCGATAAGCGTCGAAGAACGACGCTCCGTGGCGCTCGACGGAGGTGAAGAAGTCCTTGAGACCACGCGCGTCGATATCGCCCGGATCCCGGTCCAATGAATCGCTGTAGTTGACGTTGAAGATCTCGGCGGCGCTGGTGATGATCACCGTCGAGCCTTGATAAGAGTTCCCCAGGATCGGACCGTAGACGTTCGCATGGCTGAAGATGCTCAGCTCAAGCACGCTCTTCTTCTTCAGCGTGGAGACATAGTCATAGATGTCCAAGATGGACATGACTGGTGGGGCTTCTCGTCGCTTAAGCGAGAAATTGTGGCCGCCAGCCTGCGGCTTCGTGAAATCGTCTCCGCTCAACGGCCCGAAGGGGGTCCTCTTGATATTTTGCCAAAAACTCTTCTTACCCTTGCTGTCCTTGGCGCCCTTGCGCTCGACGACGCTCCGATCCAGTCCCAAATATTCCTTCAACGTCATCGACGGAGGGACGGGAATACTCACCGCAACGACACCATACGCGACACTGAGAAAGTGAAAAACGAGCGTCCACTCCCGATTCGGATAAGTATCTAGATACCACCCGATACGATTCATGGCCCGCTCGTCGTATTCGTGCAGGTTCTTCTTTGGGTTCGCGTAATTGGCTCCACCAACCACAACAATATTGACCGTGGTCGGCTCGTTTTGCTTGGGGTTCATGTTTATGCTAGAGGTGCTTGGTCACGTCGTACTCGATCGCGACCAGTTGATCTGTGGGCAATACTTCGACCCACTGCGAGAATACCTTGGCAGGATCGGAGTTGAGCTCGAAGCCCCCCGCCAGCGGATCGAAGCCGCGCTCGAACACCGTCTCCGTGGGGACGATATTCTTCTTCGGATCGGTCACGCTCTTCTTTGGCGTGGTAATCTCTTTATAGTTCTTCACGATCTCCAGGCCTAGATAGATGATCGCGTCGCGGAGCGTGGGTTTGTCGCCGACCGTGTAACCAGCATCCTTCAGCCCCTTGACGATCGCGTTGAGCTCAGCGGGCGGAGCAGCGTAGAGGCCATCCAAGCCTTCTTTTCCTGCCTTGTCCGCGAGAGAGAGCCAGTTGAGCGCGGCGACCTCTCGTCCCGGACGAATGGGGATTACCGCCTTCACCCACGGTGAGTTGAGGAAGACGTTACGCAGCCGGTCGCCGTCTAGCTGGAGCAGCCAGCCAAGAGAGCTACCCAGCGTGGCGGGATCGGACTCTTCGGTGATGAGATAGTTGTCTCTTCGGCCCGAAGCCTTAAAACCATCCCAGCCAACGAGCTGCTGCTCGGGAATTCTCTCTGGAGAATTGGCCGTCTGCCGTAGCACGTCGTCGTGCGTCCGCGTCCTCCACCAGTCGGGTGCGACGAAGTAGAGCATTTTGTCGACGTCGAAGATGGCGCGGATCAGCTCGGAGGTGACATGCTCGTCTTGCTTCTGCTCCTCTCCCACCGCCAAGAGCTGGCTGATCAACCGGCGATAGACGGCGGTGCGCTCCTCATCACGCAGATCTTCGAAACGGCGTTTCCTGATCTGGCTCGCCAGCTTGATCCGCTCGCGTGCTGCGTCCAAGAACGCTTGCCGGGTGCGCGCAGAGATCTCCGCATCGTACTTTGCCAATGACTGCGTATAGGCCGCTTGCAGTGCTTTGTTTTGTTCTTCGTTCGGCTTCCAGATGGTGCTGACCTCGAGCTCCACGAACGGCTGATCCTTGAAGTTCACCTGGTGCATGATCAGCTCTATGGTGGTATCGGCGACTTTCTTGATCTCCACCTCGACCGTTCCCGAGTGCGAGGTGCGCGCGGAGAACTGATCGCTCAGCGTGTAGCCGGGCTTCGGAGGCTGGAGCGTATAAGTCTTTTTATAGAAGATGCGGTCGTTGTAGCCGATGTTGTGGATCCCGCCTATGTGCTCCTGGTCGTCTCCGTCGATGTAGAGCACGTCCGTCTCACCCTCTCCTTCGGCGTCCGGATCGTTCATGTATGGGAACTGAATGTTGACGCGCTCGACAATATCCTCAAGCCGCGGCGGCGGATCGGGGGCGCGCAGCCCCGCGAGATCCGGCGGCTCGGCGATGTGCAGGAGCTTCGCGACGCCGAGGTCTCGCCCCGGATCATCGACGAAGACCTGCCAACAGAGCTGCGTCCCCAAGTCCTGCACTTGCACGCCCACCAGCCGGAGCTTTCTGCGAAGCTCGTAGTTGATGATCGCCTTGGTGTTGTTTTGCAGGACGTATCTTCGCTCGGTGCTCTCCGTCCTCTCCACCACGGTGCGTAGCGTGGACCTGAAGCTATTTCGGATCTCGGCAGAGAGGCGCGATGACTGTTCGCGCATCTGCTTGTGGGCGGTCTCGCGCGCGCTGACGCGCGAGTTGCTCAACGACAAATCCGCGTGCGCTTCAGCATCGACAGTGCCATTGTGATAACCCACGCTCGCGCCGAAGCCAAGTTGCATGTCGCTGCGGTTCTCTTCGCGCACCGCCGTCGACAGCTCGTCCTGCTCGGTGAGCGCGGTTTCGGTCTTGGTAGTGGTGTCCGAGAGCTGCTCGATGATGCGTTCGGTGGTGGTCCGCAGCGAGCGTTGCTCCACTAGCTCCAACGTGGACTGCGGCGCGATCCACACGTGCTCCACCGCCGGTCCGAGGAAAGTATCAAGCTCGAAGAAATATTGGCGGAACAAATGGACCACGCCAATGGGAGAGAGCACCGCTTGGAGGTTGTTCGCTCCGAACGTCTCCAGCGGATCCACGGTGGACAAGAGATCCACGTACGGATTCGCCACTTTGCGGAAGAAGAGCGCTTCGAGCACGCTTGGCTTGTTGAGCGAGAGCCAATACAAATAAGCGGAGATGGCGACTTCGCGATCCAAGAGTGCCTTCAGAACGACCGAGGTCTCATCCTCGTCTCCCACGACCTTTGGAAACGCATCAATGTACGCGTTGAGATCCGGATCGTCGGGATGTGAGGAGGGCACCGCTCTCGACTCGAGCTTCGGCCAAGCATACTCCTGGATGAACACAAGCTGCTTCTCAAGGTCGGCCTTGGCGAAGATCGTCTTCCAGTCGGCGTCGGTGGGCACCTTGTCTGCGCTCAACTTCTTCAAGGTGAGCCGCGCGTTGAGCGAGTCGATCTCCGCTGCGACGCGCGGCACAACGTGTGTGTTGATGACGTCGGGGACGCTGAGACCGGTGACCGTAGCCTCTAGGTAGTCGTCATCGTTCTCTTTGACCTCGACACCGACATTCGCGGGGACGCGGGCGAGCGCGCGATCGGTCAGCGAGCGAAATACGGTGTCCTGCTCGCGGTTCATGCGATCTATGGTCAGCTTCGATTTCCAGCCCAAGAGCGGCTGATACACACCGAGAATCTCGCTCGCGTACGGAAGAATTCCTACATACTTAGTGAAATCGATCTTCATGGTCCCCTCACCTCCCGCCTCAAAAAGGGTATAGGAATTTTTTGACACTCCCACAGCTAAAGATTACTGCTGGCGAAGCCACATAATCGCCAGCAGTAATTACAAACCCAGATCAGGAAAAGTAACAGCCACCTCACTTCTTCTAATGTCAAGCGCATCTACACCACTTATGCTACAAGATGAAATCACTCCTTTATCATTGCGCGAAGTATCCATCCTTAAGCGGTCTGCACAAAATCCATTTTTAATCCATTTTTAGTTACATGGCTATTTTTCTAATAGAATGGCAGTTCTATTTTTCCCCAGCAAAAATAGAGTTTTTTTCTCATCTTTACAATTCGTATAACTACAATGAGCTTATAACGAAGGTATTTTTACCAACCTATTAAAACAAGGTTGATCAAGGTTGATAATATCTAACTACTCAACCATAACCCATTTCCTAAACAATTGTTGAACTCTATATAAATTAGTTGCCTAACGCATAACTACAGTTTACAACATTGTTTTTCTAGTATTCACAATACCATTGTTCATACCTGTCGCTCTTTTCATTGACCCGTACCCTATCCTCATGCACACTCTCCTCAATCTAGTGTTCACTGCTACAACGAACTTCTCTTGTGCCACTGCGAGTGCCCATTCTTACAGTTAGGCATTTTGTCTGGGCAAGTTGCCAAAGGTAACAAATCCGTGACACCTCATAATCATTTAATTTCCTAGTTCCAAGTAGAAATGTTAAAGCATCCTTTAGCTGCCTGCTATACGCCGGATGGTTTCTAGAAGCAGTCTTCAATGCACGTGTACTCATTGAAGCTACCATCTTCCCTTTTGGTATGGTGTATCAGCCAGTTTCACCATTTCCGACTAACGACGCTTCTAACACAGGTTTCTCTCATCAGCATAGGACGCAGGGTTAGGATTTCTTCCCCCTTTACTGGTTGGGACTGGCTTGGAGATTTACCCATTCTCAGCAGGCTTTATACCATAGAGATTGTTTCTCTCTAACGCATGCTGCTTAACCCTCTTGTTACTGCTCAAACAAGGTTCTTTCAAACAACACTTCTACTCATCAAATGACGCACACACGTATCAAACAACACTTCTACTCATCAAATGACGCACACACGTATGTCGGTTTTACTCAATGAATACTTGCAACCTATCATTGCGTCTTCTGCTGCGCCGCCTGCCAGTGTGCACGCAATTCTTTGTTGAACTCTGCCCAACGTTCCTCAGGGAAGAAGATTCTGCCACCCTTGAACTCGATGCGGCGCTGAACGCCAGGGATAGTATTGGCTAGCCAATGCGACCATTTCACATCAAAATATATATCATCCGTTCCCCAAACAATTAGTGTTGGTACTTTCAGTGTCTTCAACTGTGCCTCAATGGCAAGCGTATGTTTGTTGTCGAAGGCCGCAAGGAAACGTTGTAGGTCGCGTGTACGCTGCTCGGTCTTGACTAGCGGCTGCAGATATTTGTCGATGCTATCATCTGTCAGGCGTTCTGGATGTTCATATGCTGGCCCCAAGGCCTGTGGCAACCTATAGACATTTTTGTCCGACAACATTGCGTCAAGCGTTCCACGTAAACCACCAGCCGCTGCCATTGCCAAAAAAGGCTTAAAGGCCTCGGGCGGCCAGTTGTCATGGGTGTCGCAGTTGGTGAGGGTGAGGCTACGGACGTGCTTTGGATACAAGGCAGCGAAAATCTGTGCAATGCCACCACCACTATCGTTCCCAACAAGGTCTACTTGCTCTATGTTCAAGGCATCTAGAAATTCCTTAAGCATGTTTGCATTGGCAGTCACGGATACATCCTGCTCCGGCGCAATTTCAGTGTCGCCATGTGCAAGTAGATCAATCGCTATGCAGCGTCGTATGTCGGACAAATGCGCTAGTTGATGACGCCACAGATGCCCATTTAACAGCACGCCATGCACGAACAATGCGACCGGTCCTGTGCCCTGCTCTGTGTAACTGATAAGACCTGATGCGGTCTGGACGCTACGCTGGGTCGGCAATGGTCTGTTTTCGTCTATATAAGCTTTTTCAGCCATAATATTGTTCTCCTTAAAATATTGTTTTTCTTGAACAGTTGAAATCTGAATGTGACTAGTAGACCACGCAGGAAAAGAGTGTCGCTATCAGAATCTTTAGCAACTTGCTTGAATAGGCTCTAACGATGCAATGCTGTCTGCTGGAACTTTGAAGGCGAGTGGCCATAAGCCTCACGGAATGCAGCACTGAAATGGCTATGGCTAGAGAAGCCAAGATCCAGACCCAGAGCAGTCAGGTCGTCATATTGGGCAAGAAGATCCAATGCCCGTGCAAGCCGTAGCCGCAACTGATATCGATATAAGGGTAGACCTTCCACCTGTTGGAAGACCTGTGTGAGATAGACCGGAGATCCGCCCACTTCAGCAGCGATCTCGGCCAGCGTCCAGCGTCGTGCCAGATCACTTGTAAGCACAAGTTTTACCCGATCTGCCAGTCGTTGCCGTCCAATACTGGCGCTCGCTGTGTGGGTAGTACGCGGGCCCAATACCTGTTGTACCAGGGTTAAGGCCAAGCTCTCTGCTTCCAAAGTTTCCACGATATTATGGCGCAGACTGTGGCGTAGTTGCGCCATAAGCACTTGAGTTCGCGGATCAATACGTAGGCGCTGCTGCCGAAATGCCAGCACTCTATTATCACGTAGAAAAGTACCAGGTACCAGTTCACGTAGTTGTGGTTCGCTGATGATCAGTGTTAAGCTGGCATCGCCGCCCGGCACAGGATGGCTAACCTGGTAGCCTTCTGCGGCATTGAAAAACAACACCTGATTTGCTTCTGCAACGGCCTCGTCACGACCTAGACGCCGTACATAGACACCGCGATATGGAAACACTAGTTGTGTGGCGGTTGCGTATTCTTCCGCACTCTGGTGCAGACATCTGCCTTGGCAGTACACATCTCGAACCGTAACGGTTGAGGTTTCCAGTAGAGACTGAACAGTAAATTCAGACATGAGTTCTACTTTCGTTTTTCAGTGATACACTCTTGACCCAACAGTGATACAAATTAATACATTACTCACCGGTCATTGAGAGCTTGTAAATGATCGGAAGCCAGCGGCACCTGTTGTCTTGGCCAGATCTAGATCAAATTATAGGTTTTCAGCATAGATAGTGCTGGCCAATTTCGGACATGATAATTATCCCTAGAAGCGTTAGCACCTGTCTTGGCTATCACCAATTATCCTGGTCAAAATTCAGTAAAACTGACTTTAGGGAAAATTTAACATTCTATTGATATCACTTTCACTGGTTCGCTCGTCATGAGAAATAGAGTAGATGTCCTAATGAGTTTACTAAGAAAATTGGTTTTACCACTTTCATCCTGATATTTCAAAGTTAATGGAGGGTGTAACTATAATGTTGTTTTCGCAGATAAACAGAAGCCTTAGTTTAATTCTTTCACTAATGATTGTAACGATTTTGTGGTTGCCCAATTGTGTAGCTGCTGCGCATTTTCGAGCCTCAAATAGGGTGGCTACACCCATTCAAGAAGCGCGCTTTATCAAGTTAGGTGGTATCGACCAGTGGATCACCATTCGTGGTGCTGACCGTACCAATCCTGTACTGTTAATAGTACATGGTGGCCCAGGTGACGCACAGTCCTCTTTACCCAGCGTTTATGCTGTGTATGAAAAAGACTTCACTATTGTTCAATGGGATCAGCGCGGTGCTGGCAAAACTTATGCAAAAAATCTCAACTCACCCCCAGAGCCTGAACGCGTTGAGTTGGATGGCATTGAACTGACGCAGTATCTCTGCAAGTACCTGGGAAAGAAAAAGATTTTGTTGCTGGGCCACTCTTGGGGTACACATCTGGCCATTGAAATGGTTCAACGTCGTCCAGAACTGTTTGCTGCTTATATTGGAACAGGACAGGTAGGAAGTTGGCGCGCTAGTGTTCAAGCACAGTTCGATTTTATGCTCACTAATGCCCGTGCCGCTAATGACCGCAAGAGGGTAGAGCAACTGGAAGCCATTGGCACACCAGACCCAAACAACGCAACACAGTATTTTTCTTGGTGGAGTATGCGTAATCCATATATGACACAGGCGGACGTAAAATGGTTTCAGGACTTAATACAGCTTATCAAATCAAACCCAGATTTCACTGAAGAGGATTTGAAAACATTCGGAGCCGGTATGGTGTACTCTGGACGCACCATACTTAATTCAATGCTAACCACTGAGTTTCCAACAACAGCCAGAGTGTTAAAAGTACCGTTCTTTGTGATTCAGGGAAAGGAAGACATGGCTACACCCACATCTGTTGCGGTGGAATACTTTAATGTTGTGAAAGCACCGAAGAAGAAGCTCATTATTATTGACCAAGCCGGTCATTTTGCCTTGGTCACTCATCGTGAAGAATTCTTAGCAGCCCTTGTTAAAGATGTGCGGCCTCTGGCCAGTGCTAAGAGTTATAGATAGCGTAATGACTATAGATAGAGTCGAGTAACCTCTATTGATCTTATCAGTAGACCTGATTACAATTACTTAACTGTGTCGCGGGGCGGAAATTTAAGCAAACCTTACTGGACCGCAACGAATGGTGAGAAAACAATCGGCAGAGATCGATCCTTTGCTCGAACCACTATTGCTATTGACTAACGATGAACAGGCAAGCGATCTCCTCTCACAGCTTATTACCTTACACGCCGAGCCGGTGATCAAAGGGATCATCCGCTATAAACTTCATTTAAATTCTTATCATGCAACCGGGCAAGCTGATACAAGTGATGTCCAGCAGGAAGCCATTGTACAATTAGTGGCATCCTTACAGCAGCTTCGTGAACAACCGGATGCTCACCCTGTCAGTGATTTACGTGGGTTGGCAGCAGTAATCGCGCATCGCGCTTGTTCTCAGTGGATGCGCCAGCAATCTCCTGAACGACACGCATTTAAAAATCGTCTTTATTACCTGCTCACGCATCAGCGGGGTTTCGCCCTATGGCGCAATAAGACCAATAAGATGGTTGCTGGGTTTGCAGTATGGCAAGAAGGGAAAGACGCTGCCAGCGAAGAACGACTAAAACAGCTATCTAATGAAGAGACACTGATAGCCCAAATCCGATTACTCAAAACAGGAAAATGTGCGGATTGGAGTGGTGTGTTAGCAACAATCTTCAACTACCTAGGTGGCCCTATCGAATTTAATAAACTTGTCACCACGCTGGCTACCCTCTTGCAAATTGGGGATCAGGCAATTGAATCCACTGATCAGCTAAAAGATTCCGACGATTTCGAAATCTCCAACCGAAACCTCGATGCGGCGTTGCAGGTTGAAAAACGGATCTTTTTAGAAAGACTGTGGGAAGAGCTACTGCATCTGCCACTGAATCAGCGTGTAGCGTTGTTACTTAATCTTAGAGACCCTGAAGGAAGGGGCTGTATTGCACTATTTCCCGCCATTGGGATCGCAACATTTCGCCAATTGGCGGAGGCACTGGATATGAGCGCGGAAAAATTGGCTGAGATCTGGAACGAATTGCCGCTTGAAGATGCAACGATTGCCGACTTGTTACAACTGACCCGGCAACAGGTTATCAATGCACGCAAATCCGCGCGTGAACGATTGGCGCGGCGCTTGAAAGGATTTTTTTGAACCTGATAGTAATATAGAGTAGATTTTGACGACTTATATGAATGGAAAGCAGTCATATCCACGACTGTAAGGTAAAAAGCATTGTCCGAACATCTTACTCAAAATCAGATAGAAGGCTATAGTCTTCGTAGGCTCTCAGCAATCGAATTGCTGTCTGCCTCTGATCACTTGGGTGTTTGCGCAGACTGCCGCGGAAAAGTTGAACGCGCGCTAGACGGTAATACTGCCTTCTTTGCGCTGAAATCCGAAGTACTAGGTGTTGCGTTAGAGGCGAATTCTTCCCCTGATCGAACGCATCTGACTTTTGAGCAAATAGCCAATTGTGTTGACAAAACTCTTGCCGGCGAAGAATTGCAAACAGTAAAAGATCATTTAACCTCCTGTGAGCAGTGCGTTATGGTGGTCGATGACCTACGCAGTTTCAGAGAAGAGGTTGCTCCCGCACTTGACCGTGAATATCGACCATCTACTATTCGCACTACACAAGATAATCGTTGGTATCGATTTGTTACAATGCTCTCTTCCCTCTTACCAAGACCTCCTGCACTTGCCCTTGGCTCAGCACTGATAGTGCTCTTGGTGATAGCAACTGGCTGGCTGGTTTGGCAGACACAAGAACCGGAAAAGAAAAACCCAGCAATAACTCAAACACCCTCCCCACCCACCACACCAGTCTTAACTTCAGGTGACCCTCCCGCTCCACCACCGGATGGCAAAGAAGAAATATTACTTGCCCAACTCAATGATGGTGGTGGCAAGATAATATTGGATCGAGAAGGCAAACTATCGGGTGTTGAGCACCTGCCTTCTGTTTACCAACAAATGGTTAAGAGAGCCCTCACCAACCAACAGCTTGAAAAGTCACCTTTTCTGGAAGAGTTATCGCAACCAGGAAATTTAATGATAAGAAGTGGTGACACTCAGGGTAAGAAATTTTCAGTGCTTGAACCGGTGGGAAAAGTGACGCTCTCTGCTCACCCGACTTTCCACTGGTCACAGTTGGATAATGCAACAAGCTATATTGTTGAGATCTACGATAATCTCACCCTAGTAGTAACTAGCCCTCCACTCAGCGATAATTCCTGGACAGTATCAGAATCGCTGCAACGCGGCATTACCTATTCGTGGCAGGTAAAAGCTATCATTGACGGACAGGAATTTATTACTCCACATGCCCCTGCGCCTCAAGCGAAATTTCGCATTCTCGATCAGGCAAAAGCAAATGAATTGGCTCAAGCACGGCGTAACCATGCTTCATCGCATTTAACGCTGGCGCTACTCTACACACAGGCAGGCTTACTGAAGGAAGCAGAGTTGGAATTGCGCACTTTGCAAAAAGCCAATCCAGATTCAGTGATTGTCCAGCGCCTGTTAACCAATCTACGGGCGTTGCGTAGCTAATGACGCTTTATATTTAACGAGAATGCACTCTAAACCAGTAGTAATACACTGTAACTTTCAACAACTTTATCAGGTGTGGTAATTTGTCAGCCATTTAGGCATTAGTTTCTCTGAGTGGTTTATCTTTTTGAAGACAATGCTTGACGGTAAAGCGAAAAGGAGATTGAACAAACTGCACTCAAGTATTCTACTACGCTATGCATTGTTGTAAGAGATATGATAAAACGTGCCTGAAAAAGTAGGTTTTGTGGAAGGAGCATTGAAGCAATGAAACAACCCTTTGCGATCTGGTCCATCTACCGCCATACATCATTATACCAATTCGCCATCATGCTCTGCGTCATCAGTCTCTGTTCTGTTTTGGCAAAAGCCGCCTATCAGACTCCTGATGCAGAAAAACTTCTACCTGGCACTCCAATTGAACGCGACATTACCGGTGGACAAGTGCATAACTACAGAATTGCGCTAGAGACGGGTATAGGAATCAAGATCAAAGTCGAACAGCGTGGAGTCGATATCGTGCTAGCGTTGAGTGGGCCAGATGGAAAAGAGATACGCCAAGAAAACGGCTGGAAAGAAGCCTATGGAACTGAGTTTATCCTCTGGACCACACAGGCAAGTGGAACTTATCAATTGCAGATAAACACGGCAGAAAAAGAAACAACCGCTGGTCACTATGAAATTAAGGTGGAAATTTTTCCGACTGATGAAAGGTTCGTTAGTGCAATTCAAAAGTTCAATGAAGGGCTGCAACTAGCAAGGGAGAACGAGCCGAAATTGGAACAACTGCTCAGCATTTTTGAAGAGAACCTCAGCCTCTGGAAAACCCTAGGCGACCGAGAGATGGAGGGGCGCACAAGCTTCTATGCTTCCTCTATCGCTTATGACCTGAAACTGCTGCCCAAAGCAGTTGATCGCAGTTTGCTGGCACTGGAAATCTTTCGCTCGTTTGGAATGAAGACAGAAGAGTATGTCACATTGTCTGTTATCTCTTCCAGTTACAGCGGAATGGGCGATATTCAGAAAGGATTATATTACGACCAACAACGCATCCCTTTGTTACCCGTTGTGTCACCAGAGAGGGCCATCAACCTATACCTGAATCTGGGTATAAACTTCAGACATCTCGGCAATTATCCAGAGGCAGAGGAACATCTCAGCGAGGCGCTTAGACGGGCACGTGACCTAAAGGTGAAAAACGTAGAACTGTTGGTACTCTCGTCACTAGCAACACTGTACTTCGTAAAGAACGAACCCATAAAGTCGCTTGAATATCTCAACAGTGCACTCCCATTAAGCCGTGAGCTGAAACAGCCTATCCGCGAGGGATATCTGCTCCTTCAACTAGGACAAATCTATGCCCGTGCCTCTGAACCGGAGCAGGCGATCAGCTTCTTTAAACAATCTTTGCAATTGACCAACACTCCAGAAGGCAGATTTGAGCGTGCGCAGGGGCTGATGGTCTTGGGCGGAATACTAGAGGAGGCTGGGGATGAGGCTGCAACCCTGGAGGCATTTGAGCAAGCACTGGCGATCACCCGGTCAGCCGCGTTCAGGGCTTTGGAGATGCGCATATTGACGCGGATTGGTGTGATACTCTCCAAGCGTGGGGAATTTCAGAAAGCTCTTGAATATCAGCAGCAGGCCCATGCTTTTTTACATGCCAATGGACAACGTAGCGAAGAGGTCAGTGTCTTAATAGATATGGCACAGACTTATGAGCGTATGGGTGAAAAACAGAAAGCACATGAATTACTTGAGCAGGCACTGATACTGGCACGAACTTTAGTAGGAGGAAGTGGTGTAGCAGCGATCCTGATACAACAAGCACGCTTAGCTCGCGATGATGGCGATTTAAAGAAGGCGCGCGAATTGATGGAAGCTGCTATTCGCAGTCGCGAAGAGTCACGCAATAAATTTGCGAGTCCATCGCTTAAAGCTTCCTATGGTGCCTCTTTGCAAAATTTTTACGAAACCTATCTAGATATATTGATGCGTATGCATAAACAGTCGCCGCAAGAAGGTTACGACGCGCTAGCTCTAGGTGCAAGCGAACGTGCAAGGGCACGCAGCTTACTGGATTTGCTGGCCGAATCACAAGCCGATATTTATCAGGGAGCTGATCCCGCCCTGCGGGAAAAAGCACGTAGCCTACAAAGGCAATTGAGTGCCAAAGACAATGCCTACCGCGACCTAATCAACAACAGACGCACCGCCATTGCCGCCGAAACAGTAGCAAAAGAGATCAATGCTCTGACGGTTCAACTTCAATTGGTCGAGGCTCAGTTTCGTGCCTCCAGCCCACGTTACGCTGCGTTAACTCAGCCGCAACCGCTCAACCCTACAGAGATTCAGAGTCTACTAGATAATAACACTGTATTGCTGGAGTTTACCCTAGGCGAAAAACAGAGTTGGATGTGGGCAGTCACGCCCAATACATTGGCAAGCTTTCAGCTTCCTTCTCGTCAAGAGATTGAGGATGCCTCACGAAAGCTTTACCAGATACTTATTGCCCGGCAGCCCAAAGCTCAAGAATCCTCTATTCAGTATGCAGCGCGTGTTGCCGAAGCTGATGCTAAATTTCACACCGAAGCCCTTGCACTGAGCAGAATGCTGCTAGGACCAATTGCATCCCAACTCGGTAAGGAATGGAAAGGTAAACGATTGGTTATTGTCGCATCTGGCGCACTAGACTATCTGCCATTTGCTACATTGCCTTTTCCCACTCTTGCAGAAGCTGATAGCAAAAGGTTGAATAGTTATCATCCATTAATTGCTGATCACGAAATCGTGAATTTACCTTCAGCATCTGTGCTTGCTCTAATTAGGCGTGAATCCGCCGAACGGCAAAAAGCAACCAAGATGTTGGCGATCCTCGCTGATCCTGTTTTTGAAATGAATGATCCGCGTGTGCTAATGGCAATAAAGAAAAGGGAGTTAGATGGAGGGCTAGTTTCCGCAGTCAGGTCAGGAAATGATTCTTCAATCACTCCAGCAATCGACTCAGAATTGATGCGGTCAGTGAGAAGTTTTGGTCGCTCAGGCTTTTCTCAACTTCCCTTCTCTCGTATAGAAGCTGATGCCATCTCAGCATTGATTCCTAAAACTAGACTATTAAAAGCCACTGGCTTCAAGGCCAATCGCGAGACCGCAACGAATGGAGAACTGGCTCGTTACCGCATTGTCCATTTTGCTACGCATGGATTGCTCAACAGTGAGCACCCTGAACTATCAGGATTGGTCTTGTCGCTTGTTGACGAGAAGGGTAAAGCTCAAGACGGCTTTCTACGAATGCAAGAGATCTATAATTTGCAACTACCTGCTGATCTGGTTGTGTTGAGCGCATGTCAGACTGCTGTTGGCAAAGAGATCAAAGGTGAAGGACTAGTTGGATTAACACGCGGCTTTATGTACGCGGGCGCCGAACGTGTGATCGCAAGCCTATGGCAAGTAGATGATCTAGCAACAGCAGAATTGATGAAACGTTTCTACAGGGGAATGCTGCTCAATCAACTACGCCCGACAGCGGCATTGCGCGCAGCACAGATCGAGATGATGAGACAGAAACGCTGGGCATCGCCTTATTTCTGGGCAGGCTTCATAGTGCAGGGAGAGTGGCGGTGAACCAAGAATCTGAGCCAACCACAGATGAAAAATGTACTGGACAGGTGTTAATGCCTAACACTTGTCCTACAAACAAAAATATTTTAGCCAAATAGTTCTGCCGGTGAATGTAATAATTTTTTCTTAGCGATGGTAATCTAACCCTCCTTTAATCACCTTCTATAAATGTGAACAAGATTAGCGTAGCCAAAATTTATTAGAAAAGGGATATACGATGATAACTAGCACTAATGTAAAAGTGAGCGGTATTAAACCAAATCAGAACAAGAAGCTGGCACAAGCTCTCTCCACTTATGTACTTAAAGCCCAGGAAGAAGAGCGTATGCGACTGGCCAGAGAGATGCATGATGAACTGGGACAATCGCTGACTTCTATCAAGCTAGGGTTGGAACTTTTGCTTACCACCATTGATCATACCGATATAAATAAGACGAAAAAAATACTCACTGACGTCTGCTCTTGTGCAGAAGCTACCTCCAAGGAAGTACAGCGTATTGCTAGGGATCTGCGACCATCAGTGCTGGATGATTTTGGACTGGCCGTTGCGCTTGAAGCCTATAGCCAGTCATATTCAAAACGAACCGGTATCAAAGTCAAAGTCTCTCTTGAGCCCCTCTCAATAAAGCTGTTAAAAGATGCCGAAATCGCCCTCTACCGAATTGTTCAAGAGGCATTAACCAATACTGCCAAACATTCTGGAGCAAAAAATATCTCTATCGATCTTGTAGAGCAAGCCAACACAATTATCCTGACAATAATAGATGATGGCAAAGGCTGCCAACTACATAAGCAGTCTTCCAGGCAAAATCGTGGATTTGGTCTGCTAGGAATGTCTGAAAGAGCAAGAATTGCAGGAGGCCGGTTGATATTGAAGTCCCAGCCGGGTGCAGGCTTCTGCATACAGGTTGCACTTCCAATTAAAGAGATGAAGAAGATCCTTGTCGAGAGACGGAAGGTTTAAATTCTTATTGTCTGAATTGAAGGACACAGAGATTCGTTAAAATCTTTGTGTCCTTTATTCTTCCAATTTAATTATACCTTTGCGAATGGCATACTGGACCAGACCCGTTACTTCGCTTACCTTGAGCTTTTTCATCATATTGCTGCGATGTGTCTCTACAGTCTTAAGGCTCAGATTAAGAGTGGAAGCGATCTCTTTATTTGTTTTGCCTTCTGCAATCAGTTGTAAGATCTCGCGCTCTCGTACCGTTAGCGACTCTCCCTTATCAGTCATCTGTCCGCCTTTTCGAACATACCCTTCTATCAACTGAGTGGTAACATCGACACTTAGAAAACATTTGCCACTCTCTACCGCCTCTATAGCAGAGATCAGATCGGCTCTGGTATTAGCTTTAAGCAAATAGCCTGATGCACCGATCCGTAGAGATTCTACTATGTAGGCGATATCCAGATACATTGAACAGATCAATACTTTGATACCAGGGCATACATCCAACATTTGGCGTAGCGTATCGATTCCATTCAATTCCGGCATTGCAATATCGATGATTGCAATGTCAGGATTAAGATCCTGTGCCAGCTTGACTGCTTCTCTACCGTTTTCCGCCTCTGCAACTATCTCTATATTTGGTTGAGTCTCTAGTAGTGCGCGCAGACCACTACGAACAAGGGCATGATCATCAGCTAATAATATTCTCAACCTTCTCATTTTTGTTCAATTGCCTCCCTTAGCAATAATTATTCTATCTTCTCTAAACATTCCTTGAGCCGCTCAGCTAAGACCTTTACATTAGGTTCAAGTATCAACGTTTCATGTCTTCCTGGAATTACCTGAATCTCTATCGGTTTCAAAGAAAGTCCACTCCAACCTCTGGTAGGATCATCAATGGTCTGAGAAAATTTCTCTCGGAAATTATACAGCTCTATCATCTCTTCATTATGGTCCACTTCACTAGCCCGGAAGAGAGTAATCTGATTAGGATAGACCTGAGGAAGATAATCGCCTATCGCCTGATTAGTAGCATTAAGAACATGTAGCATTAAACGAATCTGCTCAAGCTCTAAATCTGGTATTAAAGTAACCTGTCTCATCTGCTCCAAAACTAAATTTAATCTCTCAACTGGATCGATTTGCTGAAACTTATCAGCAGATATTTGCAGATCAATACCATATGCCCTGAGAAGAGAGAGTAATAATTTTGCTTCATCGCTTACCTCTGTTTTATGACCACAGATAGTAGCCCAGGCATCGAACAAAGCCAGCAAGGCTACCTCATCCCCACTTCTGTGTAGTTGCTGCGCCATCTCAAAAGCTATCACGCCACCTGCTGACCAACCTCCTAACAGGTAGGGGCCTTTTGGCTGAAATTTCTTGATCGCCTCTATATAGTGAGCTGCCATATCCTCAATTCGAGTATAGGGCTCATGATTCCCGTCAACACCTAATGCTTGCAATCCATAAAAAGGCTGATCGTGACCCAAGTAATTTACTAGAGAGTTATAGCAGAAGACAGTTCCACCGGCTGGGTGTACACAGAAGAAAGGCGGTTTTGAACCTGCTGGCTGTAGCTCTACTAGCGGAGACCAGGGAAGCAAAATAGCTTGTTGGCGTAATAGTATTGCCTGTTGTTCGATAGTAGGCCCTTCAAAAAGAGTGGCTAAAGGAAGTTGTTGGCCAAAACGCTTACGAATTTGCGCAATCAATCGCAAAGCCGATAAAGAATGGCCGCCCAGATAAAAGAAATTATCTTTAATGCCAATGGGAGAAACATTAACTATCTCCTCCCATAACTGTTGTAGTTGAAGCTCCAAGATATCTCTAGGAGCGATAAATGTTTTTTCTATCTTGACCAGTGACAGTTCTGGTTTAGGTAGAGCACGACGATCCAGTTTTCCATTCAGGGTTAGAGGCAAAGCCTCCAAAATTATGTAATCTGATGGCACCATGTAGTCAGGCAGACCTGCTGCAAGGTATGTTCTTAAACTTTCCTTTGTCACCTCTAAATACTCCTTAGTAGATGATCCTGATTCACCCTGATCTACATCTGCATAGTGATGGTTAAAGACCAGATATGCTATCAAGCGGCTATCACCGGATCTATCTTCCCAAGGCACCACAACGCTCTCCTTGATTAGTGTATGCTTATTCAACCTTGCCTCAATTTCACCAAGCTCGATCCTATAGCCTCGTATCTTTACTTGATGGTCAACACGTCCAAGAAATTCAATATTACCATCCGGCAAATAGCGAGCTAGATCTCCAGTTTTGTAAAGAAGCATTCCAGGCTTATGAGAGAATGGATCAGGAATGAAATTCTCGGCAGTCAGATCAGGTCGGTTGAAGTAACCACGAGCTAAGTTAAGACCTCCAATATACAACTCACCCGGCATACCGATTGGCGTAAGTTGTAGATACTGGTCAAGCATATAGATCTTTGTGTTGGCAATCGGTTGCCCAATGGGAACAGTTTGATGATAAGCTCCTCGTTCACAATCCCAGAAAGTCACATCAATAGAAGCTTCTGTTGGGCCATATGTGTTTTGAAGCTCAGCATCAAGACATGAATAAAAGCGTTCTTTCAATTCAAAAGATAAAGCCTCGCCCCCACAAAAGACTTTCTTTAAACATTTGCATTCTTCTATTCCCTCTTCTTCCAATAGTAGTTGCAGCACCGAGGGGACAAATCCAGCAATAGTGATCTTATGATCGCGAATAAGCTTAACAAGATAGGAACTGCTTTGATGTTCACTTGGTCTAGCAATAACCAATTCTGCTCCTGATAAAATTGCTGTGAAGATCTCCCAAATTGAGAAATCAAAACTAGCAGAAGCTACTTGCAGAACTTTGTCCGCTGCCGTCAGGTTATAAGAAAGCTGTCCCCATATCAGACGATTACAGATCGCGCGATGAGAGATCATCACACCCTTAGGGTTCCCTGTTGATCCAGAAGTATAGATAACATAGGCGAGATTATCTACTGTCAGTTTGTTGGTGGGAGGCTGTGTACTATTTAGGATAATCTCTTGCCAGTTCGTGTCTAAACAGATCGGTTGTGCCTGATGTTCTGGAAGATTCTTAACCAATTTTTGTTGGGTGAGCAGTACCGGCATTCTAGTATCCTCGAATATAAAAGCCAGACGCTCTTTCGGATAGCCTGGATCTAATGGAAGATAAACACCACCGGCTTTGAGGATACCCATTAAACCAATAATCAGCTCTAGGGAGCGTTCCATATAGACCCCAACAATAGTTTCAGGTACTACTCCCTGCTCTTTCAAATAATGAGCCAGTTGATTGGCTCTTTGATTCAGTTCTGCATAGGAGATACTCTCTTGCTCAAAAGTAACTGCGATAGCATCAGGATTGCGCTCTACCTGTTCTTCAAACAGTTCATGCAGACATCTATCCTGCGGGTAGTCTCTACTGGTGTTGTTCCATTCTACTAGAATTCTTTGTTGCTCTTCTTCAGATAATAGCGAACTGAGTTGATATGGTGTATGAGAAGAAAAAGCCAGCGCTGAGATCGTTCTGAGATAATAGTCTCCAATCATTTTGATATAGTATTCTGATAACACAGCAGTATCATACTCCAGCGTCAATACAATTCCTGATGAGAATGGATCTATACCAAAGCTGGCAACCAGAGTGAAGTTTGTCGCCTCAAAAAATCGCCCGCCAAGAAGTTCCATTTCGCTATTTTCAACCAATCCTTGATAGGCATGGAAATGGGTAAAGTTAAAGGCGGTGTCAAATAGTTTTTCTCTACCATAACTCTTCTGCATCTCTACTAATGGATATCGTCGATAAGGCAACATCTCCTGCTCTGCCTGAAAAGTTCTTCTAA
>JBFLVQ010000085.1:0-20536 GCA_040758525.1 Acidobacteriota bacterium
CGTCTATTAAAGAGCCTTCATTACTCTATATCTATAAACCTAAAACCGGTGATCTTGATAGGGTGATCGCTAGCATGGATAGGGCTTATAACGAGCAACGGGTTACTGTGATCACCTGTATCTTTTCCAAGCCCAATTATAAGATTCGTACTTTTAAGAATCACGCCGAAGAGAAAAATAGTATAGCTAAAAGGTAGCTCCCTCTGTTCAGCTTCTATCGCTAGGGGCGGTTAAATGAGTAGGAAATACTTTAACCCAACTATCTGTCTATTACTGGTTATATTGGGTACAAATTGTAAATTGAGTAAGAGCGACCCGACCCCTCTCTATAAAACTATAACAACTTCCAAACAGACCTATATTCGCAACAGTCCAACTAGGCGCGCAAAACGCTTGGAGAAGCTATCTCCAGGTATACACCTGTTGGTATTGCAAGATCCGAAAAACAGATGGTTACGTGTACGCACACCAAGTAACACAGTTGGTTGGGTAGAATCTCGTGATCTACTCAAACGGAAACATTTTGAGGAATGGCAACAATTATCTAAGCAAATTGTGAATAGCAAGCCTCAAATGCATGGTATAACCATCGAATCAGCTAATTTGCGACTGTATCCAGGCCGAGATACAATCAAGATTACAAGACTGAGCGATTCAGTGCCATTATCTATATTTAAAATGGCTCATACCATTGCTAATACTATTAGTAAGAAAACTAGGAGTGGACCTGTTACTACAAGGTTTGATACCTGGTATCTGGTACGCACTACGGGTGGAATGGTAGGTTGGGTTTACGCCCGACTTATCAATATAGATATTCCAGAAGAACTAGTTCGACTTTCTGAAAATAGAGCTATAGTAGCTTGGCGTATACTTACTATATCTATAGATAGTGAAGGCCGAGAACATCCCTGGTATCTATCCATTGAGCGTGAAGAAGGTTCAAATCGAGATTTTGATCGAGTGCGCGTACTCTATTGGAATATTAAGCGTAAGCGTTATGAATTAGCCTACCGTATTAAGGATCTAATAGGTATTTTACCTGTTGAGGCTAATCGCGTTGATCCAAATCAGAGTGGATATCCTTCCTTCAAGATCTACCACAAAAAAGAGACTCATCAGGAAGAGATCCTTGTTGATGAATATCAATTGATTGGTAGCCAGATCAAAAAATTATCGACCAGCAATGCTGATACCAATATCAAATCATGAAAAACTAATGGGAGAGTTACCATTAGAGATGTTTTGAATAGTACAAAATATATGATGTGGTTGATAATTATCTTAATGACGCTAATGTCGGCGTTTGCCTGTAAGAGATTGCATCCTCCTGAACCAAAGAGTAGTCCAAGCACAATACCTTCTGCTGAATTGCCATATAGTCCCATTTTTCAACCAATTCTGAACTGGATTAAACGTGAAAGTAACGTGCCATTGCAATTACCTAAGGCGATTCCTAATGTCGGCCAGGATAGTAAGCCAATTTATGCAGTAGTAAAAGAGATTAGATCTGATAGCTATACTATTAGCCTTGATCTCACACCGAATTGCAATGGTAAGATAGACTGCCATATAGATATGATCAAAGCTGAGACCATTTCCAGAAAATGGAAACTACGGGGACAGGTTGTGCGTTTGACACCAGAAATTACTGGTCATTTTGTCGAAGCACGCTGCCGGTCTAACTGCCCAGACTCCAGATTAAACTGGCGACAAGGAAATACTTTGTATAGCTTTGGACTTAAGAATGGACATCTCACTGATCTTTTGGAAATGGCTCGATCTGCGATCACAACCGGTGTGCTTTAAGTTTTGCCAACAGCTTGTACTAAGGCTTCTTCTAAAGTGAGATCTGAATTGACGTCCAAACAGTGGATGGGTAGGATCTACCACTTCTATTTCCGTGGTATTTTCAAGTTCTGGATCATTACCAATGGTATCATGTTGATGTATCGTTCGATCTACTCAAAAAACGCGTTCTTGTCAAAATTTGAATGAATGACAGCAAAGATCGCAACCATTGAGCATGATCAGTAAATGCTGGTTTTATGGTATTGGCTATATTGGTTGTCTTTGACCCGACTAGCTATGCTGATTGTTCGCAGTAAAGGTTAGCATTCCGCTAGCGC
This sequence comes from Acidobacteriota bacterium, assembly GCA_040758525.1. Classification (GTDB taxonomy): domain Bacteria; phylum Acidobacteriota; class Blastocatellia; order Chloracidobacteriales; family JADJPF01; genus JBFLVQ01. The sequence goes on from JBFLVQ010000085.1 coordinate 2,130, forward strand.
AATTCTAAACCCTGATTTTTTTAGCCAGTCGATTCTCATATTTTATAGCCACCATCTTTTGGCGATTTATTTTTGACTCCCATTGAAGCATCAAAATTGCGCCAGAACCAATATCCACGTGTCCTATCCAGCTATCCTCTCAGGATGATCATAAGCTCAAAATGTTCTATCGTGCTGATGTTGAGAAGGCATTACAACTGGCTGTAAGTACTGGAGTATTGCGTAGACAGGGACGGCCTAATAAACCCATTGAAGAGAAGCCTAAGCGTAAACCTGAACGACCTTCTAAAGCTGAAATATTGGCTAGATTCTCTCAGCAACCTCAACAGTCAACCCAACTACCAGGTCAACAACTAGGCCAAGCTGCACAGAGACCACCATTGCAAGCTAGCAGCTCATCACTATTAGCTGAGAGGTTAGGTAGAGCTGCGACCAAACAAGCGAATACTATTGCAATGGCTATTGATAAGCTGGATAGATCATTACAAGCCAGTATGCAGGCCCTCACTAATCAGATTGGTGCGTTGCAAGATAGTCTGTTGAAGGTGTCTCGTCAGCAAGATGCAATGGATAGAGCAATGAACGCTTTCATCGTGAGAGCTGAATCTTTCTTTGCACAGTTCCCTGCTATTGCTGCTCAAGCTGACTCTTTTACTAAAGCTTTAGAGGTGATCTCGCAATTTGCTCAAACCAATCAGTTGAATAACCAGATACTTGTTACTTTGAAGAAGCTTAATAATAAGATTGCTGGCAGTGCTCCTAAAGCTAAGCCTATGGTGAAAAGAGCAATCAGCAAAGTTAAACGTAAATAGCCTACTTACTCGTTAGCGTCATATCTTGTAATTTGTCTTGAAGAATTGCACCGCTTACCAGTTAAGTAAGATGACTGGTAGATCTTCCATTACCACTAAATTACAAAAGTTTTTTGGACTGGCCTGAGAAATTTTCTCAGACTATTTCGTGCGGTTCATAAGAAGTATTTAGCCCACTATGTAGCGGTATTTGAATGGACTCATAATATCAAACCAGTTACAAATACGTTCCTTCATTTACTTATGACTTGATCAGCTTTTTACCAATATGAGCGAATAATATCATTACGGGTTGGTATAAACTTCTTTCTCAGGTTTAATGAGTGTGGTAGGTCGGTATATATGGCTCCACATACTGTCATATACCCCATTCGGCAATGATTCTTTTAACTGAAAATTGTAGGTGCGACTTGATCCGCCCAAATCTCGCTCATAGGTAACAAGATCAAACCTCCACTCGCTAGTACGACCAATTGACTGGATCTCGTTCCAGTACCAGTCTCTTGAATGATTCGCTTGTGAAGTTATGTATGAAATACGATCTTTATAGATCTTAATAAGACCCTGACAGCCACCTAGACGGTGTTTATGCTTTACGGCAATCTCTATTACAGGTGTCTCTTGCTCATCAGTAGTGGCAAAAGAGATGACAAATGGACGCACAATATGGTTACGTAAAAAATCAATTACTACTCTGTCTATTTGAGGCTCAGCAAGATGATAAGTAAAATGCCTATCCTTGCCTAACATCCATTCGTTATCCTGATAAGTCCAGATACTTATTTTCTTTGGTGTAGGCAACTCGATCAAACGAATGTCAGTATATTTCCAGGCACGGTTATACTCATCTTTGCTAGTGCGGAATTCAATACTTTGGTGAGAAATTATAAGCTCTCCATCACGCCTTCCAATCAGTTGATCCTCTTGTGCAGAAAACCTGAACTCTTGAGCTTCTGCTTGATCGACACAGACAATAATAGCAATAATCGCGATTAATAATGTCAAACATTTGATTAGCATAATCGACTCCTTTTACTCATCTGCCGCAATTACTGGCTCGCCAAGCTTTAGTAATGCTTTTACGTCTATTTGGGCTTTATCAACATTAATCTCATTGTTAACGTTGATCTGAATGTCACTCTTTGCAGCGAAACGAGACCATATCGCCAACACAGCAGGAACATATTTACGTGTTTCTAATGGCAAATAACCACGCCGCGACATCTCCTCGAAACTTCTGATGCCGGTACGATCAATAATCCTTTGCATTTTGTGTTCACCGACATTATAAGCGGCTATTGCCAGTTTCCAGTCACCAAACTGTTGATATAGATCGCGTAAATATCTTGCTGCTGCACGTGTAGAATGATCTGGATGAATGCGTTGATCCTCACCATTGCCTACCGGCAGTCCATAGCGGCGCGCCGTTACCGGCATAAACTGCCAAATACCACGCGCACCTTTGGGTGATAATGCATATTGGTTGAAACCACTCTCTACTAGAGCAATGGAGAGCAATTGAGGTGGCACACCCTCTTCGCTAAGGATACGTATAAACTGATCGCTATACTTAGTTAGTCTTGTGCGCACCGACGTCGAGATATGTAACTGCCCTCCCTTACCAATCTCCTTCTCAGTATCAATAGCAAGGAGGCTACTATTTAATGTGGGGTTACTTTCTACTGGCTCGGCAACCACAATCTTTCTAAATAGCATAGGATTAGCAATACGTCTCTCCGCTTCAATAACCCTTGGAGCAATTGTCAATTCAATTCTCTGCATTGATTGTTCAACTGGATCTGTTGTTGACAGTGTTTGCGCATAAGCCTCAATCGAATATATGCCTAGTGCAACAAGTAGAACGAAGGCTGTACAACTGCCTGTGTGCATTATCTGCTTTATTGGTGCAGTAACTGATTTTGAAAATCGCTTCTTTACTAACATAACTACCTCAACTCAATTCTGGCATCGGCTCAGGTGATAGTGCAGGATGTTTCTTAACTTCAAAGTGCCATTTCCATATTGCATAGATTGCTGGATAAACCACTAATTCCATTATGAATGATGTAAACATACCAGCAACCAGCGGCGCAGCAATACGCTTCATAGTATCGGCACCTGCTCCGGTTGCCCACATCACCGGCACTAGCCCAATGAAATCTACAGCAACGGTCATAAACTTCGGGCGCAAACGTTTTACTGCACCCTCTATGATTGCTGTGCGTAGATGCTCTTTTGTGCTCATCTGGCCCTTTGAGCGTGCCTCGTAATAGGCAAGATCGAGATAGAGCAACATAAAGACACCGGTTTCCGCATCTACACCTAGCAGAGCAATTAACCCTACCCATACGGCAATACTTAAATTGTAACCGAGTAGATAGAGCAGCCAGATTGCTCCTACCGCTGAGAATGGTACAGCAAGAAAGACGATCAATGTCTTTATGGTTGATCTGGTATTGAAATAGAGCAGCAAGAAGATAATGAAGATCGTAATCGGCACTACTACAATCAACCGACTGGCGACCCGTTCCATATATTCGTACTGCCCGCTCCAAACTAATACGTAACCAGGAGGCAGTTGAACCTGTGTGCTAATAGCTTTTTTCGCAGTAGAAACATAGCCACCGATATCACTGTCTGAAACATCAACATAGACATAACCGCTCAACCGCCCATTCTCATCACGGATCATGCCTGGTCCTGATAGAAGTTTGATATCAGCAATCTGGGCAATGGGAACCTGAGTACCACCCATTACCGGCACCATAGTTCTATTAAGCCGATCTAACGTGGAACGATAATCACGTTGATAGCGTACATTGACTGGATATCTTTCTCGTCCTTCAATGGTAGTTGTCACACTCTCACCACCAATTGCCGATGTTATCACCATATTGGCCTGTTCAATGGTGAGACCATAACGAGCCAATTCTTCACGCTTAAGATTGAAATCGAGAAAATATCCATCTGCAGTGCGTTCGGCAAAGACGCTGGTAGTGCCTGGCACATCTTTCAAAACAAATTCAATATGCTGGCCAATCTCCTGAATCTTGTTGAGATCTGGACCAAGTATCTTGATTCCCACCGGTGTACGTACCCCGGTTGTGAGCATATCTACTCGTGCTTTGATAGGCATGGTCCAGGCGTTGACTATGCCGGGAAGTTGCATTGCTTCATTGAGCCCACCCCAGCCATAGATTAATTCCTGAGTTGTTTTATGATCGCGCCAAACCTGCCGAAAGATCTGTTGCATCCACTCAGGCGCCCAATCAGAATACCAGCGTTTGATCTTTGGCCATTCGTTGTGTGGCTTGAGAATGATCACTGTCTCCATCATAGAAAAGGGGGCAGGATCGGTTGCTGTTTCTGCGCGACCGGCTTTACCAAATACCCGCTCAACTTCTGGGAAGGAGCTAATAATCTTATCCTGTACTTGAAGTAGTCGTTGCGATTCGGTAACAGAAATACCTGGCATTGTCGTTGGCATATATAGCAGTACGCCCTCATCCAGCGGCGGCATGAACTCTGAGCCCAATCTCATATAAATAGGAATGGTGAGTAGAACAACCAGCAAGGCAGCAAAGATAGTCTTGCATTGATGCCTTAAAACAAATTCAACAACTGGATAATAGATCCTCATCAAGAAGCGACTAAGAGGATGTTTCTCTTCGCTATGTATCTTGCCAACAAATATCGCATTGACAATTGCTGCCAGCCAGCCTGGGCGGAAAGTAAATTTACGCACACGCACAAGCAGCACAGTTACTGCGGGAACCAGGGTAATCGAGAGAATTGCCGCTGTAGTCATGGAAAGGTTCTTAGTAAAGGCTAGCGGCTTAAACAGTCTTCCTTCTTGTGCTTCTAGGGCAAAAACAGGTATGAATGAAACTGCAATGACAAGCAGTGAGTAGAAACTTGGTCCTCCTACCTCTTTGGCTGCAGCAATGATGATATTCTTAAAATCCCCTTTATACCCTTTTTCTTGCCAATCTTCCAACTTTTTATGGGTCTGTTCTATCAATACAATTGCTGCATCAACCATTGCTCCGATAGCAATGGCAATACCGGCCAAAGACATGATGTTTGCTGGGATACCCATTATAAACATAGGTATGAAGGATATTATTACTGCTATGGTAATAGTAATGATAGGAACAAGAGCACTGGGGAAATGCCAGAGAAATATTAGAATTATCAGGCTAACAACGAGTAACTCTTCTGTGAGCGCGTCTTTCAAAGTAGCGATCGAATTCTCGATCAATTCACCACGATCATAAGTAGTAACAATTTGTACGCCTTTGGGAAGAGTTGGTTCAATCTCAATAAGCTTTGATCTAACACGCTCGATCACATTCAACGCGTTTTCACCAACACGCATAATAACAATTGCCCCTACTGTTTCACCTTTGCCATCCAGTTCTGCGATACCTCGACGAATATCGGGGCCCAGTACAACACTACCAAGATTCTTAACCAGAATTGGTGTGCCCGACTCCATATTTGTGCCTACAACAATGTTTTCGATATCTGCTAACGAGTGCAAATAACCGCGTCCTCGCACCATATATTCACGGCCAGTGAATTCGACTAGACGACCACCAACATCATTATTACCTTGTCTAATCGCCTCAACAACCTTATCCACTGGCAGCTTGTAAGCAAGTAACGCATTTGGATCAAGATTGACCTGATATTGGCGCACAAATCCGCCTACTGGTGCAACCTCTGCTACACCGGGAATCGATTGCAGTTCATATCTCAAATACCAATCCTGCAGAGAGCGCAACTCTGCCAAATTATGTTTACCAGTAGTATCAACCAGCGCATATTGAAAGACCCAACCAACTGCGGTTTCATCACGCGCTAGTTCAACATTTACGCCCTGGGGCAGCTTGGGCAGAATATTGCTAAGATATTCGAGTGTGCGTGAACGTGCCCAATAGATATCAGTTCCCTCTTCGAAGATGATATAAACATATGAATAGCCAAAATCGGAAAAGCCACGTATATCTTTCACCCTGGGTGCACCGAGTATTTGTGAAACAAGCGGATAAGTGACCTGATCCTCCATAATGTCAGGACTACGATCCCAACGTGCGTAGACAATTACTTGGGTGTCGGAAAGGTCTGGAATGGCATCAAGTGTGATATTCTTCATTGACCAGATGCCTAGTAGTGCAGCCATACCAGTAAACAGAAAGACAATGAATTTGTTATTAGCACAGAATTCGATCAGTTTGTTAATCATTACCTGACTCCTTATGGTCAAGGGCTCAAGACTTATTTCCTCCCAGTGAAAAATCAATTGCCGGGGGGAGTTTGTCCATGTTGAGAATGATCTTCTGTTGGCTGTTTCGGTCTCTCTGTTGGTGCGACATTACCATGATTATGCTGTCCGAAAGCGTTGGCAGCAGTTTTCAGCCTGCTTTCTGAATCGATCAAGAAATTGGCTGAGGTTACTACCTGCTCTCCTGCTTTCACACCATCAAGCACAATAACGCGACCATCAACCAACCCGCCTAATTGCACTTTGCGAGGAGCAAAATAGCCATCACCAAGAGCAATAAATACCATCTGTTCAGTACCTGAATCCATAACCGCCTCTTGTGGTAGCGTGAGCTTTTTACCGTAATCAACTTGCAACTCTACATTGGCATACATATCTGGCTTAAGTTGAAGATCAATATTGGGAATCTCGATCCGCACCTTCAGCGTGCGTGTAGTGTTATCAAGCTGTGGATAGATATAAGTGACATTACCTTTGAATTTCTTTCCAGGCAGGTAAGCGAGAGTAACATTGGCCTGTTGACCGACTCTTATTTCCGATGCTTCAAATTCATAAATATCTGCTACTACCCAGACTTTCGATAGATCAGCAAGTGTATAAAGTTCGGTATCAGGCATAATACGCTGTTTAGGATAGGCGTTGCGTGTGAGTACAAAACCATTGGCAGGAGCATAAAGAGTCATCGTCTTTATTGGTGCGCCACGCTTCTCAATCTCATCAATCTGTTCTTGGCTGATATCCCAAAGTTCCAATCTTCGGCGCGCTGATTGATAGAGTGAGTGAGAGCCATTGGCGGCTTCTTGAAATTGGCTATTGCCAAGCTCATTTCTCATTTTGACTGCAAGCAAAAATTCTTGCTGAGTCTGGAAAAGTTCTGGACTGTAGATACTGATTAGCGGATCGCCAACGTTTACCTCTTTTCCAGTAAAATCGACATAGACATTCTCAATCCAGCCCTCAGTCTTGGTATGTATACGGGTAATCTTGGTCTCGTCATAAGAGATCTTGCCAACCGCACGAATTGTTTTACTGATATGTTGATAGCTAGTTGTACCGATCTGTACACCAATTAATTGTTGTTTGTAGGGACTGATTTGAATCGTGCCTGCCGGCATCTGGTTCTTTGCTATGACCTGATCTTCAGTATAGACAGGCACAAGATCCATACCACAATCAGGCGCCTTCCCAGGTTTGTCAGATTTATAAGTCGGATGCATTGGATCGATCCAATAGAGAATCTGCTTCTCGGTGATAGACTGTGTGGAAGCACTCTGATTATGACCAGGCACAAAATAGCTGATAATATAGTGACGTGCGAAATAACCCACAGTGCCCATAATGGCAAGAAAGATCATAATGCCAATAAAACCCTGCCATCGCCGCTTTTTATCATCTATTGGTGATACTAGAGAAGACTCAGACGAAGATTCAGGCGCAGTTTGAGAAGCCTCAACTATCTCTGCTACTTCGCCCTCTTCTGCTGGTGCGATATCTACAACTTTTTTTCCTGCTAACATAAACTCCCCCTATAAATTATTCAATGCCTCAGTGTGGTACCGACCAGCGGTTCAAGTGAGGCGACGGCTTTCTCGGCATTGCTTAGCTGTTCGTAATAACTGAGCTGGTAGTTAAGCAGTGTCAGTTGATTGTTGAGTAGAGTAAGGAAATCGACTTTGCCGGTTTCATAGCCGACGATTGCGGATTCGAGTGCGGCAGTTGCCTGCGGTATGATTACAGAGCGATAAAGATTGATCAGTTGTTGTGCAGTAGTAAGGGCAAGATAACGATCTTTGATTCTGTACTGCAATACAGCGATGGTATTATCGAGTCGTTGCTTCTCCATACTAGCACTGGCAACTGCTTCTGTGAGTGCTGGTCGTTGCTTCTGCCAGAAATAGAGTGGCAGTTTCAACCCGAATGTTATTCCATACATCTCCGGCATTCCTGGTCGATTCTGATAGCTGAAGCCAAATGACATATCAGGATAGAACTCTTTTTTCGCTAGTTGGATGGCATACTGCTCACGATCAATACGGCGGCGTTGCAACTTAAGAGAAGGCGATTCGCTTAAAGCAATCTCATTTAGTCCCGCCAGAGTGTGATCGAATTCAAAAGGCCGCAATTCTTCCGGTGTGCCTAGTAGAGTGTTTATCTCTTGATAACGTAGACTGTTTATTTGCGCCACTATAGTCTCTTGACGCTGTGTTAGCAAAGCCTGTTGTTCAATAAGCCTAGAGATCTCAACCTGAGCCTTAAGTAGGTCTTGTTGAGTGCCTCTACCCACCGAATAACTTGACTCTGTTATCTTGGCAAACTTCTCCAATAATTCTTTGTTTTTTGCTAATGTGTCGATCGCTTTGGTGAGATACCAATATTCGAAATAGGCCTGTTTAAGTTCGGCAATGATATTAAACCGTGTCTGTTCGTATAACCACCAGTTCGAGTCAGCTTCCATTAAAGCCATCTTGCCTCTTAAACTACGTTCTCCTGGAAAAGGAATCTCTTGTGTAAAACTGATCATACGCGCACTGGATGGATCGCCTTTTTGAATATCCAGAGGAGGCAATGGAATTATATTGCCCATATAGCCTACCTCTAACATCGGTTCAGGCATTGCTTTCGCTTGTGGTATGCGCGCACGCATCATGTCGTAATTGCGCTGCAGGGATTTTATTTCTGGATTATTTTCCAGAGTCTGTTCAATAAGAGTAGTTAGTGATACTCTCGGTAAAGTAGTAACATTAGCACTAATGGCAAGTGATGAGGTTTTATCAAAACTGCTCGTAGTGTTAGCAATTTTATTAGCCTGTTGAGCAAAAACTGTAGTTAGATTGCCTAACAAACCTGTGATAAACAACCAGACTATTATTACCTGGATCGATTTCCACTGCTTTAAAGCTCTCTTAGCCCCACTATTATCGCTAAACATAATAACTCCCAATATTGATTATTCTTTTTAAGCAGAGATATCAGGTCGTCGCTCTCAATACTGCTAACTCTTTATTAAAAGAGGTGAATTTAGCGACCTGGATGTCTACAGCCAATCAGGGCAAGGTTAGATTAAGAAGCAAGATATCATCAGATAAATACACAGAAAATGTGGTTCAAGGGTATTGGGTGCTGGAATATAGACTCTCTTGGTGGTGTCAAACCCAGTCAATAACAATATAAATGCGTCAAGTTGAATTGGTCCTTGGCTCATGGTAAAAGTAACTGGAGGTTCTGCAGGCTGAGAAGAATGACAGCATAACTCAATGCATTGTGTAGTATTACTGTGTTTAATACTGTTTTTATTGGCAGTAGCTGGCACTCGATTATACCGGTTATGCGAGCAGCAACAAGCAATATTCAATGCTTGGCAATTCATTGGGCAATTAACTAGTGAAGCGACGTGATATTGAATTGCTTGCTGCAAACCATGGTGAGGTTTTGATAAGCAACTTGTGAAGATAGAGAACTGTGAAGTTAAAAGGAACATTATAATTGTCCCTAGAGCCATTGAGCTGATTTTGATATTGGGTGATATTCTTGTTGTTGTGTTCTCTCTTCTCATAGCTCTTAATTTTCTTTAACTTTACCTATACAACAATGCTTGAGTTTATACCTCAAGCAAACCGGCCTGTGTAAAAACAGAGTTAGCAAGTAATGTGCCTTTAGCAACTAGACTTATTTATTGGATTTTTAATATAGACAAACCATTATTTGAGTAAAATCACATCTAGCTGAGTAAAATTTCTCAATTGTAGTAATGTCCTGCTGTAGGCTAATATGCATTGCCAGGAAGCCACACGAAGCGTACTCTTTATGCGATAGCGGTAGATATCCAGTTGAATTCCTTGGGTTATATACCTTCCTTTGGTAAACAGATGTCTCAACAAGCGCTCAAAACTTATCAGGAGATCATACGTTTGGCAGAGATGGATACAAACGTGCTCGGATTTGTGCTGTGTGGCTCACGCGGCAAAGGCTTTCCAACCGATCATTCTGACTATGACTGCGCGATGATTGTCACAAATGAGACTTGTGAAATGTATGTCGCACAAATGCGTGAACTTGCATCTTTTGTCGATGTCTCAGTTTATACCCTTCAAGGGTTTGCAGAACACGCCGCTTGGAATAGTGAATTGGTTTGGGATAGATACAACTGGGCACATCTTCGTGCTCAAGTTGATAAGACTGATGGAAAAATACAAGCAATTATTGATGAAAAAGGAAAAGTCCCTACTGATATAGTGACAAAGTTCGTGCGAGATGAGCTAGACCATTACATTAATCAAGTTTATCGCTCAATTAAGTGTTTTCGTGATGGCAACACAATTGGCCACCATTTTGAAGCGGCAGACTCTATAAAGCCACTACTTGATGTTATCTTTGCTATTCACGATAGAAGACTTCGCCCTTATTACAAGTATTTGGAATGGGAGTTGAGAGAATTTCCCCTGTATAAATTTTTATGGACAGCTAATCAATTATTGGAGATGATACAAACTATTCTTACAAACGGTTCTTACACAACGCAACAAGATATTTTTGAAGAAGTCGAAAGAGTGCTGCGGGCAGATGGCTACAGCGAAGTCTTTGATAGTTGGGGAGAGAGTTTGTGGATTAGAGACTATACAGCAGAGATGAACGGAAAATCGAAAAGCAATGTATAACAACTGCTTCGAACAGATACACGATCTTCTAGAGGATTATTGGTACTAATAGAACTATTTTCTACACCTTTTATGGCATACTAAATCGATTACCTGTACTAATGTAGATAAAATATCAGGAATTCTCGGTTTAGACGAAAACAAAGGGGTTATGGGTACAAGCAAGCCGTTAAGTCCTTTAGATACGTTCAAACCGAGAATTCCTGATAAAATATTATGTGAATTAGTAAGCTTAAATTAAAGTTCGGCTGTATATCTTAGTTTACTGTATCAACTATAATTAATTTATCGCAGCAATGGCACAGATATAAAGGCATACATGCAAGGTACGACCCTTTCTGAAAAAAGTAAAGTATGGCGTATTCCAAAGCTCTGCAACCTGGAGTTGCTGCGTGGCAGCTATCTTACTCATTCCTTCCCTAGGCATACGCATGAGCGATATGCAATAGGTGTCATAGAGCAAGGGGCATTAGGCTACTTCTATCGTGGTGAGAATATTGTTGCCTTACCAGGCAACATTAACTTGTGCATTCCGGGTGAAGTGCATACTGGACAGCCAGCAATGGCCCAAGGCTGGAGCTATCGGATGTTCTATTTTGACGTTACAATGCTCCAGCATATTGCCTCCGAGGTTGCAGAGCGACCACGTAATATTCCGTTTTTCCAGGCTGGTGTTATTGCTGATCTCTTTTTGGCGCGGCAACTTCGTCAGTTACATCACCAATTAGAAACAATACATACGCCACTGCTTGAGCAAGAGACGGTCTTATTGGAAGTACTGGCGCAGTTGATACACCGATATGCCGAAGATCCTCCACCACTGCGTCGCCTGGGACAAGAACCTTATGCAGTTAAACAACTAAAACACTATATTGAGAACCATTACGCCGAAGATATTTCGCTTGACAGTTTGTCCCGTCTTACCCATCTCAATCGCTATTATCTCAATCGCGTCTTTCGTGAAACAGTAGGAATCCCACCACATGCGTACTTACGTCAAGTGCGCGTAAAGCACGCAAAAGACCTGCTTGCATCCGGACAACCTATCGCTGATGTTGCTATTGCAACTGGATTTAATGACCAAAGCCATCTCACGCGATGGTTCAAAAGGCTGTGGGGTTTTACACCTGGACAATACCGCAATAGCATACAAGACGGTTTAGCCACAACATAGTACACTTCAAACATCTATTACGCGTCCTACTACTAGATCGCTTCCTCTTAATGGAGTCGAAGTGTAAGAAGGAGTCGTAAGATGTTTCAGATTGAAGTTACTGACCGTTGGCATACTACCTTTCCTGGGAGTCACATTGGTGTTTTGCTTATTGGGAATGTCGATAACTCTCGACGTATAACCCCGCTTGATCAGCGAAAAAGAGAGATTGAGACACGACTTCGACAGCAGTTTGCGGGATTTTCTCGAGCCGACCTGATGAAATTGGAGGTCTTGCAGGCCTATCGAAGCTACTACAAAAAATTCGGTAAAACGTATCATGTACAGTTGCAACTGGAATCAGTGGTGCAACAAGGTAAGCCACTGCCGAGTGTAAGCCCGCTTGTTGATGCCAATTTTGCTGCTGAGTTGGAAACTCTCATTCTGACCGCTGGACATGACGCAGATTTGCTTGAGTCACCAGTAACCATTGATGCCACACAAGGCGGCGAACTATTTAGGCAGATCAACGGTTTGGTACAGTCGTTAAAGTCAAATGATATGATGATGTCGGATAGTAAAGGAATTGTCTGTACAATACTCTATGGTCAAGATGTACGTACGTCGATCTCTCCCAACACCTGCCGTGCACTATACGTGGCGTATGCACCCTCAGGAGTACTAAAAACAATGGTTCAACAGCAACTCGATTCAATCCATGAAAATATACTTCTTGTTGCGCCTGAAGCTGAGATTGAAATGGTCGAGGTTTTTGCCGCCAAGTGAGCAAAGACAGGTGAAGTTAGCTGCTAATCGGTAAATGAGAAGTCAGTATTGAATAATATAATGGTCGTTAAACATAAATCGATAGTAAAGAGAGTAAAAATGAAAAAGACAGACAATATATTTACCACCAATAACAACCCATTTGGCAATCTATGAACCAGAAGTGGTGATACTCCGATTAGTTACCGAACTGTGATGACCAAACCTTCGTATCATACGACAAGAAGAAAAATCTTATTCTGGCGATCTGCATAACGGCAGTACTCTCAGCCATTGTGATAACAGGCGTCCATGTATATTTGCACGAACGGCTGTTATTCGGAAAGAACATAGTTCTGACCTCTATGAGCAGGCGAGCGATCTGTCGTCGCAAGTGTTAGGCATAGAAAGAGGGAAAATTGATGCTAAAAATTGTTTACGTTCTGATCCTTTGTGTTGTTGTGGGCAGTCAGGTTAAGTCTCCAACTCCTGTAACTACACAGCAGTTCGTGCATTCAATCAAGCTTGAACAAACCTCAGAAACTTCGGCCAATACCAGCCTAGGGGATCTAGATGGTGATGGTGATCTCGATATTATCCTGGCGAAGGGTCGTCATTGGCCGCTACATGATCGTATCCTTCTAAACAATGGCAAGGGCGAATTTACTGTGGCGCGAAATCTCGGTGATACACCAGATAGAACGTACTCAGCTATTCTTGCCGATCTGGATGGTGATGGTGATCTTGATGTCCTGGTCAGTAATGATAAGCCCGACAATAAGTTGGTTTATCTCAATGATGGCAAAGCGAATTTCCGTGTTACAGGGACTTGGGGTGATCCCAAGTGGATCACAAGAAATGCTGCAGTAGCAGATCTAAACGGAGATGGAAGACCAGATGCCATTGCCGCAAACCGACCAGGCCCAAGTTACGTTTGCTTGAATGATGGCCGAGGGAATTTCAATAGTCGTGACTGCCTTGCCATACCAGCAGAGTCAGCCACCACCATTGTGCCTGCCGATTTCAATCGGGATGGCTTCATTGATTTGGCGGTACCACATCGTGATGGTGGGCAAAGCGCCATTTACTTCAATGATGGCAAAGCGAGGTTTACCAAAACCAAGTCATTCGGTCTCGCCACATCTGCGGCTCGCACGGCGGCTGCAGGCGATCTGAATGGTGATGGCTGGATGGATCTTGTTGTCGGTGATGAAAGACAGGGCACCTTTCTCTACCTAAACGATGGTCAGGGTGGATTCGGCAATGGATTGCAGTTAGGCGAGAAAGATCTTGTGCCGTATGCCATTACAGTTGGTGACTTGAACCGTGATGGGAAACCAGATATCGTCATTGGATATGTAACCGCGCCCGGATCTGTTTTCTTGAACGATGGTACTGGACGCAGCTTCGAGCACATACGCTTTGGGGATGGGCAGGGGGCAGTATACGGACTTGCTCTGGGAGATCTGAACGGAGACGGTTATCTAGATATTGCTGCTGCTCGAAGCGATGCGCCTAATGTTGTGTACTTCGGAGGGAAATGATCCTTTCCCATTGACAGTTGTCAGTTCATATCCACAAGATGGACTAAGTCGTTAGCACAGTTTGCGGTAAATGAGGCTATTTTAAAACTTTGATTACAATGGGACAGAGAAATCTTTGAACGATATATAAAAAGCTCGTCGAGAGATCTTCTTTACCGGCTATAAAGCAAGCTAATCTCTTTAGTAATTGCAAAAGAGGCTTAGGAGCTCCAAAGTGTGCTATTGGTAGATTATCCCAGAGCTAAGCATTAGCAGGTTAGCTAGGTGGCACGACAAGCGATTGTAAAAGGAAAGTTAGCTACGCTAATATCAAGTTTTGTATTTAGTCAGGATAGATCGCGATAGGCGATGTGATCCTTGGCATAAGAAAGTTTAGTGCTGCTAACAGGTTTCTTTTATATTGTGTGAATATTTACTGCAGCCAGCAGTAATATTCATGTTGGGCAGTAATCCACAAGAGACTTTATGACCATTGTTGACTATTTAGTTTTCCCATTGAATCTTATTTCGGCATTGGGCTGTGGGCTGGTGGCGGGAATTTTCTTTGCCTTCTCATCTTTCGTGATGAGCGCCCTTGCCAGAATCCAACCGACACAGGGCATTGCTGCCATGCAATCTATCAACATCACAGTGATCAATCCGTTGTTTATGACGGTATTCTTGGGAACGGCTATTACTTGTATCTTTCTGGCTATCTCTTCACTGTTAAAATGGCATCAACCTGGTGCCGCCTACCTACTGCTAGGCAGCCTGCTCTATCTAATTGGCACAATTCTGGTGACGATGGTGTTTAATGTACCGCTGAATGATGCACTGGCAACTGTCAAGCCGGATAGTATTGATGGTGCAAACTTATGGGTAAACTATCTTGCCAAATGGACGGCATGGAATCATGTTCGGACGCTAGCAGCGCTTGCAGCAGCGACATCGCTCACCATTGCACTCTTTTATCGAGCAGCGCAAAAGTAATGTTCTATATCAGGTGTAGATTCAATATCCCAATTATCGCCTAATTTCAGGCAGTATTTATCCAGAAATACTCGACAATGAGGCGCGAGCAGTTTATAGAGTTGCTCAGCAACACTCGTGTCAGTGCCAGAGCGAGCAATAAAGAAATCCCATTGCCAAGGATTGGACATAACAGCCATGCTCTTACCAATAGTAGAAATCTGTTCTAGTCATAAGATAGCGGAAAATTAATAATTTGTATTGCAAATAAACACAGATGCTATTTTTATCAAACATGGCAGTAGATCTTAACGATAATGAAAAATAATAGCAGCCTATTCCAAAACCCGCACGATTAAAAGCTGGGTAAAAATCAATCAACTAAAATTGCGATCCTAAACATAAAAAGTGTTGGTAGTTGTTAGCCATTTATAATCGTCTAGGGTATCGCAAGTGCGGTAAAATACTTGGTTTTAGTAGCTGCCATCTCGGTTGTTAATATCGATTATAGCTGTTTTAAGGTGGTTAACATGAGCCAGGATGAAAAGAAAAATCTTTGCAGGCTCTATAATGACGAGCAGTTAGAAAATTATCTGAACAAGACATTGCCTGAAGAAGATGTCTTAGCCATCGATGAACACCTATCTTCTGGTTGTGAGGATTGTTGGGAGCGTTTAGGTAGTGTTGATCAAAATAGAAGTGACAAAGATACTGGATTATCAGCAGACGACTACAGAATTTTGTCTGGAAGTTTGAGTTTTGTCATAGCAGAGACTTGTGAAGAGGATGACGATGATGGGCAGATTGAAGAACATTTAGTAAAGCTTTTAAGTTCGACAACAGAGAAGCGAAAGAGATCGTGGGAGTCATTTATTGAATTTTACGAGTATGCAGCTCTTATCACAATTAGACGGGCACTTGCTAGTAAGGGAGTGGAAAATGCCTCAAAGACTATCTTAACTGAAATATTGATGAGGTTTTTTGCTACGATTGCGAAAGATGACTACAAAGCGTTACGCGAATTCTCTACATTGATGTATCCATTGGCAGCAATGATTCGATTTTTCGCTACAAACGTCACATTACAAGTGATCAATGAGAGGCGGCTAGATACCTACACCAACGTTGATCCAATTGATAGTGAAGTCCTTACAAGTAGTGAATGGCAAGAAGCAAAAAAGATTTTATCAAATCTTAATGAGCAACCCATACTTGTACAGCACCAGGAGGCTAATCATAAAGAGGCTATTAATAACAATGTACCTGTAGTTGAGACTATTCCTGCAGTTAATTCTACATCTCGTCATATGTCGCGGCGTAAATTTGCTGTTGGTTTAGCTGCTGGTATTATTGGTGTAACAGTTGGTGGACGTGAACTATGGGTACGATTACAAAATGATCAATATAGTAAATATTTACCATCCCATGCAAGGTCAGGTTCAACTTGTGATAATGACCACTCTACCCTAATCTGTCATGATGATTTTGACACCTGTGGTGTACTTAAATATGCCAGTAACGGCGAATGGGATCAGACGTTGAAGTCTGTATTTACTCGTGCCGAATCTGCACTTATTGCACTTAAAACTAACCCTAACGATCCATGCTCGCTATTTGATTGGGCAGAATGGCTGGAGGGGGTTGGACTGTTACCTGAAGCTGAGGAATCATATGTTAGAGTTCTAACTTTGGGTATTGCCTGCATCGACAAAGTGAATGTACAGAAACGCCTAGATGAGCTTAGGGCTAGAATAAAAACATGTTCTCAGAAAAAAACGAAAACACGGTATGACCTTCTGCAAGAGTCGATAGATGAATATCTAACTGCGCGACAGTTAGGAAGAGCTGAAATGGCGGAACAGGCAATTGCAGAGGCTCAACGAATTGCCGAGGAAATGTTAAATAAGACGGAAGAGCGATTTGGTATTGATCTGATAGCTTTTTATCAAAACCTTCCTCAGTCAAAAATTGCAAAGATACAAATGGCACGTGGGCTGGTTAGAGAAGTTGAGATTAATAGAAGCTCTGATAATTATGGTGAATTCCTAGTAAAGGCAAAAGCTGCAAAACATATATTCCTTGAAGCAGAAGCCGAACTAGAAACCTTTCGTTGTGATTATTACATCACATACTATTTAGATAAATCATTGTTGTATAAGGTAGAGAGAGCTGTTCTTTTAAAAAAGAATTTAGCATTAGCTCCAAGAAAAAAGTATCTGCTGTTCTATGGTCTATTTAAAGATATAGAATGCATGCATTTTGCTACACTAGCGGATTTTACTAGCTCTATACAATCATTGAAATCGTCATTGGATATTTTAAAACCACTAGAAGTCCCGTTTTTTTACATGCGGTCATTAATTAGGCTCTCAAATTCATACTGGGTTCATAATGATAATGTCAACACAATCAAATGTAGTTATGAAGCATTAATATATAGTACAACATGGAATATGTTAGGCGTAAGTTTACTACATAATATAGGAATTTCGGCATTTACACTAGGGTTTAGAGAATTAGCCTATTTTTGTATGAATAAAGGCCTTGACATAGCTGATCAAAAAAATAGCTTAGCACTCTCAGCGTATGGTCTATCTTATTTGGGTGTAATGTATGCCGAAGAAGGTTTTTTTGATAAAGCTAAAACGTGTATTACAAAAATTTTTAGTCAAATAAACAAGATTAGAGATTTGGATGCACATAGACGTACCCGATTTACTTGTTTGGGATATGCTGCACGTATAATGGCTCTATCAGGTAACTATGATGATGCGATCGAGCTATATGATCAGGCATTAAAGATTGTCGGTGAAATTGAATTTCACCAAATCTGTTTTTTAAGCCATTTACATAAAGGCTTGGCCGAATGCCTATTGGCAAAAAAAGACTGTAAATCGGCGAAAAAGGAGATGGAGATAGCAGTTGATCTATACAATAAGGCAATGGAGAAATTCCAAACAATCAATAATCTCTTAACCGTTGCAGTAACAAGAAAAGATTGTCGCGAACAACTCAAGATTATTAAAGAGTGCAGTTTCAGTTGATTTTAGCTTGTTGAGAATAGTTAGCAAACTCCAGCAGCAAGAAGAAAGTTTCCTGAATTGATCAGCTTTTATCAGTTGAGTTGTCAGACGAAGGTTTAACCATATCCTCAGATTCCTGTTTTTCCGCATTCTGAGAAGCTCTATTTTTCCCTGGTACCGGCATAGGGCGTTTTAAGAATCTTACATAATCAGATGGATT
>JBFLVQ010000086.1:0-20455 GCA_040758525.1 Acidobacteriota bacterium
GTATGTTGATAATAGAGTTGGTAGGCAAACCATTCTTTACTGTATAAGCAGTAATCTTCTCATCTTTGAATCTAGCCAGTCCATTATCGGTCTTAATCCAGATACTGCCTTCTTTATCTTCACAGACTTGTGAAACATGGTCATTAGGCAATCCTTGTTCACTACTGTAGTTAGTAAACTTGCCATCCTTGAATCTGGTCACTCCATACTCACCTTCAGTCAGTATCCATAGACCTCCAGTTCGATCGGGAATCAGTTGCACTATACGATTGTTTCTTAGTTCTTTGGCATTGCCAGTGTCAAATGTAGTAAAACGCACACCATCAAAGCGGACCAGTCCATCAAAAGTAGCAAGCCAGATATATCCATCCTGAGTCTGTGTGATAGCAATAATGGAGTTTTGTGGCAGACCATCTTCAAATCGCCATAAGTCATGAGTGTACTCGCCTACAATATGAACTTTCTTGGGATCAATCGCCAGTGCAGTTACATTGCAGACCAATACTATTACCAGCAGCAACAGTATTGTCTGGATATATCTACTAATTCTGTTGTAGAACCTTGAAGCATTAACGACTTCTTGATTTTGCATTACCCTGTTCTCTCTTGAACATGTTAGGCAGCATGCTAAGCATTTTCAATGCCATAAAATTGATCTTGAAAGAGTCTGCTAGGTAATTGAAATCTCAATGTTTATCTTGTGAGGATAAAGTCGCAAGATTTATATTCTGAATCTCAGACAGGAAAATTCTATATCTTGGAAAAACTCTCTGTTGCTGACAATAAACAAAAAGAAGATAACGACAAAGTAATGGGAGGTATTAGGGATTGTCACCTATTGCTTATACAACAATATTTTCTGATTTAATCTTAGAGCGTTCTAATGCCGCTTTCAGTTCATCTATCTGTATCGGCTTACTAACATAATCATCCATTCCAGCAGCCAGACACTCTTCTCTGTCTCCTTGCATTGCGTTAGCTGTCATTGCTACTATCCTCGGCCTTGCTGTCTTGCTCCATCTCTCATTGATCTGTCTGGCTGCTTCCAGTCCATCCATTTCTGGCATATGTACATCCATCAATATCACATCATAATGTTGTCTCTCTAATGCTGCTAACACCTCCATACCATTGGCTGCAACATCAGCTCGGTATCCCATCTTCTCTAGCATCCTCAGCGCTACTTTCTGATTGACGAGATTATCTTCTGCCAGCAGTATCCTTAATGGATGTCTTGCTGCCATCTGTTTATCAAACTGTTGTGTTGAGGTTGTCTTTACTCTAATCGACTCTCCTTTTATCACTTCACACAGAGCATTATACAACTGCGATGGCTTTATTGGCTTAGTCAGGTATGCTGAGAAGTTGGCGGCTTGATCCTTCTCCATCAACTCTCGTTTGCTTGCTGCTCCTGATGAGAACAGTAGTAGTGGCAGTCTACTTGCCTGGGTTAGCTTTCTGATCTCAGCAGCTAACATCACCCCATCCATCGCTGGCATATGATAGTCTAATATTGCCAGATCGTAGTTGCTGCCATTGTTCAGCTTATTGATTGCTTCTACTCCTGAGCTTACTGCCTCGGCGACCATTCCCCAGGATTGTGTCTGAAGTAAGAGGATCTTTCTATTGGTGGCATTGTCATCTACTAGCAGCACACGCTTGCCAACTAAGCTAGCTTGTATTCCACTGTATGTTGGTAACTGTCCAGCAACAGACTCAGCTACAATCGTGAAGAAGAATGTTGATCCTACCCCTTCCTCACTCTCTACCCACATCCCTCCACCCATCATTTCAGACAACTTCTTGCTTATCGCCAGTCCTAACCCTGTACCACCAAACTGTCTGGTTGTTGATGCATCCACTTGACTGAAGGATTGGAATAACCTGTTAATCCTATCCTTGGGTATTCCTATTCCTGTATCCTTTATGGCAAACTCTATCTCATACTTACTCTCTGCTATCTGATTGAAGCTGACCGAAGCTACTACCTCTCCTTGCTGTGTAAATTTGATCGCATTATTGAGCAGGTTCACCAGTATCTGTCGTAAGCGAGTGATATCTCCAACAATGGTGTGAGGAGCCTCTGGAGCTAGTATGTAGGCTAAGTCCAATCCTTTATCAAAGGCTCTTGTCGCTACCAGGTCTAATGCTTCTTCTATACAATTTCTTAGACTAAATGGTTGTTGTTCAAGATCCATCTTGCCAGACTCTATCTTAGAGAAATCTAGTATGTCATTGATGATAGTTAATAATGAATCTCCACTTGTTCTAATGGTCTCAACATAGTCGTGTTGTTCCGTAGAGAGAGTAGTATCCAACAACAGGCTGGTCATTCCTACTACTGCATTCATTGGTGTTCTGATCTCGTGACTCATATTAGCAAGAAACTGGCTCTTAGCACGTGTTGCCTGTTCTGCGATCTCTCTATGTTCTTCAGCAACCTCTTTTGCCTGTTCTGCTATCTCTTTAGCTTCTTGTAATTCTATGTTGGTTTTTGCTAGCTTAGCACTCTGCTCTTCTGCAATCTCTTTAGCCTCCTGTAATTGAGCAGTACGTTCGGCTACTTTTAGTGTTAGCGCACGCTCCCTTGCTTTCAATTGCTTGACTCTAACTCTATATCCGCCGAATCCCAGCATCGCTACTGCAATAACACATAACCCATAGAACCAATATGTCTGATAGAAGTATGGCTTGAGGTAGAAATTCCATGCTGCTCCTGTCTCATTCCATACTCCATCATTGTTGCAGGCTATTACTCTGAATCGATATCTTCCTGGCGGCAGGTTTGTATAATATGCTACTCTCCTTGTCCCTGCTTCTACCCAATCTTTATCAAATCCTTCCAGCTTATACTTGAATCTTACTCGCTTCGGTGAAAAGAAACTTAATCCTGTGTAATAGAACTCTAGCTCGCTCTTGCCTGGTGGCAGTATCGCTGACTGTGTTGGCTCTATACTCTCTTTGCCAATTACGATCTTCTCTATTACTACTGGTGGAATCAGCTCATTTATCTTTCTCTTGCTGGGGTCAATCATCACTACCCCGCCCATTGTGGGAAACCATAGCCTGCCATCTCTACTCTTATATCCGGCTGGTTGAGAGCCTCCATTGCATTCACTGTTCTGCATACCATCGTCAGTGCCATATTGGTCACAATTAATCGAGGTAATCTTACCATCAGCAAAATCATTCAACTCCTTCTTGCTGACAGAGTATATAC
Source organism: Acidobacteriota bacterium (assembly GCA_040758525.1). Taxonomy (GTDB): domain Bacteria; phylum Acidobacteriota; class Blastocatellia; order Chloracidobacteriales; family JADJPF01; genus JBFLVQ01. The sequence continues at coordinate 3,221 of JBFLVQ010000086.1, forward strand.
CTTTATTAGAGGTCATCCAGAATATCCCTCTATCATCCTCCAGGATTTGTGAAGTAGTGTGATCAAACAGACCATCCTTGGTAGTGTAGTTGGTGAACTTGCCATTCTTAAATCTATTCAAGCCATTACCATAAGTACCAAACCAGAGTGTACCATCGCGGTCTTGATAAATCGGTCTAACAAAATTATCTGATAGACCATCTTTGGTAGTGTAGGTAGCAACAACTACACCATCCTTCATTCGTGTGATGCCCTCATCAGTAGCAAGCCAGAGTTCACCATTACGATCTTCATGTATAGTTCTAATAATGTTACTGGTCAGTCCTTGCTGCTTGGTGTAAGAGGTGAAGGTACCATCTTTTTCCCATCTAAAGAGTCCATCTCCACGTGTACCAATCCATAGCCTGCCATTTCTATCTTCGTGAATGGAGATGATAATTTTTGTCCAGGGGATATCTTTGCCAGTATAGGAAATAAATTTTCCATTCTTAAACTTTGCTAAGCCTCCTACCCCACCAAACCATAGATTGCCTTCTCGATCTTGAGTAATTGACCATACGGATTCAGTTAGTAGTCCATCTCGTCTTGTGTAAGTGGTGAACTTTCCATCTCTAAATCGGTTTAACCCACCGCTAGCAGTTCCAATCCATAGATCTCCATCGCGATCCTCATATATGCAGAAGATCGAATAGTGTGCAAGTCCATCTTGTACGCTATAGACAGAAACTGCTGCAGGTTTTAGTCGCTCTAGGCCATAACCAGAGGTGCCTAACCATATACTTCCCTCACGATCTGCATAAACTGAGAGTATATTACTGGTAGATATTCCTTGCTGGTCTGTGAAGTCTGTGAATTTTCCATCTTTCCATCGTTTTGCTCCCTCATCTGTAGAAATCCAAAGACCTCCCAATTTATCCTCAGAAAAAAAATTCCCGGTTCCTTCTACTCTTACTTCCCTAGTAGGGAAATTTGTCCATTGACCATCTTTAAACCTGATCAATAGATTGGTTGTATAGAGCCAGACATTACCATCTATGTCTACATAGGTATCGCGTATGGTCTCGACTGGCAATGGATCTTTGATAGAAAAGAGAGTGAACTGTCCATCCTTAAATCGGATCATTCCAATGCTTGCGGCTATCCAGATATTTCCCTGCCTATCTATAGAAATCCAACTTATCGATTCGGTCGGCAGACCATCTCTGCTTGTGTAAGTGATAAATCGCTCATCTTTGAATTGGACCAGTCCGGCTTTAGTAGATATCCAGACATTTCCATTTATATCTGATCGTATGTTGATAATAGAGTTGGTAGGCAAACCATTCTTTACTGTATAAGCAGTAATCTTCTCATCTTTGAATCTAGCCAGTCCATTATCGGTCTTAATCCAGATACTGCCTTCTTTATCTTCACAGACCTGTGTGACATGATCATTAGGCAATCCTTGTTCACTACTGTAGTTAGTAAACTTGCCATCCTTGAATCTGGTCACTCCATACTCACCTTCAGTCAGTATCCATAACCCTCCAGTTCGATCGGCAACCAGTTGTACTACACGACTGTTTCTTAGTTCTTTGGCATTGCCAGTGTCAAATGTAGTAAAACGCACACCATCAAAGCGGACCAGTCCATCAAAAGTAGCAAGCCAGATATATCCATCCTGGGTCTGTGTGATAGCAAGAATGGAGTTTTGTGGCAGACCATCTTCAAATCGCCACAAGTCATGAGTGTACTCGCCTACAATATGAACTTTCTTGGGATCAATCGCCAGTGCAGTTACATTGCAGACCAATACTATTACCAGCAGCGACAGGATCGTCTGGATATACCTGTTAATTCTGCTATACAAACTTGAAGCGTTAATCGCTTCTTGAACTTCCATTATACTGTTCTCTCTTGAACATGTTAGGTAGCATGCTAAGCATTTTCAATGCCATAAAATTGATCTTGGGGGAATCTGCTAGGTAATTGAAATCTCAAGGGTTATCTTGTGGGGATAAAGCCGCAAGATTTATATTCTGAATCTCAGACAGGAAAATTCTATATCTTGGAAAAACTCTCTGATACTGATAGTAAACAGAAAAGAAGGTAACAACAGGGTAGTGAGGGAGGGTTACTAAAGATTATTGCTTACTGCTTGCCAGTCTTGCTCAATATAGTAGCCTGGCAAGCAGTAGTGAAATCGCTTAGCCTTCTGACTTTGCTTTCTCCAATTCATCGACAAGGGCAGGTACAATTTCGAACAGATCCCCAACAACACCAAAATCAGCAATATCAAAGATAGGTGCATTAGCATCTTTGTTTATTGCTACAATTGTGCCGCTGTTCTTCATACCAACAACGTGTTGAATAGCGCCCGAAATACCCACCGCAACATAGAGCTTAGGTGTTACAGTCTGGCCTGAGCTACCAATCTGGCGATCCATTGGTAACCAGCCATTATCACAGATAGGACGGGAAGCCGCGACATCGGCACCCAACACATTGGCCAATTTCTCTACTACAACAATATTCTCTTGACTCTTGATACCACGCCCTACTGCAACAATAGTCTTGGACTGGGTAAGATCGACTGCCTGTTTAGCCTCACGAAACAGCTCAAGTGGTTTTGAGCGAATCTGAGTGGCAGAAAGTTGTACAGAAAGCGGCTTAATAGCCGGCTTAGCGGCAGCCGCTTCAGCATCATCACCACGAAAAGCGCCAGCTTGAAAAGTGATAAAGTAGGGCGCACTATCATGTAGACTAACATCAGCGTTGATTTTCCCTTGGAAGATCTGGCGCACTAATGTCAACTTTCCACCTTCTAGTTTATAGCTGACACAATCTGCCACTAAGGCTTTGCCTAATGAAGTGGCAAGCTTGGGAGCAAAGTCACGTACCAGATAAGTGTGTGACAATACCACAAGGTGGGGCTGCAATTGTTCAATCGCTTGGCGCATTGCAATAGAAAACCCATCTGGTGTGTAATGAGCCAAGTTAGCATCATCGACTGTATAGATAGCATCAACCTTCTTGGTGGCCAGTTCGTCAGCGAGCGCACCAATCCCACTACCTAGCAAGACCAGCCAGAGCGGCTGATTCAAACCTGTGGCTAAGCGTTGTCCAGCCACTACTGCTTCGTATGTTACACGGTTGAGTTTTCCTTCGCGTTGTTCAGCAAAAACTAGAATACCGTTACTCATTGATCAGCTCCCTTCCGTCTGCTAGTTATAGCGCACGTGCTTCCCTGAGCTTAACGACTAGCTTGGCTGCCGCCTCTTTAGCCGAGCCCTCAATAATCTCTGTCTTTTTACTCTTGACTGGGAAATAGACTCGCTCAATCTTCTGCCGAGTAGAGACCAATTCCTGAGCTAGACCTAGTTCAGCGGCTGTTACTTTGCGAATCTCTTTCTTTTTCGAAGCCATAATGCCCTTGAGCGTGGCATAGCGTGGTTGATTAAGACCGGATTGGATAGTGATAGAAGCAGGTAGTGGTAACTCTACCCATTGGAACCAACCCGACTCAAGTTCGCGTTTAACGCGTACACTCTTGCCACCCTCTTGCACTTCCACCGCCATAGCAATGGTTGCGCTTGGTACGCCCAACAGTTCGCCCAGTATTACCCCAGTCTGAGCAAAGCCATAGTCATCCGACTGCAAACCAGTAAAGAGTAGATCAAAGCCTTCTTTTCGGATCACTTCAGCAAGCGCACAAGCTTGTGAAAGAGCATCCAAATTCTCTAAGGCAGGATCGCTAATATGAATAGCACGATCAGCACCTTTTGAGAGTGCTTCTTTGATCGTCATTTGTACACGCTCGGGGCCAAGCGAGACAATGACTACTTCGCCACCAAGCTTCTCCTTTAATTGCAGGGCTTCTTCGACGGCATAAGCATCTGGCTCGTTCACCTCATAAGCGAGATCACGTTCCTGAATCCAGGTCTGATCTTCATTGATGCGTAAAATCGCATCACGGCTAGGGACTTGCTTAACGCATACGATTATTTTCACGGCCACTACTCCTCAAAACGTTTGAACAACAATGCTGCGTTAGTGCCTCCAAACCCGAAAGAGTTTGAGAGTGCATAACGGATCTCGGCGCGACGTGCCTTATTGGGTACATAGTCTAAATCACAATCGGGATCCGGGGTTTGATAATTGATTGTGGGGGGAATCTGTGAATGGTAGATTGCCAGTACTGTAATCCCTGCTTCCAACCCGCCAGCAGCACCCAACAGATGACCAGTCATAGACTTGGTCGAACTGACTGGGATACGTTTGGCATACTCACCAAAGACTGTCTTTATTGCCAGTGTCTCAATACGATCATTGAACGGGGTGGATGTACCATGCGCATTAATATAATCGACTTGCTCAGGATTAACGCCAGCATCAGCAATTGCACTCTGCATTACTCGTACAGCGCCGTCACCATCCTCACAAGGCTGTGTAATATGGAAAGCATCTGAGGACATTCCATAACCAGCTATCTCGGCAAGAATACGTGCACCACGCCGCCGTGCTTGCTCATACTCCTCCAAGATCAATATACCGGACCCCTCGCCAATGACAAAACCATCACGGTCTTTGTCAAAGGGACGGCTGGCGGTTTCAGGCTGCTCATTTCGTGTTGAGAGGGCTCGCATTGCGGCAAAGCCACCTACGCTCATCGGTGTGATTGCACCTTCTGCACCTCCGCAGATCATCATATCGGCATCGCCACGTTGTATGATCTTAAAGGAGTCACCAATCGCATGCGCACCCGAAGAACAGGCTGTAGCAGTAGCGGAGTTGGGTCCTTTTGCGCCAAACCGGATCGAGACATTTCCAGCCGCCAGGTTGACGATTGTAGCAGGAATAAAGAAGGGTGAAATCTTACCCGGCCCACCTTGCAATAACTTGGTATGCTCCCGTTCAATAATACTAAACCCACCAATGCCAGAGCCTATATAGGTGCCTATACGCGGAGCATTTTCAGGGGTAACTTTGAAACCACAATGATCCATTGCCTCTTGCGCCGCGGCAATCGCGTAATGTATGAAGACGTCCATCTTTTTAATCTCTTTTTTTACGATGAACTTCTCCGGATCGAAGTTTTTTACTTCTGCAGCGAACCGAGCCGCGAATTGGCTGGCATCAAAATGCGTAATTGGACCTACGCCACTACGGCCAGCGAGGAGACCGCTCCAAGTCTCCTCGGCAGTATTGCCGAGCGCGCTGACCAGGCCAACCCCTGTAACAACTACTCGACGCTTCACAAATGCCTCCTTGCAAAATTGAACGAAATAAGTGGTTTAGGCGGGCGCCTGCGGCAACCCAGCCATCTCTTAGTTTACCAGCGAGCCTCACATTGCGCGGGCCTAGCTATTTAGTATGACTTTCGATATAGGCAATCGCATCACGTACGCTGGTAATCTTTTCTGCATCTTCGTCGGGAATCTCAATATTGAAATCCTCCTCGAACCGCATTACCAGCTCTACTGTATCAAGCGAATCAGCGCCGAGATCGTCAATAAAACGGGCATTAGCTGTCACTTCCGCTTCATCAACGCCAAGCTCCTCGACAATAATCTGCTTGACTTTCTCTTCAATCGTCGGGTCTGCCATTACTTCTCCTCCTAAGAGCTGAAAAGTGCAGGCGCACTAGAGTGCGCCATTAATAACTAAGGGAAACTTACGGCGCGCTGCGCAGAGTCGCTATCTTCTACATTTAATAGCGTCAGGTCGGTTGCCATATTCTTTATTAACCCTATTAACACATTCTTAGGCCCAACTTCGACAAAGCGTCGCACCCCATTCTCAATCAGGATTCTGATAGAATCGCTCCAACGTACGGGCGAACAGACTTGACGAATCAGGCTAGCGCGCGCTTCTGCGGCAGCGCAGATTAAACCTGCATCTACATTACTAACGAGCGGTATCTCCAGATCACGAAATTCGACTTCAGCTAGATCGCAGGCAAGTGCTTCTTCGGCTGGCTTCATCAGCACACAATGAAATGGGGCGCTTACCGCCAGCATTTTGGCACGGCCAGCACGTCGCGATTTGATCTCGTTAATGGCGCGCTCGACAGCACTACGATGCCCTGCCACAACAAGTTGGGAAGGCGTATTGATATTGGCAGGCATGCAGACTTCACCCTCTGCCACTTGTGCACAAATCTCCTGCACCAACTCAGCATTAGCACCAATAATAGCTGCCATCGCACCCATCCCTACAGGCACCGCCTCTTGCATGTACTGCCCACGCTTACGCACCAACTGTACAGCAGTAGCAAGCTCCAGCGCACCGGCCGCTACTAGCGCAGAATACTCTCCTAAACTGTGACCGGCAACATAATCAGGCCGCATTCCCAGGGCTTGCAAAACACGGTAGGCAGCAATGGAGACTACTAAGATAGCAGGCTGGGTGTTGGCCGTCAATTCCAAGTCAGACTGAGAGCCTTCAAAGCAGAGCTTGCTGATAGCAAAGCCAAGTGCAGCATCAGCCTCCTCAAAGACCATACGAGCCTCAGGGTGTTTCTCGTAGAGATCCCGTCCCATGCCTGGATATTGAGAGGCTTGACCGGGAAAGACAAAAGCTACCTTATCCATACCAAACTATTTTCCGTCTCCTGGTTCGTTAAGCAATGCCATTAGGCGGTCGCGCTGCCGCAAAAATCGAACTACTGCCCAACCATCACATATTAGACCGACAACTAAGCTAAAGATTGCTAGTGTGAGCGAAATTGTTGATGGTTGCCCACGTATCCAATTAGCTAAGCCGATCACACCTACTCCTAAAAAGAGCGCACCAGCCGCAATTAAGGCGAAGAAACCTGCTAAGATACTGCCTACCGTCGCCTCTTTAGGTTCTTTTCTCGATTTCACCACGGCGCCAAAAGAATTAGGATTTTTATGTCAACTGAAGAGCTCAGTCAAGGAATTTGGCCGTACTACGGCAATCCTCAAGCAATTTTTGCGCGAAATTGCCCTGTTCGCGCGCTTGCTGTTCCAATACTGTCTGCTCTTCCGCATTTGGCTTGCCACGCTCACGCGCATAATTGATCACTTGCGAGAGTGTGACCTTATCAGCGATACACCAAACAGCATACTGCGCTGGAGTAAGATCTAATGGCGGACTACCAGCAACATCAGGACGGTTAAAGCAGAAACATTCAACAAAACGGCGTAACTCTCCATTAGCAAGGTGGCCCAACTGATACTCTGTCGGCTGTAATGGATAATAACGGCGCAACTGCAATGCAAAGACCTCTAGTTTTCCTGTCCAGAGCGCATAAGGAGCAACTAGTCCTTCGGTCGAGCGGCTTACTATCAGATCCTGGAAGCGATTGTCACGAGCGCGTAATACTGTGCCGCAATCAATACGAAACGCAAACTGCTCGCCAGTCTCATTCTTGACACTAAAACTGATCAACTGGCCAAAGGGAGCAGCTGCCTCAACCTTTTCTGCCAACGGTATAATACGGCCAAGTTTCAAAGAGCCAGATTTTAATAAGATGAATATCTGCGGCGATTCACTACCTTCATACGGGGTTGGCTTGCCATCTAGTTCCTCAGCCGCGCGCTCTGTTGGCGCGTTAGATTGACAGGCCAAGCAACATAAAAGCAGTATCAGATACCCGCAACATAATCGGCCGCGCATTATTACCACTTAATTAATACTGAACCCCAAGTAACACCCGCGCCAAAAGAGGCAAACAGAACAATATTGCCGCTACGTAGACGCCCAGCCTGTACACATTCATCAAGTGCAATTGGTATAGAGGCTGAAGAGGTATTGCCAACTCGTGCAACATTGGCATAGATCTTTTCAACAGGGATATTGAGCCGCTCGCCCACCGCGTCAGTAATACGCTGATTGGCTTGGTGTGGTATTAGCAGATCAATATCGCTAGCTGTCATACGCACTTGATCCAGTACCTCAGTAGCTATCTCGCACATATTACGCACTGCGATCTTAAACAGCTCATTGCCTCGCATCTTAATGTAGTGTAAACGCTGCTCAAGCGATTCTAAACTAGCTGGGTGACGTGTTCCTCCACCCGGAGTATAAAGATATTCATGATAATCGCCATCACTCTGAATACGCGTAGCCAACACTCCTGAACCGTCTTCACGAGGCACAATAACCGCAGCGCCAGCGCCATCACCAAAGATTACACAGGTAGCGCGGTCAGTATAATCAACATAACGGGAGAGCAATTCCGCGCCGATAACAAGAATATTCTTAGCTGCGCCATTACGGATAAATTGATTGGCAACCGTGAGACCATAGATAAAACCAGAGCAAGCAGCAACCAGATCAAATGCGGCAGCCCGCTTGGCGCCTAATTGCGACTGGATCAAACAGGCGGTTGAGGGCAGTGCCATATCTGGGCAGACTGTAGCACAGATGATCATATCTAGATCCATTGGCTTCACACCAGCAACGGCAAGCGCTTGACGTGCTGCTTCTGTGGCAAATGTCGAAGTGTATTCATCTGCGCGGGCAATATGACGTTGTTTAATACCAGTGCGTGTTGTGATCCATTCATCACTGGTATCAACCATCTTTTCCAATTCCAGGTTGGTTAAAACGCGTTCTGGCAGAGAATGTCCTGTACCCGCGATCGCTGCTCTCAAATTACTCATTTCGATATGCCTTCACTTTCACCTCGGCAAACCTGACACCGAGAAAAATTCACACTTTCAACCTAGATTGGTAGAGGCAAATTAACAAATGGCGATCAGCCATTTGATTACTGGGCACTGCCCCCATAAAACCATACATACTATCACGGCACAGATAGAGAGGAAACGCAGAATCGGAGATGATAAGAAGTAGAACTACGAGAGGCGGCATAGCCGCTTGCCATAGTCTTGTCCCACTTCTCTACTACCAACATAGTGCCGATAGAATCGCAAGATCATCCAACTCTGTTAAACTTCCTCAACCTCGATTACTTGGCGTAGCTCATTCTTGCGTTTCTCTTGTCTAGGAGCAGCAGCATAATAGCCACATTTAGGACAGACGCGATGTGGCTCTTTCATCTCTTTACATTGTGGACAAGCCATTAGTAGTGGCGCAGTAATCGCATCGTGCGCGCGACGCTTGTTACGGCGCGACTTGGAATGGCGTCGTTTAGGATTTGGCATATTCAATTCTCCTTAACAGGCTCAATGGTCAATAGTCTTAATTTGACTTCTTTTTCATCTCCAACAATGCTTGCCAGCGTGGATCTATATACTCACCACCACACTGACAGCGGCTTACATTAAGATCCTGGCCACACTGATTACACAAACCTTGGCAATCGGCTCGACATAGATTTGTCATAGGCAGGGAGAGCTGGATCTGCTCACGTACCAACTCATCTAGATCTAGACGATCATTAGAGTAGAAACAGAAGTCTAGTTCACGCCGCTCTAGCACCATCTCATCGGTATGAGAAAGATTATTAAGCGGCAGGTAGATCAGGTTGAAGCTACTATCGATCTCGACCACTACCGGCGTCAGACAACGATCACACAAAACTGATACCTTAACGAGTACTGTGCCGCGGGCATCTATTTCACGACCGCGTCGTAATAGTCGCATCAATACTCGTGCCGGGGACTTGATCGTTAAGCTCTCGTCCTGCAGATCGGGATTGCCAACTGGATACTGATAATCCACCTGCAACTCGGGCTTTCTTTCAAGTTGGGTTAAATCGATAAACATAATTCCTCGCTGATACCAAAAACTACGAATTATATCGGTCAGCTAACTTTTGTCAACCGACCCAAGACAACTTCATGAAGCATAAACAATTTCCTGCTATGCGAGCAAGTTTAGCTTGGAGCAAAGGGTTCCCTACATCAGTGGGGCGGTAGTGCAACCCTCCAGACAATCTCAGCGGTTTTCTAAAGTGTATAGAGATATCTTTTGGAACTTTTCAGGCTGCCTCGCGTGTGACTTGTCAAAGCAGGGATAGTCAAGGATGATATACATAGGATGATATAGTAGCTAGTTTGGTAGAACCATTTTAATCAGGATTATAAATTCTCAATGAGCTCACTGAGCTATAGTGCAGAGTTGAAACTGGGAAGCGAGCCTGCGACAGCCAGCGATCATGAGCTGGTAGCTGCAATTGGTCAGGGCGATGAAGAAGCATTTCAAGAGATTGTGCATCGTTATCGCAACCAGATTGTCAACTTTATTTATCGTATGTTGAATGACTATGATCGAGCTGTCGATCTTACCCAAGAGACTTTCTTGCGTATCTATACGAGCGCCTCAAAGTATCAGGCAACCTATAGTTTTTCAACATACATATATCGTATTGCCTCGAACCTGGCGATTAGTGAGCTACGTCAGCGTAAACGTCGCCAGTGGATTTCGATCTTTTCACCCTTTGGCGGTGGCCGTGATGATGAGCCGGAACGGGAGATGGATCTTGCTGCTGTAGAACCACTCCAGGACGAAGTAATGATTGACAATGAACGACGTAAAGCCGTGAGCATAGCGATTCAGTCGCTGCCTGAGAAATACCGACTCACGCTGGTGCTACGTGATGTTGAAGGCTTGAGTTATGAACGCATCACGGAAATTACTGGTCTTTCCGAAGGTACAGTGAAATCACGTATTAACCGTGCACGCAATTTATTGCGTGACAAGTTACAAAAGTATATTTGAGTTAATAGCCATGAAAACGCTTAATCACCGATCAGAGTTACCAGTCACGCTCGCGGGTTGCCGTGCTGTGCGTGAAATCATTGACACAAGCGAATTAGCGGCGCAACATCCTGTGCCAATAACTGCTCATCTGGAAAAATGTCCAGCCTGTCAGAGTTACCATCATCAACTAACAGGATTACGTCAGTTGCTCGCTAAAGAGCCTCGCTTGGAGGTACCTACCGACTTCGATCTTAAGTTACGCCAACGTATTGCCGCTAGCCAACGACAACCGCTTGGTCTCACTTGGTGGCAATTTATCCAACAACCGGCAACTGGGATAGCAGGTCTGCTAATTGCCGTTATCCTATTGGCCGCCGTTGTCTACTTACGCCAAAACCAGATCCAGAAACCCGATCACCTATCATTTACTACTACCTCACAACAGAGGGAAGCGTCTAGTATGCTTCCCTCACAACCTATCGTTAGTGAAGCTGGGGGAATAGTTGCACAGCCTGTTGCTACCGAAGAGTTACCAGTTGTACGTAGCGCTAAGCTGTCTCGTGATAGGTTAAATCCTGGTACATCTATGGATGCTAGAATGGTGCTGGAGAATGATGCCGACATTACTATTGAGGTCGAGATTGGCACCAGTAAGCGTAACGCTTCGGTCTCCCAAGTTGTCTATGGCGCACAACCAGTTCTTGATGTTGGTATTGTAAATACAGAAAAGCTTGAAGGCGTCACCCTGACACAAGGTGAGTCAACAATATTTTAAGTCGATAAAATTTGTTAAGTCACTATGCTGAAAGAGATGGTTAAATCTGCACTGCTCCTCCCCGCGCTGGTCGCGTTATTAGCCTCGGCCAGCGCGGCCCAACAAGCCAACAATACTACCCGTGCACAGGCTAATACCAATACGCAGATCCTTAATGACGCTCAGATTAATAGCCGTCTACCGTGGCTTGTTACGGTTGCGCATCAGATCAATATTCAAGAACTGCAACGTTCGTTCGAGCAACGCGGCATAAAAATGCGTGAGATCGATAATTTCAAACCAATTAACATTACTACTGGTATTGTTATCGATCGTGCCGGACATGTACTTACCCGACTAGTTAACTTAAATCCAGAAGCGAGAGAGAGTAGCATTGGCACAATTCGTGTTTTTACTGCTACTGGGGCGCCGCTGACAGCGCGCTTTATTGGCTTGGATGGACCCACCGGTTTCTGTCTACTCGCAATAGAGAATCTCTCAGTAGAACCGGCCCGCTTTACTGAGCAGTCAAAACTCTCTTCTGGTGCACCAGTAACACTACTTAATGTCAATTTCAAGCGCAAAATCTTTAAGGTCCAGAATGCTGAGCAGAATCTCTCTAAATCACCCTTGATGACTACCGCACGCGAGCTACAACCACATCAGGGCCAGATTGCTGAGGTACAAAACAAAGTACTCTTTCGTGTTAACTTTACTGATGCTGCCCCGGATTCCTATCAGAATATTGGTGTATTGGTCAACAGCAAGAATGAATTGGTAGGTATTCCCGAAAATATGCGCAATAGCTCCATTCAGGCATTCAGCGCTTATGAGGCACGTCGCGCTGCACAGCGTATACTGACAAGGGGCGGCAATGTACCTCGCGCCTGGTTAGGAGTAGGTGGACGTGATCTAGCTACTCTCCCAGCAGAAAAGCTTGCCCAACTCGCACCAGTAGCAGCTAAAGGTGTTTATATAGAAAATATCGTGCCTGATAGCCCTGCCGCACAGGCTGGCTTACAAGTAGAGGATCTAATCCTTACTATCAATGGTGAAGAGGTCTTGTCGCTTGAGCAACTCTCCTCTTTTATTCCTCTGCAACCTGCTGGCGAAACGGTTGAATTCGATATCTGGCGGGATCGACAACTCCAAAGAGTAAAAGTCACTTTAAGTGAGCGTGGCTACTCATCTATCTACCTACCCGATAAGGTAAAGCGGGAAGCACAAAAATTTTTCCTTGAGCAAGAATTGAAGACCATTCAGCAGTCCTTAGCTGCTTTCCGTAAACAATATGAGGAACTAAAAAGCCAGCCCAGCGAGGATAAACAGGCGCAACTCTCAAAGCTTATACAGCAGATGCGACAGATGTTGCGGCGCAAACAGGCAATCTCTGTTATCCTTGGAATGCAAAACCGTAATGTCTTTGTAGAAGGCAGGGCCGATCAAAATTGGCTAGGAATATCGGTAGTGGATCTACCTTCTGCCAATATGCCGCTAGAAATTGACCAGCATCGCCAGGTACAACCTCGCCCTTGTGGCGTGCGTGTCACCAAGGTTTTTTCTGCTTCAGTAGCGGAACAGGCGGGCATTAAGGATGATGATATTATCGTCCAAATTTCTAGTTATATGGTTACCAACCGCAATACTTTTATTAAGATTCTCTCACTGCTGCAGCATGCTAACCTAGATGTATGTGAAACACGTATCCAACGTAATGGGGAGACATTACAGCTTGAATTGAGATTCACAGCGCCAGCAACTAGTGAACTTCCTACCGAATAAGTATATCAATGGGCGCAGCCGCGCCCATTATCATAACCCAATCATTAGCAGTCTTTAATAGTCGAAAGAATTTCTAAGTTGCCTCCCTTAACAAGACCGCCTATACTACCATACAATTATGACTCAAAATAAAGACAAGCTTTCCCAAAAAGATTATGAAGATGTGCGTCGTGCGCTCTACCAATTGCCGCGTCGCTATGCTGGCCAGATGAAGGAATTGGCAGATACTGCTGGTATCAATTATGATCGGTTGCGCCGTGCCACCAGTGATGTCGATACTACTAGGGAAGGGCGCGATCTCTCTCTTATTGAATCGCTACGTCTAATGCAAGCCGCCGATGATTATGCATTGCTGTCTGCAATTTGTGCAGAACTAGGTTTTGAAACCCCACGCCGTACCAAGATCAATTATGATGGTAAATTTGATTGTGAAACATTGATGGAAGAGGCGCTGGCAATCAGTTCTGCACTCGGTGTCCTTTCTGCTGCAATTAAAGACGCAGTAGCCGATGACCGTATTAGTGAGAATGAGCGCCGTCGTATTCTTGAAGCACTCGAAAACGCACAACAAGAATTGGAAAAGATCCGTCATTTAACAATCAAGATTAGTTAAGCCTATTGGCGTAGTAGCGGATCGCTGTTCGCGCTGGGCGCCTTTTACTTATCCATGATCGCTTAGTAAAAATTTGGCTATTGCCGAAACTTATCTTTTTTACTTACGTATAGAAGTTTGTAAAATCCACCAAACCAATATTTTTCTGCCTTTAGGAGGAAACTGAATGCTGCGAAAAGCTATCTGTTTCGTTTTTCTCTTCCCCTTGCTCTGTTCTCTATCAGTATCAGCACAGAGTCTTGATGAGATTATCAACAAGAACATACAGGCAAGAGGCGGATTGGATAAACTGAAAGCTGTCAAGTCGATGAAATTCACTGGCAAGATCAGGTTTCAGGGTTTAGAAGCACCTTTAACACTTCAGTTCAAGCGGCCCAATAATGCCCGTCTAGAAATAGTTGTACAGGGTAAAACCATTGTACAGGCTTATGATGGAGATACTGGTTGGGCAATAGTTCCTTTCACCGGCTCTAGCGATCCTGAGAAGATGTCTGAAGATGATCTCAAAGAGATCCAAGAGCAGGCCGATTTTGATGGTCCACTGATCGATTACAAAGCTAAAGGGCATACTGTGGAATTGGTTGGCAAAGAGGATCTAGAGGGAACCAGTGTTTATAAGCTCAAAGTTACATTAAAAACTGGTGATGTACGTTACCTCTTTATCGATGCCGAGAACTATTTGGAATTGAAGACCACTTCCAAGCAGAAGCGGCAAGGAACCGAGTTTGAAGTAGATAGCTACCTAGGAGATTACAAAGAGGTGAACGGTATACTTATTCCACACGCAATTGAGAACAAAACCCAAGGACGAGTTATATCTCAATTTACCCTGGAGAAGATAGAGACTAACGTTGCTATCGAAGACACTATCTTTAAGATGCCTGCTAAAAGTGCACAGAAAGAACCAGCCAAACCGTAATACCTAAGCTTATATCAGAATAGGAGGAAAAAGCAGAGAAATGCGAGCCAATCACTTGGGTATACCCATTAGCAGTCTCTTGATTACTCTAATTTTCGCATACACAGCATCAGCACAGATAAAGATTGACTCCAATACTTTTGGCGGAATAGAGGCGCGTTCCATTGGTCCTGCGACTATGTCTGGCCGCATTATGGCGATCGATGCTGTTAACAACAACCCTAGTATCGTCTATGTCGGCGCCGCCGGTGGAGGCGTGTGGAAATCGACTAATGGAGGCACAACATTTAAATCTATCTTTGATAAATACACTCAATCGATTGGCGCACTTACGATCGATCAAACCCGCCCTGATACCGTATGGGTTGGCACCGGCGAATCCTGTACCAGAAACAGCTCTTCTGTAGGTACAGGAGTATACAAGACTACGGATGGCGGGGAAAATTGGCAGTCTATCGGCTTGGAGAAATCTGAACGGATCAGCAAAATCATCATTGATCCAAAGAATTCTGACACTGTCTATGTTGCCGTGGTTGGTCACCTATGGGACGCCAACGAAGAGCGAGGCGTCTACAAAACTACTGATGGTGGCAAAACCTGGCAACGTATACATTATGTTGATGCAAATACGGGCTGCTCCGATCTAGCAATAGACCCTCAGGAAAATAGCACCCTCTATGCTTGTATGTGGCAATTTCGTCGCCAGCCCTGGACATTCTCTTCGGGCGGACCTGGCAGCGGACTCTATAAAAGCACTGATGCTGGTAAAACTTGGCGTAAGATCAATAAAGGTCTTCCTGAAGGAGATCTAGGCCGTATTGCAATTGCGGTAGCGCCATCACGCCCCAATATTGTCTATGTGAATGTAGAAGCGAAAAAGACGGCTCTATATCGCTCTGAAGATATGGGGGAAAGCTGGCAACAGATCAATAGTTCCGCCAATCTTGCTGCGCGTCCATTCTATTTTAGCCATCTGTTAGTAGATCCCAAAGATTACAAAAAAATCTATAAACCAGGATTCTCGCTGACAGTAAGCCGGGATGGTGGACAGTCCTTTTCTGGTACTAGTGGCAGCAACCATTCTGATCATCATGCTCTCTGGATCGATCCCAACAATACTGCAGAAATGTATTTAGGAACGGATGGTGGTGTTTATAAATCTATGGATTTCGGCAATACCTGGATCTTTATGAAGAACTTGCCGGTCTCCCAGTTTTACCACGTTACTTACGACCTTAATCGCCCCTACAATGTCTATGGAGGGCTACAAGACAATGGCTCCTGGATGGGACCATCACAGAGTCCTAATGGTATTGAAAACAAGGATTGGAGAAATCTAGGTTATGGGGACGGCTTCTGGGTCTTTCCCGATCCGCTTGATAAGGATATTGTCTATTGCGAATATCAGGGCGGTAAGATGTTACGCCATCACCGCTCTACTGGCGAGATCAAAACAATTCCTCCATTACCCAAAGAAGGTGAGCCAGATTATCGTTTTAACTGGAATGCTCCCATTGCCTTAAGCCCCAATAATCCTAATGTGATATATGTAGGTGCACAATATCTCTTCCGTTCCACTAATAAAGGAGAGTCTTGGGAACGTATTTCCGAGGACTTGACTACTAACAATCCCGAGAAACAGAAGCAACTTGAGTCAGGTGGTTTAACAGTCGATAATTCTAGTGCCGAGAACCATTGCACAATCTTTGCCATTAGCGAATCGCCCAAAGATGAAAAAGTGATCTGGGCAGGCACCGACGATGGTAACTTACAGATTACTCTTGATGGAGGTAAGACCTGGACCAATGTGGTAAAGAACCTGCCTGGTCTACCGGCTAACACTTGGTGTAGTGGTATAGAAGCCAGCCATTATGATAAAGCTGTTGCCTACGCTGTCTTTGATGGACATCAAACTGGCGATATGAAGACTTATGTCTACAAGACAACCGATTCCGGCCAAACTTGGAGATCGATTAGTACTGATGCTATCAAAGGCTATGCCCATGTGATCCGTGAAGATCTAGTCAATCCTAATCTGCTCTTTCTGGGTACAGAGTTTGGGCTCTTTATTACACTTGATGGCGGCCAGCAATGGGCACAGTTCACTGGTAAATTCCCCAGTGTTGCAGTGCGCGACATAGTCATACATCCACGAGAATCGGATATATTGATCGCCACACATGGCCGTGGTCTCTATATCATCGACGATATCGTGCCAATTCGAAAGATCACACCACAAATCTTGCAGTCAAATGTTGCGATCCTGGAGTCTCGCCCCTCGATCGCTTCTTTGCCTGCACAAGTACAAGATTTTCCTGGTGATGATGAATTTGTTGGATCGAATCTGCGTGAAGTCGCCTATATCACATATTATCTGAAAGATCGGCATGTCTTTGGCGACTTCAAGATTGAAATATACGACTCCGATGGCAAGTTAATCACTACCCTGCCAGCGGGAAAGCGGCGTGGTATTAATCGTGTGGAATGGTTTATGCGCCTCAAACCACCCAAAACCCCGCCTGCTCCGACACTGGCTGGTGGTGCACTGTT
>JBFLVQ010000087.1:0-19979 GCA_040758525.1 Acidobacteriota bacterium
CCGAGAGGAAAATCTCCTGGGCCTGCTCTCGGCACTCGTTTTGAGCCGAGAAAGCGCTTTAGAATTTTTCGTAAGCGCAAACGTAAGCGGGTTGCTTAGAATATTCGGCTATTTTTACCATTGCTAGTGCTAAATTCTCTTTTATTGAAGGGGCGAGATAGTCAATCTCTATCTTCTGCTCTGAATTTTGAATAAACTCGTGTTTATAGTAGATAACCAAAACCCTCTCTATTATCAGCCATTGTTCAACAGCCAACTGCCTCTGCCTTACGCCATTGAGGATCGCTTCTATCTCGGATAGCTTTATAGTTGTTTTATATTCTATCTTATCTTCCCTATCTGCTATAAAAGAAGAGTTTATAACTATTCTTATCTCATTGTTAGTCTTTTATTTGAGAGAAATTTATGATCTACTGGTATATTTAAATTGAGAATTTGGGTATATCAAATAGTGTGGCAATTGATAAGAAGTAGAAATTGTAGTTGCTTGGTATAAACTTGAAAGGAAGTACTCTAGACTTTGAAAATAGATAATCTAAAAGAGAAGGTAATGGGATGCATAATAGGAGGAGCTGTAGGAGATGCACTAGGCGCTCCTTTTGAAGGCTTATGGTCTGATTCCATACCAGAAAAATCTATTCTTCTATCTGCTTATTCAGAGTTTGAGGGTTATCCTCTTGGTCAGTATACTGATGATACTCAACTCACCCTTGCTACAATAGAATCTATTATTGAATCTGGATTTATTAATCCTGCTAATATAGCCAAAACAATATTCAGCTTATTTAAGAATCAGGCAGTTATAGGACCTGGTGGAGCTTGCCGTGGAGCAGCTTCTGAATATTTTAAGTATCGAGATTGGCGTAAATGCGGAGCAGGAGAAGGTTCGGCAGGTAATGGAACAGCTATGAGAACAGCAGCCTTAGGTTTATGTTTTCTGAAAGATTCTACAAATCTTCCATCGATTATTAGCGATGTAAGCAGAATCACCCACTCTGATCCTCGTAGTATTGCAGGAGGAATTGTAATCGCTAAAGCGGCTCAGCTTCTAGCTACTGATTCTAATATTGAAGCGATAGATTTTTGTCAGAGTTTAGCTTCAACCATTGAGTCCATTCATCAGTCTTTTGCCCAACTAATTAGAGAGCTTCCTAAATATTTGCATATTGATAGAAATTTAGCTCTTAACTTTATTGCTTGGGCAGGGATGAGATATCCTGAGTTCGAGAAACCGATCATTACTCCATTTATAATTCCAACGGTGTTAGCAAGTCTTTGGTCAGTGATTAAATATCCTAATTGCTGGTCGGATGCTGTTAGTGAGGCTATTGGATTGGGGGGAGATGTTGATACTCTCGGTGCTATCGTTGGTGGTCTTATGGGTGCCAAGTTGGGCATTAATTCAATCCCTGTTCACCTTATCAAGCCGGTTCTTAACTATAACTATTTGAACAACGTTGCTCGTCTTTATCTTATATTTATTGAAAAATCTCTTTCTTGTTAAGCTCTCCAAGACCGATTTCTGCTTCTGTCCTATTGCTATACCATTTCCATAGCACAATACTGTTATATGTGCGCGCACTTTTACCGAAATTTCACGAAGTTCCAGAGGTTGTTGAGATGCTTTCCACTGCCAAAACCCAGAATCGGGAAGATCATCTGAGCAAAGCTGGTGGGGCAGCAAACGTTCTGCGTCAGAGTTGTGCCATGCTCTGATTACTGAAGAACCGGATGAGTTAATCGCTCACGTCCGGATCTGTGGAGGGGCTTGGCAGGTAACTGCCGAGTCTACCCGGATGAAGCAAAACAACATTGGCATTAGGTGGAAACGGTTGTTATGGCTCGCAACCGTAATAGTCAATCCGAAATATTATGTTGCCGCATCTATACCATTTTGGTATAGCAATTTGCCCTATTATTTAGTGACGCCTAAACCTGATAAATCAAAGCCTACCTTCTTTATATATGTTATAACGTAGATTAAACACTTAATGAACTTTTTTACGACTAGGAATACTAGTTGCGTAGTTATAAAGTGAGTATTCACATTGTCATTTATTTATTCACGTTCAGGTAGTTATTGAGTTGAAAAGGTTAAAATAGTATGGAGCCTAACTCTTAATACTATGTAGATAATGCTATGGAATCATTTCCATAGCATTATCTACATATAAAAATCAATATGACAAATGAAAAAGGAAACCTACAATAGGGATTGTATCGGGACCCCGCTAAGAACACTAATCTATATTCCTATAATACATACACAAGCTGATATGGGTAGCCTCAGCGAAGATATAAGATCGATTAAAATAGCCAAATTGGGTAAACAATATTGGGAGCGTAGCGTGAACCTGATAGCGGAAATGTGGGTGGTTATTGAACAAACAGTTGATAACTTAGCTCTCTGTTATGAAAAGGTACGCCTTTATCAGGATGGGTTACCTGTTTGTGGTCGCGAGGTAGAGATCATTACAGAATTGGCAAAGACAGGAAGTTATAATTACCGTTTACTTCTTGAGCTAACGAAAAAAGGTGCAACTATTATGGGTAGCGAATCGCCCGATCTACTACTAGAAGAGTACCAACTTACCAAACAACTTCTTAGCGTAAAAGATCCTAGAGAAATAGATAAGATCGACGCCCACCAAAAAAATTTGCGCCATTCTTTACTGAAAAAGCGTGACCAATTTATTGCTAATCGTATCAATACAACACTCTCCAATGGAGAAACGGCAATACTATTTCTTGGCCTGCTTCACTCATTGGTGGACAAACTTGATAAGGACATCCAAATAATTTACCCAATTAATAAACCTTGATTTCTAAGGGAGTGATCAGCAATGAAGAACACACGTGGTAAAGTCCTTATTGTAGATGATGAATTAGCTATCTGCAGTATTCTTTCTTACATGATGCTGGGAGAAGAGATTAAACCTATTGTTGCTTACAATGGAAATATGGCATTGCAGATGATTCACTCTGAAACGCCAGATGTAATGCTACTAGATTTCAGAATGCCAGGAATCGACGGTTTAGAAGTGTTGAGAATAGCAAAAGAATTGGACCCTGCACTTCCCATAATAATGATCACTGCTTATGGGGCAATCTCTAGCGCTGTCAAAGCAATAAAAGCAGGTGCTTATAGTTATTTAGCCAAACCTTTTGAACATCGAGAGGTAATTGAATTGGTACATTCGGCATTATCTGAACGCAATTATAAACGTAACCTTAAACCGTCAACTAATCAACCTCAAGAGAATAACTCATTATGGCAAACGATGGGACGAAGCTCAGCGATTGGCCGAATCATCACTAACATACATCGTGTAGCAAAATCTAATTTCACTGCTCTTATACAGGGAGAAACTGGCTCCGGCAAAGAATTAGTTGCTCGCGCCATTCATCTAGCTAGTCCTCGCGCAAGTGCGTCTTTTGTTCCTGTAGATTGTGGTGCTATTCCGGAAGCACTTTTAGAGAGCGAGTTATTCGGTTACGAAAAAGGCGCTTTCACTGGTGCAGATTTTAAAAAGCAAGGAAAATTTGAATTAGCTGAGAGCGGCACATTATTTTTAGATGAGATTTCCAATATGCCATTAAGCTCTCAAGCCAAGCTGTTGCGCATCTTACAGGATAAGATGATCTATCGGATCGGTAGTACCAAGCCCATTAAGGTTGATGTACGCTTAGTAGCTGCTAGTAATGAAGACTTACAATCCGCCGTTACCTCAGGTTCGTTTCGTCGCGATCTCTTTTTCCGGTTAAATGAGTTCACAATTAAAATTCCACCACTAAGAGAACGCAAAGAAGACATTATTTATCTGGCCAATCGATTTCTGGAAACTACCAATGTAGAATTATGCAAAAACATACGTGGATTCTCAGAGCCTGCGATAGAAACCTTACTTACCTATAGATGGCCAGGAAATGTCCGGCAACTTCGCTCTACTATACGTCGAGCAGTGCTACTAGCTGATGAGATGATTTGTGAAGACCACTTAGATATCACAGAAGAATCTCCTAACTTACCAACAGAGATAGTTACTGGTATAACCTTATTAAAAGCTCCTGAGGTCTGCTGGGACAACTGTTCGCTGAAAGAGATCGTGCATCAGAACACCATTGCGTTAGAACGAGAAATTTTACGCCAGGCACTACATAAGACTGGTGGAAATAAGGCTAAAGCGGCACGGTTGTTGCACGTTGATTACAAAACCATTCATTCAAAAGTGAAAGAATACGGCATCATAACTGAATAAGGAGAAAGTATGGTTAAGAAATCTGAAAAAGAACTACCTAAGGAGAGTGGCTTTGATGTCGCATTTGGAGGATTACTGAAAGGGTTTGGGAATTTAGTAGAAAAGCTTGGCGAGTTAGCAGAAACCGCTCATGAGCTTAACCAAACAGGAGAGATCAAAGGGCAGACCCTTAAGGGAATCTATGGTTTTAGTGTTAAGGTAGGGTTAGGAAATGAAGGGATCAAAGTTGAGCCATTTGGAAACATTCGTAAAGACAAAACTAGTGGCCAACCTGTTGTTGAAGAGATACGTGAACCAATAGTAGATATCTTTGAGGAAGAGTCTGATATCCTTATTATTGCAGAGATGCCAGGTATTAGCGTGGAAGATATTCGACTCGATCTTAAAGATGACATACTAAATATTTACGCTGAGCATGGCAACAAGAAATACCGCAAGGAAATACTACTACCAGGAAATTTTTCACGCGAGCAATTAACTATCTCCTGTAATAATGGAGTTGTAGAGATAAAGTGCGTCAGGTAATGAGTGAGGGTCAAACTGATGAGCCAAGCTAATAATTGCGAACTTAAACTTAGAGTAACGGAAGCAATGGGCAAAGATGTGGGACGAGCCATCGTGCGCTTAGACCCTCTTGATCTGCAAAAATTGCGAACACAGATTGGAGATATTGTCGAGGTTTATGGCAAACGTACGACGGTCTGTAAAGTAATGCCAGCATACAAAGAACAACGTGGCCAATCGTGTATTCAAATGGATGGTATTACACGTGAAAATGTTGGTATGGGGTTAGACGAATTTGTGTTAGTTCGTAAGGTACTCTGTCAACCTGCTGAACGTGTTGTCCTCATACCAACAGATATTATTCCTACCGAGCGCGACCTAAAATATATTGGTAGTCTTTTAGATGGACTACCAGTACTGTCTGGTAATCGTATACGGGCTATTTTGTTTGGTAGCCGATCCACCGATTTCAAAGTGGAGAGCACAGTACCCAAAGGGCCAGTACTCATCAATCCAACAACACAGCTTGTTATTGGGAAAACTCAAGCAGAAGAAAGCAGTCGCGAACCATCTTATGAAGATATCGGCGGGCTTAAGTCACAACTTCAACGTATCAGGGAGACGATTGAGCTACCTTTACGATATCCAGAAGTATTTAAACGACTTGGTATAGATCCGCCGAAAGGGGTACTTCTTTATGGTCCACCTGGTTGTGGCAAAACATTGATTGCTCGCTCGATTGCTCATGAAACGGAAGCTCATTTTTTTTCTGTAAGTGGTCCAGAGATAATTCATAAATTTTATGGAGAGAGTGAAGCTCACCTACGTAAAATATTTGATGAAGCTACCAAGAAGGGGCCCAGCATTGTTTTCTTAGATGAAATTGATGCTATTGCGCCAAAACGTGAGCAGGCTGTGGGAGATGTAGAGAAACGTGTAGTGGCGCAATTACTTGCCCTTATGGATGGACTTACCAAGCGTCAAAACGTCATTGTCATTGCTGCTACCAACATTCCTAATGCGCTTGATCCTGCCTTACGCCGTCCAGGCCGTTTTGATCGCGAAATTTCCATTCCAATACCAGATCGTAATGGACGTTGGGAGATTTTAGAGATCCATAGCCGCGGAATGCCCTTAAGCCAAAATGTTGATTTAGCTCACTTGGCAGCAATTACACATGGTTTTGTAGGAGCTGACCTAGAGGCTCTTTGCCGAGAAGCAGCAATGAACTGCTTGCGTAATATTATGCCTAATATTGATTTTACGTTGGCGACAATACCTTATGAACAACTGACAAGGTTGGAAATAAGCATGGATAACTTTTTAGTAGCATTACAGGAGATTGAGCCTTCAGCTATACGAGAAGTGTTCGTTGAAGTGCCGGACATACACTGGCAAGATATTGGTGGCTTAACAGAGGTCAAAGCACGTTTAACAGAAGCAGTCGAATGGCCACTAAAATATGCTCGTCTTTTTGAGAAAGCTGGTATTAATCCGCCTAAAGGCATCCTGCTTACAGGACTACCAGGGTGTGGCAAAACAATGCTGGCTAAAGCTATTGCTACTGAGAGTCAGGTAAACTTCATATCAGTTAAAGGCCCCGCGCTTATTTCTAAATATGTTGGAGAGTCAGAGAAAGGACTGCGAGATGTTTTTCGCAAAGCTAGACAGGCTGCGCCTTGTATTATCTTTTTTGATGAAATTGATGCATTGCTGCCAACACGCAATAGTAGCTCATCAGATTCGCATGTTGCTGAGCGTGTTCTCAGTCAGTTCTTAACAGAACTTGATGGAGTAGAGGAATTGAATGGTGTTTTGGTGCTAGGTGCAACTAATAGAGTCGATATGCTTGATCCTGCCGTCCTTAGACCAGGCCGCTTTGATGAAATTATAGAAATTCTGCCACCAGACGAAATAAGTCGTAAAGAGATTTTCCAGGTACATATGCGCAACAAACCTCTGACCATAGCGATCGATTTCACAAAATTGGCTGTTAGAACGGACGGCTTTAGTGGTGCCGAAATTGCCTCTATATGTAACAAGGCTACTATGAACGCTATTCGTCGAGCAGTTGCTACGACAGGAGAAAAATCTATCAGTGAAATAGAAGTAATTATTGAGATTAAAGATATCGAGGATGCTTTTATGGAGGTGTCACCAAATTAGATGAGTGCGAGAGAGTTAGTTAACGAACAGATCTTAATAAATAACACTCATGTTATTTACTGTTTTTGTTTCTGTCCTGATTCACTCAATCTCATTTATTCTATTGATAAAATGAGTGGGTATGATAATAGCCCGCTTTTCCTATGGAGATATTTGGGAATTGTCGCTGTGTTGTGTGCTGTTTCTCGCGAAGAGTTTTGTGGGCCTTTATCAGAACTCAGAATGCAAAATATTACTTGGCTTGGATCACATGCTCGTCATCACGAAGAAGTAATAGAAGAGATAATGCACCATGTACCAGTGTTACCAACGCGCTTTGGTACACTCTTCTCTTCTTTAGACAAATTACAAGAACTGCTCACTAAGCATTACTCCACTATAACGGATTTTTTTACTAGATTGGCTAATAATCAAGAGTGGGCTGTTAAGGGCTTTCTAAATCGACAAAAAGCACAGGAACATTTTTTTTCTCTGCTTTTACAACGACAGCAAGAGAAACTCTCTTCCTTGTCTAAAGGAATTCGTTATTTTCATGAACAGCAAATTCGCATACAAGTTGAT
This sequence comes from Acidobacteriota bacterium, assembly GCA_040758525.1. Lineage (GTDB taxonomy): Bacteria > Acidobacteriota > Blastocatellia > Chloracidobacteriales > JADJPF01 > JBFLVQ01. The sequence goes on from JBFLVQ010000087.1 coordinate 7,491, forward strand.
AAAGAACTAGGTTACTGGTTAAAACAAATATATCTTACGCTCGCTAATAGACTGAACAATTGTACTGTAAATTTTCGTGAACGTAAGATTCTTTCCAGAGATATCTATGGAAAAAATATGGATATGACTCTAAATTGGGCCTTTCTAGTAAAACCAGAAGCTATTAGAGAGTTTCATGCATGTATCAGCGAGACCCATACCCAATGTGCACAACAGGGATTGGCTTTCGAGTTGTCAGGACCCTGGCCCCCTTATAGCTTTGTTCCTTCACTGGAAATTGAGACATGAAACATCTACTCTACTGTATCTTTAGTGCAAATGAATATCTATTGCAAAAACCACTCTTGGGTATTAACCAGCAACCAATATCGATTATTACTAACAATGGCTTAAGCGCTGCCACCTCTAAGATCATCCATTCACAGCCTTTTCTAGAAATCTCCTCACTACTTACTTATAAACAGGTAATCGAATCTTTTCACCTTGATCGTACTGTTATCCCAATGCGATATGGAGCAATATTTGAAGATGAAATTCATATCATCCAATTTCTCGCAGAACAATCTAAACATTATCAATTATTACTCACCGAATTAGATGGCTGTGTCGAGATGGGTATTCGCATAATCTTTCCTATTGAACTCCGTTCATCAGATACTAATAAAGTTAATTTATCATCTCTATATACAATAGATCGTCCTGGGAAAGCATATCTGGCTGTGCAGCAACAGAACTACACAATGAAAGACTATATAAACCTAGAACAAGCTGCTATTGTGGAGAGAATATCTAGCATATTGTCGGATTTCTATGTACGAATTAGGAAAGAGTGCCAGGTATTGGCTAATCATCGATTACTCTCTCTCTACTTTCTTATTCGTAGAGAATCGATCTGTCACTTTAGAAAAACCTTTCAACAGGTAGTGGTAAAAGAATCGCTCAAACTACTACTGAGTGGGCCATGGCCACCATACAATTTTGTTATACCATATCCTGCTCAAGATATTTTGTTACCTGCTAAACAACAGACAGTATACTCTTGCAATGAGGAGTAAATTTATGGCAGTTTACAGAGCTAACTCCCCCATCAAAAACACCTCAGAAAGATATGAAAAACTCTACACAATGTTACTAAATGCGATTCCTTCTTCTGTGTTGCTGATCGATCGCGATATGCGTATTACCTCTGCCAACCGTAACTTTTTAGAAAAGAGCAAACGCTCAATATTGAACACGATTGGTCATAGATTGGAAGAGGTGTTTCCTCCTGTCATTCTTGATCATATAGGTATAATGCATCGCGTCCATCAAGTTTTTGAGAAGAATCAACCAACTAGTGGTGAGCGAATTACCTATCGTGCTCCAGGGCTTGCCATGCGCGTCTATTACTACAGAATACTCCCTTTCTTGTGGCGGGGATATGTAGAGAATGTAATATTGTTAATGGATGATGTAACTGAGCAAGTTCAATTGAGTGAAGATGTACGTCGTGTAGAGCGTCATTTGGCTAGTGTAGTTGAGAGTGCTAGCGATATTGTCTTATCCACTGACAATGAGTGGAAGATTGTAACTTGGAACATAGCCGCAGAGAAAATTTCTGGTTACACAGTTAGTGAAGTAAAAGGGCATTTCTTTTTCGACTATTGTGCTAGTGACCATCAAGATGTAAAAAAGATCTTTGCTAAACTTAAACTACGTAAAAGCTCGAACATGGTTGAATGTAATCTAGTCACTAAACATAGCAACCCAGTTCCTGTTTCCTGGGTTTTTTCTCCCATGAAGAATGATATAGATCAAACAATTGGTATTGTTGCAGTGGGTAGAGACTTAACTGAACGGCGAAAACTCGAAATGCAGTTACTTCAATCCCAGAAGTTGGCCGCTTTGGGTGTAATGGCAGGAGGAATTGCTCATGAGATAAGAAATCCCCTAGCTATCTGTTCCTCAGCTGCTCAATTCTTAATGAAGGATAACATCTCTGTAGAGTTTCGCAAGGAGTGTGCAGAAAAAATTCATGCTGGTTTACAAAGAGCATCGATAATTATTGAGAATCTGCTTCGCTTTGCTCGCCCTGCCGCTAAGACCGATATAACGCAGGTAGACCTGTTCTATGTGCTTAAAGAAACACTTGCATTAGTTGCCAACCAAGCAAAGATACAAAAGATCGAAATTGCTGCATATTTTCTCAAAGAGCCTGTTGTTATCAATGGTATTGCCAATCTGTTGCAACAAATGTTCATGAATATTTTTCTGAATGCCATTAATGCGATGCCTAATGGAGGGCTCTTAAACGTAACAGTAGAAAAAATAGATAGTGAAATATTAATTCGTGTTACTGATACCGGTCATGGTATCACCAGTAAAGATATTAGCAATATTTTCGATCCTTTCTACACAACATCACCAACTGGTAAAGGTACTGGGCTAGGGCTTTCTATTTGTTACTCCATTGTCAAACAACACTTTGGTTGCATTGATGTTGATAGTGTAGAAGGAAAAGGAAGTACCTTTACTCTTAGGTTTCCACTCCCTTAATCACATAGAGGAGAGTTTTATGCAGGATAAACCGGAGTTATTCTTAGTAGTAGATGACGAATCTGATATGTGTTGGGCCTTAGAACATATATTAAAAACTATTGGATTTGTGGCAAAAAGGGCACTGAGTGGTCAACAAGCGCTTCAACTGGTAAGATTATATCAATTCCGATGGGCTTTTCTTGATGCAAAGCTGCCTGATATGGATGGATTAGAACTAGCTAAATTAATCAAAATATCGCACCCCCATATACATATAATTATGATCTCCGGTTACTTTTATCGAGATGATGTTATGGTACAAAAAGCTCTCACAGAAAAATTGATATGTGGTTTTATCAGCAAACCTTTTTTACATAGTGAAGTCATCAAAGCAATTGAAGCTAAAGATCATTTATAATTCAATCTTAAAATGAGAATAATTCCCCTAAATTATGTAATACATTCCATAGCGCAGATTCCTTGAAAACCATATCTCTATTACAAATCTTGCAGATCTTCTATTAATATGACTACTTATCAGATAGTCGTCTTTTTTCTAGCTTGGCATTACTCTTGCTATCGTTAGATATAGCACCATTGACGATAATAATCTCTAAATGAAAGGAAAGTGCTACTATGGCAAAAGTACAGAAGACGACTGACTCCTCGAGCCTAGCAGAAGTAGTAGATCGTATCCTGGACAAAGGAATTGTGATTGATGCTTGGGCTAAAGTTTCATTAGTTGGTATTGAACTGCTATCAGTTGAGGCCCGTATTGTGATTGCTTCGGTTGAAACTTATTTAAAGTATGCTGAGGCTATTGGTCTAACAGCAAGTGCCGCTGCACCTGCATAAAGCTGTATTTGAAATGTTCCCTTTTATCCAATGGGAACTAACTAGTTAGTTTCCATTGGATAAAAGGGATTTGATAAGGTAAGACCTTAAATAGCAGAGAGGAGAATTGTTATGGGTATGTTAACTACTAATATGGCTCGGTTATGTAGTGATATAGAGATAATGCGCAGTAAGCGCGAGATATTTCTTAAAGACTTGAAGAATAGTGTTAAAACTCTCAAGCAGAATAGTGCGGAAATGCAATCTAACTTGCGCAATAACCATCTGATAATGTCTAGAAAGATGAGGATGGATCAGTCTAATTTTATGTCTAATATGAAACTGAAAACAACCAACCTGCTAGCTGGTTTTCATAGTACTCGCACCGAAATGTCCAACACTGCAAATATTAATCGTCTAGTCTTTCTCTCCAGGCTGAGATCGAATGTACATGCTCTGAAATCTACTACCACTGCTATGCTAGCTAATCTTCACAATGCTAATGATGAAATGTTCAAGAAAACAAAAGCGACTCGAGTAGCTTTTGTATTAAACATAAAGCAAAAAAATAGTAATCGATCAGAAGAGTTTACTGCTGATTTGGCTTCAACCCGACAATGCTGGCACAGTCTAAGATCACTTAAGCAATTAGCTAAAGAGACAGTCCAACGCCATACTAAAGAGATGAGTGAGCGACGAACCAAAGTTGAGCCAGAAAAACACCGTCCTGTGTTAGAAACCAGCGGCAAAGGAACAACAGCAGATACCAAAGGGAAGAAGAAGCAATGACCTTTTACTAGGCAACCAGTCTCACCAAAATACCCGATTTAGGTAAGCCATAGATATATTGAGGAGGAGATAAATAACAGATGAATAGCGAAATTTCTAGAGTTGAATCAACCATAGCTGTTATGAAAGTTCCAACTGATAGCGATAATATTACGCCTGAGCCGAGTGATGAATTTGTCTCTACTTCTTATGTAAAAGACCTGACAGATCGTGCCCTTTCTTATCTTCAAGCAGGTTACTCGGTTCATTTTGCTGGTCCAGCTGGAGTAGGCAAAACCACCTTAGCTTTTCATGTAGGAACAAAACTTGGACGACCGGTAACGCTTATTCATGGCGACGATGAATTCGGAAGTTCTGATCTAGTAGGTAAGGATGTTGGTTATCGTAAATATAAAACTATCGACAATTTTATCCACTCAGTTCTAAAAACTGAGGAGGAAATGAGAAGTCTTTGGATGGATAACCGACTTACTATGGCTTGTCAAAAAGGGTATACACTAATTTACGATGAGTTTAACCGATCAAGACCAGAAGCTAATAATCCCCTCCTTAGTGTGCTATCCGAGAGAATCCTCAATCTACCTAAGCTACGCAGATCCGGCAATGGTTACCTAGCCGTGCATCCAGAATTCCGGGCGATCTTTACTTCCAACCCAGAGGAATATGCTGGTGTTCATAGTACTCAAGACGCTCTCTTAGATAGAGTGATTACCATCAAAGTTGGCCATTATGATCGTGATACAGAAGTTCAGATCACCATGTCCAAATCAGGTATTGCTAAACGGGATGCAGATACAATTGTGGATATTGTTAGAGAATTGCGTGGCATTGGCACCAACAACCATAGACCCACGATACGAGCCTGTATTGCCATAGCTCGTGTGCTAGCTTGTCAAGGAGCACAAGCCCATTGGGCAGATCCTATCTTTCAGTGGGTCAGTCAAGATGTGTTAATTTCAGCAATGGTCAAGACTTCATCAAAGGGAGAAACAATAGCGCCACAAAAGGTAGAAAAGGTGATCCAGAAACTCGCTAAGCGTTAGACCCAAAATCTCTCTTAAGATCGGCTATCAAACTACGAAAGCAGGGATTATGACCATACACAAAAAACTCAGACGTGGCTTGCAAGATATAGTTACCCTCTCCAGCAGAATAGATCTAGCATCTGTACCATATAGAGCATATATGCGCCTTAGTTGTCTTGAAATGGAGAAATTTCGACGGGGCAAAGAGAAGGAGAGTGCTCTTAATCGAATAGAAAGTATTAATACGCGTTTCCAAGAGATTGAAATGGAAAAAGTGACTCTCTTACAACTACTAGGCGAACGTATTAACAATATCACTAGTAACAACAAACGTATCGCTAGCAATACTGCTGACGCAGACTCTCATTCTAAACCTTGCCGTAATAAGAACGGTTTTAAGTTGAAATACTGAAGGACAATGTTATGTCAAAGATCGAAGATGCTACAAAGACAGTTACGAACTTTCTAAGAGATGCATTGGATGCCAGGTATTTGACAATAACTAAGTTATTGCAGATCACTTCAAATGAAGCAAGCTGGGAGGCCGAAGCAGAAGTCTACTTGCCCAATAGCACCATTAAAACTTTAGGTTTACCAGTACAGAACGAGATCCTAGATTGTAAGATCTACTTAGTTCAGTTAGATAGTAATCTATCCGTCACTGCTTATGGCTTGCGAGATTCAATTAAGGGTGAACAAGATGAATAACCAGGTATTTCCATAAGCACATTAGTTTGTCAGTACAAGGAGTAGAAAGCAAATGGTTGAACAAATCGCGAGAAACAGTGCTAAATATCTCTACACTATTGTAGCCGATACCAAAGATCGAACTTATAATTTTTCTGGTATAGCAGGAAGCCCTGTCTACACCATATCTAATGGGGAGATTGCTGCGGTGGTCAGTGATATTGCTGATAAAAAGATTCGACCAGAACGTCGCAATCTAGCGGCTCATCAAGAAGTTCTTAAACATTTTCTACAAGAGAGCACTCCATTACCAGTCTCGTTTGGTATAATTGCCAATGATAAACAGACCATACAACGAATCCTTACGCATAACCAGGATGAGTTTATCAAACAGCTTCAACATGTCGCAGGCAAAATAGAAATGGGCTTACGAGTACGTTGGGCTGTAGCTAATATATTTGAGTATTTTGTAAAACTTCATACTGAGCTAAAAGTAGTGCGTAATCGTTTGGTTGATCCATCCTACCGAGTTACACAACAGGATAAAATCGAGATTGGCAGGATGTTTGAGCAAATACTCAATGAGCGTCGAGAAGACTATACTACTAAAGTAGCTGCAGTTTTATCGCCACACTGTTGTGAAATCAAATGTAATCTGCCGCGAAACGAATATGAGATAATGAATCTTGTCTGTCTAGTGAGCCGAGAAGCCCAAGCAGAATTTGAAATTAGCCTGTTTGAAGCTGCTAACTATTTTGATAACAATATTGCCTTCGATTACAACGGCCCATGGGCACCTCACAATTTTGTTAGCCTAAACTTAAAGTTCTAATCTTAGTATAGAGAGGTTAAAGATGTTTGTTATTGATGATATCTTGCTTTTCCCTGTCAGTAGTATCTTTTGGATCTTTCGCGAAATACATAATGCCGCTCAACAAGAGCTTGATGAAGAGTCCGATACGATCACTGCTCAGCTGAGTGAGCTTTATATGATGCTAGAAACTAACATCATATCTGAAGAAGAGTTTGATGCTCAAGAAAAGGAGTTGCTGGATCGTTTAGAATTAATACAACAACGTAATAACATCAATATAGAAAAGGAAGAATATATCAATTATGAAGACCATCCCATAGGGGTATAGCATGAGTATACTATCGCCATCATTCTTGAACGATCCTAACCTACGTTTACTACTGTTCGGTGGTAAAGGCGGGGTAGGAAAAACCTCTTGTGCTACAGCAGCAGCAATTGAGCTAGCTAACCGTTCCCCTCAAGCACATTTTCTATTAGTTTCAACTGATCCCGCACACTCAGTTACTGATAGCTTAGCAGATTCACTTCCACCAACAAACCTGCAGGTTCTTGAACTTAATGCAAAAGATTGTCTTGATAAATTCAAAAAGAAACATAATCATCACTTGCGCGAGATAGCGCTACGAGGAACATTTCTTGACAATGATGATATCAACAAGTTTCTTGCTCTCTCTTTGCCAGGTCTTGATGAGCTGATGGCGTTGCTGGAAATTGCAAATTGGGAACAGGCTCAACGTTATCAATGTATAGTAGTGGATACTGCTCCCACTGGCCACACACTACGTCTATTAGCAGTACCAGAGTTGTTAGAAAAATGGCTTGACGTATTAGACTCTCTAATGGCCAAGCACCGTTATATGTCGAAACTTTATCGGGGATACTATCATTGTAACAACACCGATAATTTTCTTATGGATTTAACCTCTTCTATTAAATACATGGAAGAATTATTGTGTGATCCTATACGCTGTCGGTTTGTTCCCGTGATGCTAGCCGAAACAATAGTAATTAGTGAAACAGTAACATTAATAAAGGAGTTAAAACTCAGGAAAGTGCCGGTCAGTGATATTATAATTAACCGTCTCTATCTAATTAGTCAGTGTCCGGTATGCAATAAAGAACAACTTCGACAGATTAGAGAACTGCTATATTTTACGGAACTGTCACAATATTCTACCTGGGGAATACCCATATATCCCACTGAGGTTCGCTCAATAGAACGATTATCAGCCTTTTGGCGCAATATATTCAGCTTAACGATACCTGAATACCAGATTGCGGAACCACTTATCTCAAATTCTGATTCTCAATCAAAGTCGATAAATTCTCAACCATTAGTAGAAGAACCTTTAGACTTGTTTCTATTAGAGAAGCCCTTACTACTTTTTGCTGGTAAAGGAGGAGTAGGAAAGACAACTTTATCTTGTGCAACAGCTCTGCGCTTAACTCAACATTTTAAGGATAAGAAAGTTCTACTCTTCTCTACAGACCCGGCTCACTCTCTCTCTGCCTGTCTTGATACGCAGATTGGATGTGTACCTACTTACCTGTCTGCTAGGTTGGCAGCAATGGAAATAGATGTTGAGGCAGAATTTCAAACTTTGAAAACCGAGTATATAGAGGAACTGCAACACTTTCTTAGATCTGCACTACCTAATGCAGATCTGAAGTTTGATCATGAAGCCATGAGGAGGATCATTGATCTCTCACCACCAGGTCTAGATGAAGTTATGGCACTCACACGGGTCATGAGTTTTCTTGGAAATGGTAGTTTCGATATTTTTATTCTTGACTCAGCACCCACTGGACATCTGATTCGCCTATTAGAAATGCCTGAGCTTATTGATCAATGGTTAAAAGCTTTTTTCGGTATCTTCCTTAAATACAAACGAATCTTTCGGCTCCCTAAGCTCTCTCAAAGACTCATTGAAATATCCAAGAACATTAAGCAATTACGCGCCCTACTAGGTGATGCTACTCGCTCAGCGTTATTTGCTGTAAGTATACTAACAGAAATGTCTTTTGAAGAAACTAAAGACTTAATAGCAGCTTGCGAGCGAATGGGGATTAACATTCCCGCATTGTTTCTTAATCTTATTACTTCTACTTATGATTGCACTTTATGTACCGCCGTGCACCTACGAGAATCGGGGTTGCGTACTAAATTTGAGCAAACTTTTTCATCTAAACACCATACTTTAGTCTATCGTCAATCAGATCTGCGTGGCTTGCAACGGTTGCAAGAATTGGGAGAAGCCTTATATAGATCTAATAAACAAATATCGGTTCATTGCAAATGAAGGTATTACTACTATGATTTTACAACATCAAAATATATCTATTCCCTCATTGGACGATAACGAACATGTAACGTTATGTGAAACCCTAGACCGTATTCTCAACAAAGGTGCCGTGATAGCAGGAGAAGTAACAATATCGGTTGCTGGTATTGATCTAATTTATCTAGGTCTACAGATGGTATTAACTTCTATCGAGACCGCTAAGGAGATGAAAGCCCAACACAAAGGAAAATTCAAAGAATGCTGAGAGCCATATAGGCTCTCTATAGAAATGAGGCTAATAAATGAATGGCTCTGAACGGCTCAAGGTAGAATCTGAGGCTATAAAAGACTTTGCGAGCGCAATGCCCATCGATATCTATGTAAAGTCACAATCGCACCTCGTCAACAAATCACCAACAACTCGTCTCAACCTGGATCAAGACAGTGTCAAGAATGGGCTAGGGCAATTAGTTCTAACCATAATAAAACTCCTGCATGAACTGTTAGAACGTCAGGCAATACGACGGATCGAGGCCGGTAGTCTTAGTGATGATGAAATAGAGCGTCTCGGAATAACATTAATGAAGCAGGCTCAGGAGATCGAGAGATTGCGAAAGGAATTTGGTTTAGCGGCAGAAGATCTCAATATCGACCTTGGTCCTCTTGGTAAATTACTATAAAATTAAGGGGTTAATATGCGCCCGCAGCAAACTGCCATCTCACATGCAATTGAAAATTCAACACTAGCGGATATTCTTGAGCGAGTGTTAGATAAGGGAATCGTCATTGCTGGCGATATTAAAATTAAATTAGTAGATATTGAACTGCTCACCATACAAATTCGCTTGGTTATTTGTTCTGTAGACAAAGCTAAGGAGATAGGTATGGACTGGTGGTCGAATAATACCAACCTTAATGAGCACTCACAGCAAAGGCTAGAAAACAATTATCTCGCGAAACTGGAAGAACGATTGGCAAAACTGGAAACTAATTCTGCAAAAGGGGTGAACAGTTAAGGCTGGATATTTCGATACCGTACTTTCAACTCTTTACTACTCAAATGTGGTTTTAGCTCTAATCCTTTTTGTGCCATAATCCCTTAGTTTACCACATCCGCTATTTTCTTAAAGGGTTTGGTATTATATTGATTAACAGGCCCATTGTGGCGATATGCTGAGAGCAGACGGCCAAAAGAGAGATACAAGTTCAAGGATATTTAGAAGGAGGGAGAGCGGAATTAGCAAGGTTAATTGTACTCAAATCTAGTCCTTGAAAGTAGCAGCCACAGTATCTAACAGGATAGTAAGATCTGTAGGTTTTGATAAACAGAAGTTAGCGCCTGCTTGCAACATATCTTCTTGCTCGATAGCACTAGGAAATGTGGAATGGGCAATGATTGTTACTTTGTCGGAAAGGGTACGGATCCTACGTATCATCTTATCACCGCTCATTAGCGGCATATCCTTATCTGCAATAACAATATCAGGCTGATGCTCGACAAATAGAGATAACCCTTCTTTGCCATTGTTGGCCACTATTATAGTGTGAACGGGACTGAGCACAATTGAGAGCATGGTGCGAATACTTTCTTCATCATCCACAACTAGTATCTTGGCCATATAATACTCCTATATTGATGAAAAGTTATAAAGATAACTCTAACCTGATTAGCATAGTTAGAATGGTATGTGGAGAGCCTTAACAAATATACAACATATTGATGTCATAGGCTAGATTTTGTGTTAGTAAAGATTCTCCTAACAGGCTATTAGTACTATCGTATTTATACAATCTTGCTAAAGTCAGGATTGTACACTAGGATTGACTGCCACCATTAGCCATAGTGGTTAGAGCATAGTTGGTTAGCACAGCTACAACTACAGCGATGATGTTTCTCCTCCAGAAATAGACGTGCAAGGATGCCGATCAGTTTTGATCTGGTAGTAGGGGGAAAATGAAAAAGAGTGGGCGGAAAACAAAGTCAGAGCTGATTGCAGAACTAAAAAAGCTACACGCGAGTAATGCTGACCAGGCTAAATTAGCGGCTCAATTCTTACGTGCTCAACGTATGGAAAGCATAGGAGCACTGGCCAGTGGAATAGCTCACGACCTCAATAATCAATTAGCACCCATCTTACTTGGATTACAAATCTTACACAAGCGACTCAAAGATGAAGAAAGCGTTCGGATACTGACAACCTTAGAAGAGAGCGTGAAGCGTGGCAGGGAAGTGATCCGGCAAGTGCTCTCCTTCGCCAGAGGAATGGAAGGCAAACGCGTAGACCTTCATCCTAAGCATATCATTCTGGAACTAGCAAAGATAATCCGAGAGACCTTTCCTAAATCTATCAATATAGATGTGGTAATCGCAAAAGATCTATGGATGGTAAGCGGAGATACTACACAATTGTGTCAAGTGTTGATGAATCTGTGTGTGAATGCACGAGATGCTATGCCTATGGGTGGCAGTCTCAAAATAACGACAGCCAATGTAGTGTTAGGTAAGAACTATGGAAATATTGTGGAGGAAGCTGGTACAGGCCGCTTTGTGCTAATTTCCGTAAGCGATACAGGTAAAGGCATACCCTGGGAAATTCGAGATAAGATATTTGAGCCGTTTTTCACCACTAAAGATATTGGCAAAGGAACTGGGTTAGGCTTATCAACATCATTGATGATTGTAAAAGATCATGAAGGATTTATTAGCGTTGATAGTGAAGTGAATAGAGGAACAACATTCAAAGTTTATCTACCAGCTTGTGTGGGCGAACAGACTGTTGAGCAGATAGAGGAAAAAGAATGTCCATTACCAGTGGGGCAAGGTGAGAAGATTCTAGTGGTAGATGATGAGATAGCAGTTCGTGAAGTAGCCCAAACTATCTTGGAAGCCTATGGCTATAAAGTGATAACAGCCGAAGATGGCAGAGAAGCGATAGTGACTTATATTCAACACACTAGCAGCGTCAAACTAATATTGATGGACATGGTGATGCCGAACTTGGATGGAATAGTAACAGCCAAGATATTAGAAATGCTCAATCCACAAGTAAAGATAATCTCCACAAGTGGATATGTAGCTGATGGGATAGATGAAAAGATCGACGAAGTAGTAGCAATAAAAGCAGTATTAGTCAAACCATACACTGCACAGAGGTTACTGGAAACAGTTGCTCAGGTGCTTGGCAGGGAGTGCCAGGAGCAATGTTTTCCAGCACAAGCTTGAGGAGAAAACTACTCGCTTACCTACAAATATATTCAATGTTAGTTTCCTTTGATTGATTCTTTATGATATCACTCACTGAACCAGGTCAAACGGGCTATAACTATTGTTACCATTGTTGTGAATAGGAGAGCCTCTTGAGCCTGGCATAGACCTACAAAATAATCTCAATCTGGATGGGGCAATATGGGTATGTTAGTAGGTCAATCTGCCGCAGTAATTCTCCACATGTTAGTTAGCAATATAGCTGATTTATTGAGTGTGTACTAGGTCATTGAAGAGAATAAGGTTATGCCTCAATACAAACTAGCCATTCCACGC
>JBFLVQ010000088.1:0-19978 GCA_040758525.1 Acidobacteriota bacterium
AGTCTTTGCTAGCTAGGTTTGAATATGAATTTATCGCTTCTAATGCTACTTTGCCACTTTCATCTATTCGTAATATTCCAGCTAAAACCGGCGATGGCAACTTTTTTATTGGAGAAAGTAACCTACCTTTCAAGATAAATAGACCATTGGGAGTAAATTCTTTAGTAAAAAACCCTCCATTTATTCCAACAATGGCGCCTTTCTCCTCAGTGAGCTTAGCAACACTATGATAATCACTGAGATTGTTGGAAGGATTATCAACCAACTCTACTCTGTAAGCATCAGGCTGAAGTACTAGAACATGAGCAGTAAAATCTTTCACGATCTTCCTGTGGGATTGAAAAAGAAGTTTTCTATATTCACCTTTACTGGACTCTTTCAAAAGAATATTTTCTTGTATTGATACTTGCCAATCATTATCTGTTCCCCTAGTGGTGTTCTGATATGTAAGTAATAATAGACCGATCAATATCACAGATGCTCTCATGATCTTCAACCTGCTTTCTAATAATCTTACTATATCTATTATGGTATTAACTTGATCCTATTCTAGCTACTCTTTTTTGATATTTTGTCGCTCCCTTGCTAGTTGCTGATACAGTAACATAGAATATGCGCTAGCAATTATTTAGTACAGATTTGCTAAATCACTCTGATAAATTTTCATGATGATTGTGCTATTAGCGATTTTACTAGTTTCTGCAGTAGCCTATGGGGTGGCGGGATTTTGCCTTGCTAGCCTACCTGGTAGCACAGGTGTCTTTAATTTCCTTACTGTTTTTGCTGTTGCTTTTCTCTGTTATATAGCTGCCTTGTTCGTGCTAGCGCGTTTGAAACAGATCCCATCTCAGCGTTTAATAATAATTATTCTTACCACTGCAGCACTATTTCGCTTATTAATATTACCAGCGGGGATGAGTGATGGTGCTTCTTGGGACAATCTCTACGGCGATCTAAGTGGACGAGCAGTAACTTTTGATCGCTTTCTTCTATATGATCATGACGTCTGGCGTTATCTATGGGATGGTCATCAGCAGGCTGTAGGGCTCAATCCATACCGTTATTCGCCATCTCAATTAGAGCCTTATTCAACAGGTGTATTTGCAGATGATCCTATGTTGGAAGAACGACTTTTTCCGGATGATACCTGGCGCGACATTTGGGAAAATATAAACTATCAGGAGATTCCTACACCATATCCACCATTGTTACAACTGTGCTTCCGTATTTCACATACGCTTGCTCCCGGAAGTATAGTCTGTTGGAAATTGATCTTAATACTAATTGATCTTTTATTATGTTTGGCACTAGCAATGCTGCTACGGGTACTCAATCTGCCGATCCATTATCTTGCTGCTTATGCTTGGAATCCCCTAGTGATCAAAGAACTGGCTGGATCCGCACATGCCGATGTAATTCCCGCGCTATTTATTGTGCTAGCATTGCTGGCATTTGTACAGGCTCGTACAGGTTGGGGGAGCGGGTTACTGGCGCTTGGTATACTGGCCAAATTAAGTCCATTGGTACTACTACCATTTGTTTGGCGGCGTATGTCTTGGCGTGATCGTGCGATCTGCGCAGCGATTGTTAGCATCGGTTTTCTCCCCTTCATTAGTGTTGGTAAAGATTTTGTCAAAGGATTTTCGACCTATTCTCAGGAATGGATCTTCAATCCTGGAGTCTTTGAACTATTCCGTTGGATTGCAGTAAAACTGGCGCCGACAATCAATCCTGCGCTACCTGCACGGGTTCTCTGCGCATTCTGTTATCTGATCTTAATGGTGGTGTTATTGAGACATCCAACCGTATCTGCACGCTCATTAGCAGAAAAATGGTTAATTGCATTAGGAGGATTACTCTTTTTTAGTGCCACGATTATGCCCTGGTACTTAATTTGGTTTCTTCCCTTGGCTGCACTATGTCGCCGACATGCCTGGTTAATCTATTCAGCGCTCTGTTTTCTCTCCTATTGGGTCTATATACGTGGTGATGGCAGCGAGGAAGCCTGGCGGCTTATTCTTACACATGGCGGCTTTTTATGCGCTTTTATCATAGAAGAGTGGCAGAGGTCGAATTGACGCTAGTGTGTGCCTCGTGCCATACTCGTAGCGTAGGCGAGATCTTAATTTGGATTATTACTTGTTATGCTTGATACAGAAACAGTGATCGCACAGGTGGAGAATTCAGAAGTGATCACGCCGGAACTGGCGCTAGAGATCATTACTGAACTACCTTCAGAAACACTCTTTACTCTTGCTGACGAGGTACGCCAGCGCTGGCATTCAGATCAGATCGTTACTTATGTTGTAGATCGCAATATCAACTACAGCAATATCTGCACCTCAGTCTGTACATTCTGCGCCTTCTATCGTAAGCCAGGCTCGCCAGAAGGCTATGTGCTCTCTTACGAAGAGATCTACCGTAAGGTTGAAGAGACACTGGCACTAGATGGCAGTGGCATATTGATGCAAGGAGGTCTGCATCCAGATCTGCCTTTTGAATATTATGAAGATCTGCTGCGTCAGTTAAAGAGCCGTTATGGTATACATCTACATTGTTTCTCACCGCCTGAGATCGACAATTTTGCCAAGGTCTACCATCTGAGTGTAGAACAAGTGTTGATAAGATTACGCGCGGCGGGATTAGATTCAATTCCTGGCGGTGGTGGTGAGATTCTCGTTGATGAGATACGCAAGCGGCGACGTACTGAATGCAATTCCAGCGAATGGCTATATGTAATGGAAGTAGCCCATAGCCTTGGCATTCCTACTACTGCGACAATGATGTTTGGTTTGGGCGAGACAATCCCACAGCGTATTGAACATCTAGAGAAATTGCGCTGCTTACAGGAGCGTACCGGCGGCTTCATCGCATTTATCCCTTGGACATTCCAACCTGATAACACACCCTTAGGTAAACGCTTCCCAGATCGTATTCCTGGTATCGAGTATTTACGCTGGTTGGCGCTAGCGCGTATCTATCTACACAATATTCCAAATCTACAAGTCTCTTGGCTTACTCAAGGATTAGATGTAGGACGGCGGGGACTGCATTGCGGCGCCAACGATCTGGGCAGTACGATGATTGAAGAGAATGTGATCTCACCTGCTGGTGCCAATCACAAGGCAACTGAACAGATACTACGCGATAGCATTATTGCTGAAGGCTTCACTCCTTGGAAGCGTAATGCCGCTTATCGTCGCCTATCGCCGCAATAGACTATTTTAATTGATTCTTCTCTAGCGCTTCGGCAATCGAGGTACCCGTAATGCTGAAGTGTGAAGCATTCCAGATAGCACGGCCCTCTGACACCAGAATAACTTGTGGGGATTCATGCTCTACATTCAAGCGTTCTGCTACTAAGTTTGAGACATCACGAGCATGCTGTACCAGTATTAACCAGTAATCGACATTGTCTGATGCGGCATTATTGACGTGTTGTTGCATCACCTCATAAGCACGTGCACTGATCGGACAGGTTAGACTGTGTTTGAAGATTAGTTGTCCCCGCTTGGCTGATGCCGCTAATACTTGCTCTAGCGCCTCTGCGCTGGTTAGTTCAGTCAATTCCACTGTCGACATAACGGTCCTTCTCGTTCCTTTTGCCTTTGGTTAGATAATTCTTATTACCTACACTTTTGCCCAAGAGTATCTCAAAATAACATGCATCTATGCAAAGGGAAAATCAGTCCAACGGAATCCTACAGACCAGTAAAAAAAGGCCGCCCTGAAGGGAGGCGGCCATTGCTAGGAACAGCTTAAAGTAGACACTAACCATGCAATTTGGTTAGTAGCAGTTATACCACAGCAATAATACTTTAGCAACCATAATTATGGTAAGAATATTGAAAAAAGAAACTACCACAAAAAATGGTAGTCAGTTTAGTATCATACATCTATATACTGGATAAACTCCTTTTTAGTGATGATAATGCGCAGTTGCCTTGGGTATCTGCCCTCGGTTATAATTTCACACCTGTTTTACATTAAACTTTGCCAACTAGCGGGAGGATGTATTGAGCACAAAACGCGCCCGAGATGTAGCTATTACTACAGTTAAGGCAGATAATGAGACTAAAGCAGGAGCGGCAACCAGTGAAAGCAGTACGGCTGAGTCCGCTGCCGCCACAGGTCAGTCTCCCGCACGACGTGCCAGTGCTGCAGAGTTGGCGACACGCCAGCGTGAGATATCTATTTCTGAATTTTTTACCAAAAATCGGCATCTGCTCGGTTTTGATAATCCTCAGAAGGCACTGCTAACAACCGTGAAGGAGGCAGTTGATAATTCGCTTGATGCTTGCGAAGAGGCCGGCATATTGCCTGATATACTGGTCGATATCGAGCAACTTGCAGAAGACCGCTTCCGTGTAATAATCGAGGACAATGGGCCCGGTATTGTAAAGGCACAGGTACCAAAGATCTTTGGCAAGCTGCTCTATGGATCGAAATTTCATGCTATGCGGCAATCAAGAGGACAGCAAGGTATAGGTATTTCGGCGGCTGGTATGTATGGTCAACTTACTACCGGCAAGTCGATCATAATTACCTCACGTACTGGCCCGCGTAAGGAAGCACACCATATTGAGCTAGTACTCGATATGCGTAAAAACGAGCCTAAGATCCTTAAAGATACAGTTGTAACCTGGGATCAACCCCACGGTACACGTGTAGAGTTAGAACTGCAAGGCACTTACCGTAAAGGTGCACGCTCAGTCGATGAGTATATCTCACAAACCGCAGTGGCAAACCCACATGCACGTATTCGCTACAAAGCCCCCAAGAGTGAAATTCAGGTCTTCGAGCGTGCCGTTGAACAATTGCCGCCACATCCTGCCGAGATCAAGCCACATCCTTATGGTGTTGAGTTAGGGATGTTGATCAAGATGATGCACGAAACCAAGAGCACGCATTTGAAGGTAGCGCTACAGACCGACTTCTCGCGAGTCTCAACAAAGGTTGCAGATGAGATCTGTAAGCTTGCTGGCATCTCGCCTAAAGCTGCCCCTCGTGCACTTACACCTGCACAGATTGAGGGACTGCACCGTACTATCTCGCAAGTCAAAATTATGGCGCCGCCCACCAACTGTATTGTGCCAATTGGTGAAGAGCAGATCCTGGCAGGTCTTAAGCAGCAATTCCAAGCTGAATTCTTTACTGCGATCACACGCCCACCGGCTGTCTATCGTGGTAACCCTTTTCAGATCGAGGTAGGATTGGCTTATGGTGGCCAACTTCCTGGGGATGGCTTAATAAATATTCTACGCTTCGCTAATCGTGTACCACTACTCTATCAGCAGTCGGCTTGTGCCACCTTCAAAGCAATAATAAGCGTAGAATGGCGCAATTATAATGTACAACAGTCGCGTGGCGCATTGCCTAGTGGACCTATCGTGGCCTTTGTGCATATTGCCAGTGTGTGGGTGCCCTTCACTTCTGAATCTAAAGAGGCGATTGCTTCTTATCCAGAGATCCTTAAGGAGATGCGGCTGGCATTGCAAGAAGCGGCACGTCGTCTTTCCGCTTTTATACGGCGTGGCCATAGACTCGCTGAAGAACATAAGAAGCGTTCCTATATCGAAAAATATATTCCTGTTATTGGTGAGTCGCTACAGAACATACTAACGCTTAATGATCGGCAACGTGAGCGGGCCACCGCTGCGCTCGTCGATATCCTGGAAAGGAGCCGTAAGAATTAAGCCATGCCAAAGAAGAAGACTACTGTAACCGAACCCCAGACGCGTACACGTACCAAGGCGATTGATAAGTTTGATCGCCTCACTTTGGAACAGATCCGTGATGCTGCTCAAGAGATTCATGGATCGATCTTAAAGGGGCGCAAACCAGAACTGAAGTTTCCTTTGCGTGCCCTTTCCAATGTGCGCTACTCGAAACAGCAAGGCTACTTCGAGATTGGCCGCCAAAAGAAGAGCCGTACTCTTACTGTAAGTACTGTTAAAGCGTTTGCACAGACGCTTAAGATGATGGAGCTCTCCAAAGCATTGGTTGAGACTGACGACTTTGCCACCAAACGCGATGCCTACTATCAATCTAAAAACTGGGGTGAAGCAAAGTTTGATGAACAGGTTGAGTCTGATACCGTGATGGATGATATTGAGGCGATGTTCTCACTGCATGGTATCAATCGTGAGCAGTTACGCTTCTATCCTGAGGAACACGGTGGCGCCGTAGCAGGTGAACTGCTGGTTGTTGATCGCGATCCACAGACAGGTGAGCGTATTGAGATCGATTGCACACGCTTTGGCACAGGCTCCTACTCAATACCACATTCGGTTGAGCATTTAGAGTTTCATACACGCGCTCAATTTATCCTGGTTATCGAAACCGGTGGTATGTATCAACGTCTACAGAACCATAAATACTGGCAACTGGCCAATTGTATACTAGTCGAGATGGGTGGTGTGCCGACACGCGCCACACGCCGCTTTATACGGCGACTAAGCGATACTGCGGGTATTCCTGTCTATGCCTTTGTTGATTGTGATCCATATGGTATCTCAAACATCTATCGCACTCTAAAAGTAGGCTCAGGTAATGCTGCTCACATTAACCAGTTCTTCTGTGTACCACAAGCTCGCTTCCTAGGTGTAACTCCACAAGACATTATCGATTACAAGCTACCTACCCATCCACTCAAGGATGTGGATATCAAACGTGCCAAAGATGCGCTCAAGAATGACCCTTTCTTCAAAGAGCATAAGGAATGGGCGCGCGCTATCGATCAACTATTGGATCTTAAGGTGAGAGCAGAACAGCAGGCACTTGCCAAGTGGGGACTCAATTTTGTTATTGATCGTTACTTGCCAGAAAAACTTCGAGATGCCAAGAGATTTTTGCCTTAACGCAAGCGGTAAGAATGTGATAATGATTGGTACGGGCAATAATGCCCCCATTCCTGTAGTGAGGAGGATTTCATTGCCGATTGCAGATAGGGAAATATTCAGGTGAGTTTAATCGTGGTAATAGATCGATACCTAAGGCTTCAGCAGTACCTTAAGCACACCTGGTTGCTGTGCATGTGTAAAGGCAGGCACACCTTGAGATAGTGGAAAGATATTTGAGATCAGACTCTGCACATCGACTCTACCTTCTGTAAGCAGGCGTAAAGCATCTGCTAAGCGCCCACAACGTGACCCTACAATAGAGATCTCATTAACAACAACGCGTGCAGCATCAAGTGTGAGCATACCAGCATAAGTAGATTTCAATACAATCTTGCCGCGTGGTCGCACTAGATCAAGCGCTTGGATCATCGCCTTGTCAGCGCCACTCGCTTCCACAACACAATCAAACTTGCCTGACTGATCACTCAGTTCAGCGGCTTGCACTGTTTCTATTCCTTGTTGGCGGGCAATCGCCAGCTTGTCTAGATGTTTTCCTACTAATACCAACTGACAGCCAGTCAATTTTAATACCTGAGCAATAAGCAGCCCTAACTTGCCATCGCCGATCACTGCTACACGATCCTTTGGCTGAAGGGTTACTTGTTCTAGGATACTGCAGGCTGCCGCCAGTGGTTCGCTAAAGACTGCGACTTCATCCGGTATTGTGTCAGGAACAATAAGCAGATTACCAGAGGGCAGAGAGAGATATTCCGCAAAAGCACCATCGCGATTAACAATGCCTAATACTGTGCGTGTTGGGCAGTGACGTGTATCGCCACTCTGACAAAGTGCACATTGACCACAACCAGCATTGATCTCGCCAACCACACGTTGACCGATCAGATCCTTGTCTGCTGCTGCCTCGACACGACCAACAAATTCATGTCCAGGAATGCCACAGAAACCGGCATAACCATGTGTAATCTCGATATCAGTATTACAAATACCAGCAGCTAATACTCGTACCAATGCCTCACTGGGGCGCGCTGGTCGTGGTGCATCAGTCACTAACGCAAGCGTGCCATCAAATCTCAATGCTGTCATGGTTTCGTTCATGACTTCTCCGCTTTATTTCTATGTTGAGTAGAATTTTGTTCCTTTGTTGGCAGCATCGACAAGGATTGCAGCAGGTTGGAACCGTGTCCCCAGGCGTGTTGCCAATGTCTCTAATCTATTGACTAGTGCGGCTGCACCAATACTATCAATGTAGCGAAACGGGCCACCACGAAAAGGTGGAAAACCAAGTCCCATAATCGCTCCCACATCCCCATCACGTGGGCAGTGCAAGATCCCTTCTTGCAAGCAGAGAGCTGCCTCATTTACCATTGCCAGCGAAAGCCGTTCGCTAATCGCTTCTCTTGTTATAGGTACACGAGTGCGGCCCTGTGGCAATAGATCATAGACAGTAATATCTACATGCTTCTGTTTGCCTGTGTAGGTATAGAATCCTCTCTTATTCTTACGGCCCATACGTCCATCATTAATGATCTTTTGCATTGCTTCTACAGGATGCATACGCTCACCAAAAGCGGCATACATCACTTTAGCGACTTTTGCTCCAACATCTATACCTACCTCATCCATTAGCGCAATTGGCCCAACAGGAAATCCAAAATCGAGCAGTGCTGCATCAATCTCCTCAATAGCAGCGCCTTCTGTCAAAATCATAGCAGCTTCATTCATATAGGGAGCAAGAATACGTGTAGTATAGAAACCAACGCCATCACTGACTACAATGGTGGTCTTACCAAGTGTCTTACCCAATTCCACTGCAGTGGCGATCGCAGATTTAGCCGTCTGCTTAGTCGCAATCACCTCAAGCAGAGGCATCTTGGCAACAGGTGAGAAGAAGTGCATACCCAACACACTCTCTTGCCTACGCGCAGCATGGGCAATCTCCTTGATGGGAATTGAGGAAGTATTAGAGGCAAAGATTGCATCTTCGCGTGCCACCGTCTCCCAATCTTTCAGAACTTGTTGCTTAAGTGTCAGATCCTCAAAGACTGCCTCGATGGTAAGATCGGCAGTATGAAAACCGCTATAATCGGTTGTGCTAGAGATATGTGTGAATCTACGTTCTGCTTCACTACGGCTGTAACGACCACGTTTGGCCGCCTGCTGGAAATAGTCATAACAGGCCTTCACACCACGCCCCAAGCTCTCGTCATCCTTGTCACGTAAACGCACAGTAATACCTTTGTCAGCAGCAACCATAGCTATACCTGCACCCATAAAGCCCGCACCTAGTATACCTAGCTTACGCACCTCATGTGGTTGCACATTCTTATCGGCTACACCGGTCTCTTTCTTAAGTGCAGTAATAGCAAAAAAGAGATTGACCAGTTGGCGCGAGACATCGGTAAGCGCTAGTTCGCCAAAATGTTTTGCCTCAAATGCCAATCCCATCTCTAGCGGTGCACCACTGGCCGCCAGTTTTACTGCTTCCAATGCACACAAAGGTGCTGGATAAAGGCCACGAGTCTTGGCTAAAAGCATCTTACGCGCTTGCCAGAACAAGATCGCGCGTCCTAGTGGGTTACCTGCTAACAACCACTCTTTTAACCCACCCGATCTTTTCTTTGACGATCGTATCTGCTTGTTAGAGGCCAATCGCAATGCCGCCTGTTTAGCAACATCCAACAAGACAGCGTATGGTACGACTTCATCAACTAGTCCAAGCTGTTTAGCTTTCTTGGGATAGATATTTTTGCCAGTAAGGATCATATCGAGCGCAGTAGCTAGATTGATCAGTCTAGGCAATCGTTGTGTGCCACCTCCACCTGGGAGTAGACCAAGTTGCACTTCAGGGAGCGCGAGCACTGTCTTGGGCGCATCACTAGCAACACGGTAATGGCAGGCGAGAGCTACTTCTACCCCTCCACCTAGACAAGCGCCATGAATCGCGGCAACGATCGGCACACGTAAGGCAGCAAATTTATTGAGTACCATCTGGCCACGTTGTGAGAGTGTGGTTGCGGCAGCGACAGAGGTTAATTTGACAAAGTCATCGATATCGGCACCGGCAATGAAGGTATCTTCTTTACCGCTAATAAGCACAAGTCCACGTAACTCATGCTGCTTTTCTATACGCTCGATCAACTCCTCAACTTCACCTAGCAGAGAGATGGAGAGCTTATTCACCTTCTCGCCAGGTAGATCAAAGGTGATGACGCCAATTTGACGATCATCGACCTCAAAGGAGAAAGCGGGCATATCATTTCCTTATCAAATGCGTACAAAGGCTTTCATTAGACGCAACTTGATCTTCTCAAACCAGCTACGTTTCTCTTTTGTAATACCATCTCGTCGCAGACGGCGTAGTTCACCTTCATCATAGCCAAGTGCTGCCAGCATCTCTTCAGTATGCTCACCCAAGCGGGGTGGCGGTAGTTGCATACGTACCGGTGTATCAGAGAACTTGAAGGGTGAGCCAACTTGTCGCAAAGGGCCTTCCACAGGGTGATCCATCTCGAAGATCATCGCACGTTGGGCTGCCTGTGGATTCGAGAGCGCATCAGCCATATTATAGATCGGTTCACAACAGATATCCTTTTCGGCAAATAGCTTTAACCATTCATCACGTGTGCGACTGAGAAAGAGGCTGCGCAGTTCTGTATATAGACGCTCACGTTCCTTGCCTTTAACAAACTGTTTATCAATAAAATCCTTGCGTCCAATTGCCTCACAGAAATTTTGCCAGAACTTCGGCTCCAGCGCGCCCAGCGAGAGATATTTGGCATCCTTGGTCTTGTAGACACTATAAAAAGGATAGAGTCCAGTGAGTTGCATACGTGTACCAACTTCGCTCTCTTCACCGGCAAAAAAGTTCGCTGCTGTTACCGGGAGCATAGCGATCGTGGCATCAAGCATAGCCATATCTATATACTGTCCCTTGCCGGTATGTTCACGTGCAATAACTGCTGAGAGGATGGAAATAGCGGCAAATAGCCCGCCGCTTAGATCGGCAATCTGTACGGCTGGGATCACGGGCGCGCCTTTGGCATCTACAGTAAAACCAAGTACACCGGCTAAACCAGCATAGTTGATATCATGACCGGAGCGCTTGGCTAATGGCCCATCCTGGCCATAGCCAGTAAGTGAGCAGTAGATAATACGGGGATTAACAGCACTAGTAGCACTATAGCCAACTCCCAATCGATCGACTACACCAGGTCGAAAGCCTTCCAACACAACATCGGCTTGTGCGACAAGCTTCATAAAGATCTCGACGCCACGCTCCTCCTTAAGATTGATTGTGACACTCTTCTTGTTACGATTAACATTAAGGAAGAGTGCTCCTTCTTCTTTAATGTAAGGGGGAATGCGGCGAGCAGGATCACCATCATTAGGCTCTTCTATCTTAATAACCTCGGCGCCAAGGTCGGCTAGCAGCATTGTGCAGTAGGGCCCAGGTAACAATCGCGACAGATCAAGTATACGAATTCCGTTCAATGGCGCGGCCATTGCTTCTCTCCTCCAGACAAGCAGTTTGGTGCTAAGGAAACAGACCAACTGGCCCTTACACTAAATACCATATAGGTCTGTGATCCGGCAATGAGGATTTCAAATGCAGTACTCACACATTCTGACGCGAGAGACGACGTAGCAGCAGAGGATTATGAAAGAGGTTACTAGCGCCATAGACAACCGACTCGCGCGGATTCTGGGCGGCCTTCACCTTTAGCTGCAATTCTGACTCCATGCGTTCATCAAATTTGGCGAGCAGTGCGCCCCCACCAGTGATCGTCATACCGCGATCGTGGATATCGCCCGCGACCTCGGGTGAGAGATCTTCCAGGAAGATACGTACAGCATTAACGATCTCTTTGATAATGGGTTCAATCGCGGCATGAATCTCTTGTGGAGTGATCGTCATCATTTCTGGTACAGAACGTACGATGCTCTGGCCACGAATCTTGGTGCTATCGAGTGCCGCAGTAGGAATTTTGAAGATCGGTAGTGCACAAGCCAATTCCATCTTGACACGCTCAGCCGTGCGGTTGCCGATCAGCAGGTTATGATAACGCTTGATATGGTCGATGATCGCAGCATCTAGATCTGAGCCGCCTTTGCGCATCGATCGTGAGGCGATCAGATGTGAGCGTGTTACTGCCGCCATTTCTGTAGTAGCGCCGCCTATATCAACAATCATACTAGCACGTTCATCATCAGTGATGATCTTAGCACCCAATGCCGCCAAATAGCCTTTATCAACCAGGTAGGCACGGTTGGCGCCCGCCGCCTGTACGGCTTGAAAGAGCGCATGACGCTCTACACTGGTGACATCGCTTGGTATGCCCAAGATCACACGACGTGAAAATGTCGAGCGACTGCCACGTGCTTTGCGTATATAGCTGGCAAGCATCTTGGCTGCCAGTTCAAAATCTGAAACCACACCATCTTCTAAGGGGCGACGAATTTCAACATCCTCAGGCGAGCGGCCTAGTAGTTCAAGGGCTTCGTTACCAACTGCGACCACCTCTCCATCGGTGCGATCAATTGCTACTAAGGAAGGTTCATTAACAACAATTCCGCGATCGCGAGCGGAAATGAATGTATGCACTGTGCCCAGGTCGATGGCCAGGTCCTCTGTAATTAATCCGCTAAGAGAGGGTAACTTCACCGCTACTTCCCATCAACATTATTGCTCGACTTGCTATCGCGCTCCGTCTCCCATTCCGTGCGCGCCAATAATAACATGAAGATAAACTTTTCCGCACGTGATTACAATAGTTCTTTGTTAAAGCCGTTTTACTAGCTAAATCTGTGCACCATCGGCAACAGATATGATGGGGGAATAGCATTGACACTAATACAGCTCGATGCTAAAGTAGCCCTTCTGTCCCGGTAAGCAATGTAAGTGGAGTCGTAGTTCAGTTGGTTAGAACGCCGGCCTGTCACGTCGGAGGTCGCGGGTTCGAGTCCCGTCGGCTCCGTTACTAAAGTTAAGGCTGTCTGATTGTCGAACTAAACAGTCAGACAGCCTTTTCTATTTGGAGAAGATTTATGACTGAACTTACTCATTTTGATCAAGAAGGTCGCGCTCGCATGGTTGATGTAGGTGGCAAGTCCACAAGTATACGACGTGCTGTAGCAAGTGGAAAAGTGTTGATGTCATCTGCTACTGTGGCAGCAATTCGTACTCATCAACTTCCTAAAGGCGATCCTTTTGAGACAGCACGAATTGCTGGTATACTGGCTGCCAAACAGACCGCTACCTTGATCCCTTTATGTCATCCACTACCGATCAGTCATGCTGATATCGAGATAGCATTAGAAGATGATGGCGCACATATCACTGCTACTGTTTCTACTGAGGCGGTTACGGGAGTAGAAATGGAAGCGCTCACAGCCGTCACTGTGGCGGCTCTCACTATTTATGATATGTGTAAAGCTATTGAGAAGGGTATGGTAATTGCCGATATACGTTTGGAGAGCAAGACAGGTGGTAAATCAGGAGATTGGCAACGCACTTAGTTGCGCAAATCCACCTATAAGATAGCATAATGCAATCCACAATCCATAATCCACCGAATAGAATCGAGTGGTTATTAAACCATACTTTACTAGTTGACTTGCCATTTATATGCTCCATAATCTCCCTTAACGATTAATGTTTTCTTTAATGAGGTTATTATGGCGTTGAAGCTGCTAACCCTCTCCTTTACGCTAATTCTTTTGAGTTTTAGTGCTGTGGCAGGGCAATTACCTGATCGCCCTACTACAACACCAACAGATAAACAACAGCAGGCCGAAAAGGAGCTACAGAAACGTGCGCTTGAACTGATTGACGAGATTGTTGCCAGTACACAATCTCTCAAACTGCCAGAAAATCGTATTCGTATCCAGTTGAGTCTAGTAAATCTATTGTGGAGTCGTGATGAAAACCGTGCCCGCACAATTTTTATAGAGGCGGAGCGCAATCTTGCCGAGTTATTACGTAACTTTAGTGATGAACCGCACGAGCAGTATTATGCTGCTTATGCGCCACTACAGTTACGTACAGAGATGATGCAAGCCATGGCGACACGTGACGCCAAGCTGACACTCGATTTCTTGCGTTCCACACGACTATTATTGCCGCCTAATCCTTATAGTAATCCGAATGAAAAGGAGCAGCTTGAGGGTGAGCTACAACTGGAATTGAGTCTTGCCGCTCAGGTGGCGGCAGAGAACCCTACACAGGCGATCAAGATTGCTGAAGAAGCGCTTGCTAAAGGTCTCAACAGTTCTGTCATTGGTGTGATATCACAACTACAGGAGAAGGAACCGGAAGCAGCCGCTCGCCTCGCCTCCCAACTGGTTAGCAAAATACGTAGTGAAAATCTTGCCACCAATGATGAAGCAAGAAGTGTTGCATTAAGCTTGCTCTATCTATCACCCGATTTTAATTCGCTATTATCGCCAAATGTGCAGGATCAGCCTGCCGGCAAACGCACACAGATTATTGATGAACGAACCCTACGAGAGTTAGCAGAGATGCTTGCTGCTGCTGCGCTCAATATTGCCTCGAATGGTAATCTGCTAGAGCCTACAGAACTCTACAGTGCCCGCGCGGTTTTGCAGCAGCTACAACCACTGTTGCCAGCCATTGAGAAATATGCGCCTGCGCGTGCCGTTGCCCTACGTGCCCGTATTGCCAAATGGAAACTGGATAAGCCCAACCCATATAATGAATTTCAGTCCTTGCTTGAGAAGGGTACGGCAGACGACTTGATGAAGGCTGCTAGCAAGGCACCGCAAGGGTTACGTGAAAACTTCTATGCACAGGCGGCTTGGAAGGCTTTCAATGATGGCAATATTGATCAGGCACGTCAGATCGCAGAAAAGATGCCGAATGTTTATCAGCGTAATGAGCTACTTTCACAACTTGATCGTCAACAGCTTATGCGCTCGGCCGACGAGGGCAAGTTGGAAGAGGCTCGCCGGTTACTTTCCCAGGTACGCTCATTCGAGGAACGTATCACAATACTTACTCAATTGGTCTCTACAATGATGGGCAAGGGTAATAAGAGCGCGGCACGGCAACTACTCAGTGAAGCACGTGCACTAATGAGCGGCGCGCCGGAAAATGCTATTCAACTAGCGGCACAAATGCAGATCGCCTATGCCTATGCCAACCTGGAACCGGCTACTAGCTTTGGGCTGATTGAGCCAATCATAGATAAACTGAACGAATTGATCGCGGCGGCAGCAGTGCTTGATGGTTTTGATAATCCTTATGCGCGCCGCTTCAAGAATGGTGAGATGATTATGGCAGGAGATCTGCTCTATCATGGTCAGGGATTGTTACCATTAGTACGTGCTGATTTTGAACGTGCACTGGCTACTGCCAATCGCTTCGAGCGTGAAGAGCTAAAATTACTGGCACGGCTTATCGTAGTTGAAGGACTACTCACACCACCAAATAGCGAAGCTATTCCAGATACACCACCAGAGCAACCTTCCCCAGTAGAGAACAAACGCTTGGATAGCGAGTTCCAACAATTGGATAAGGAGTTAAATAAAATTAAGGATAAATAGGTTCAGTTGTAAAAGTGTCACAAACCTCTCAGTCGCGCGCATTGAGCTTGCATTAGTATATAGAGAAATCGGTTTGAGTATTTAAGAGTCTGCTTGGACGGTTTGGTAGGAAGGAGTAATATGGCGCGGCCAAAAGTCTGTCTGGTTTGTCAGCACGAGCTAGAATCTTGGTGGGAGTTCTGTTTCCACTGTGGCGCTCGCGTCGATAATGATGTAATGGATCAAGTGCATTTGATCGATTACATCATCTTCGAGATCATAGATTGGCACAAACGCAAAACTATCAGTTATTCCGTTAGAGAAGAACTCCTTCAACACTATTTCACGCGCAGGCAAGAGCTGGTTCAATCAATTGAGCATAAGGCTGAGCATAAAACTGACGAGCCCGTGCCGTCAGTCGATGCTACAGACACACCGCTCTCATCACTATCAGAACCTACCCCTCCGGTTGCGCCTGCTATCAGCAATGTAGTAGTACCAACACGCTTATCAGAATCGCAAGTTGTTCCTGCTACATCATTGTCACCTGCACCATTGCCACTCTCACCACCATTGCCAAGTAAATCATTTCCTGAACTGGTTGCTGAGAATATCAACTATATTTTTGCAATTAGTACCGCGCTTTTTGTTGGTGGTATTGCCCTATATTACCGTAACGAGATCTATTATGGTCTTAAACAGCCAATTGTACAGGCTGCCATTCTTGCCTTGGTAACGCTAGGCGCGCTGGTGAGCGGTTGGACATTGGTACGTAGAACTGAACAGACGATTGCTGGACGTACGCTTACAATCGTTGGCTCATTACTTGTACCGATCAATCCTTGGTTTCTTGTCCGTTCCGGATTGATTCCCAATACTGGCAAGGCTTGGGTATTGGGGTTAGTCTGCACAGCACTCTATGCTTGGACCGCCTATTTTCTACGTGATCGACTCTTTGTCTATATAGCCCTCTCGACAGGTATAATTACTGGCTGGCTGACTGTTTATCGTTTTACCGGAGGTATCTCAGCAAGTATTTATGCGGTTGTGATGATGGCCAGCGCAATTGGTTACCTTTTTGCAGAACGAGCCTTTAAATCGCGTGGTGAAGATGTGATATTCTCACGTGAAGAGTACGGTCAACCTTTCTTCCATGTTGCTCAGACTGCTATTGCCCTCTGTCTATTCTTCTACACACCGCTAATCAAACTTTTACCGGCAGAGTTGGTAGCTGCGCGCTACTATTTTGATCCACAAAGTTACAATAGTTTTGTTACGGTTTGGCTAGCCCTTGCGGCCGCTTTTGCTTATACCTATTCTGCCATTATCAGAAAGGCAAGCTACTTTGTTTATCTTGCCATTGCGACATTATTGTGGGCAGAGGTGTCATTACTAGATAACATAGATGTAACACGATCAACGGCTGTGCTGGTATTTGTTGCTAGTGCATTTGTGATTGCATTGATAGGACGTTTATCACCGCTTGATAATTTTTTTACTCGCCCGCTTGGTCATACTGCTATTCTGATCGGTTTGATCGTCTGTTGTTGGGTTGGGTACATAATACTTTCACTTACTTTCTATCATGAACTGCTTTTAGATTGGTCTTATGTAAGCTCAATCTTTCTTGCCGCAGGTATCTTTATTATCGAGTTGTATTACAGCAAGAAGCGTAGCGATCTTTACGCGATAGAGTTATTGCTTACCGCAGGCTTTCTCTTCGTAATGATTAAATTGCATGTGCCTGCCTACTTTATTGCGTTGCTTTTCCTCATTCCGACTTATGGCGCATTACTACTCAGTCGTAGATTGAGAGGAACAGAATGGGAATGTCTCACGAATGGGCTTCACAAAGGCGCATTGGTAATAATTGGCTATATAATTTTGGGGGTGCTCGCCAATTATCAATTAGTGGCACCATACAAAGCGCATCTAGCCGGCTTCTCACTGGGTGTAGCAGGTCTGTTTGCTCTTTCCGCTTTCTCGACAGAAGGTTACTTTGAGCGTAGAGTACAATTCTATGCTACCATTCTTGCCACCGTAGTCTCCTATTATCTACTACTAAAAATATTTCTCCTACCAGACCATAATTTTGCGCTATTGATAATGCTCCTCCCTGGCACACTTATGGCAGGCGCCGCACTGCTACAGAAGAAGCTTAGTAAATTAACTTCCCCTGTTGGAGAAAAATTATCAGAGACGTTATCACCACTGAAGATCTCTACCCTGATACTGATGGGCGTGGCATTATTTGGCTGGCATCCGCTTTATGATTTTATTGACTATCATAATTGGGCGGGAATGCTGTTTATGCTCGAATTTGCCATTGCTCTACTGATCTTAGGCTATATTAACAATGCATTTAATCATGCTAGCTTCTCTGTTGCTATTGCCTTCTTCACTGCCTCTTATAGTTACCTGCTAGGCATTATTGGTAGTGGTATGAGCCCAGAGTATGCCTTAGTAGGATTTGCGATCTGGGTATTTTCTCTCTACACATTAGCAAGAGTTGAAATACTGCATAGCAAGTTGCGCAGCTCAAGCTATTGGCTGGCTACAACTATTGCGGTGCTACTATTTCTTGCCTCCATACGAGTAATTATTACCTCTGAATGGGGAGCACATCCAGATCGCACAATAGCGGTAATGATAACATTGTTAATCCTGCTTTATCATCAGATAAAGAGTCTTTGGCAAGCGCGACATGCATTTCCTGCGACCTTTGCAGGATTGATTGGGATGGCATTGTTGATAACGCTCTTATGGGCTGCCTCAACAGGGTTAATGGCATCATTGGCCTGGGTTGTGATGGTCGCGATCGCTTATGGTGGAGTAGCACAGTTGTTACGCCAGCGTGGTATGACACAGAGTGTTACTGCAGCTATTGAAATAGTTGCCAATCTTGCTGTCTTGATAAGTCTGACAACACTATTGACAGAGTATTCTTATGATACCCCATTCTCTCTTATGGCCTTTTTTGTCACTGCGCTAGTAGTGATTTTCTATGCACTATTAGCATATTGGCAAGAGCAGACAAAGTTTGGTCAAATTTATGCCCATACGACCTTCAGCGCCTTATTGCTGTCGGCCTGCATATTCGCACATCATTTCGGCTTCAACAACTGGTCGGAGCTATCCAGTCTGCTTGTTCCGCTATTAACTCTCTTCCTGATTGGTACACGGATACGTAGACGACCGGTCTTTACTAGTGCGGCTTTTAATGTTGCTCAAGTGGCGATGCCATTGGTAGTGATCTTAGGATTGGTATCTGGTCTCTCTGTGCCAATTACACATATTGGCACAGCACTCTTTTTTAGCGAAATCGCACTCTTCTATTTTATTGCTGCAGGCAGCCGAGAAAAAATTGGCTTCCTTTATCCGGCATTGGCTACTTTAGCAGTGGCGCTCTGGCAGGTGCTGCTCCATTTTGCTATCAATAGCAGCTATTTTATGGCCTTTTATGCTGTCTGTGGATTCTTACTACTACAACTAGCAGTAAGTGATAGATCCAGCCGTTGGGCATGGGCAAGGCCAGCGTTTTCGATCTTTGGCAATCTCTTGTTAGCCTTATCTGCTAGTGTAGTTGTGATGGAGAGCTTCAACACACTTAGGCTGCTTAATAAGGCGCTTGATCCATTAATTCAGAGCCTCTTTATAATTATTGCCATTGGCGCGCTACTCAGTGTTAAGAGTGAGGATGTAGAACGAAAGACCATCTATCGTCGTGCCACATTAGCACTGGGTTGTTTCAGCTATTTTGTCATAGGCATACGGCTAGGTTATGATGTTGTA
Source organism: Acidobacteriota bacterium (assembly GCA_040758525.1). Lineage (GTDB taxonomy): Bacteria > Acidobacteriota > Blastocatellia > Chloracidobacteriales > JADJPF01 > JBFLVQ01. Next base: position 19,197 of record JBFLVQ010000088.1, read on the forward strand.
CGACAGACAGAGTTCTATAGCATTCCTCTAGGTGCAGCATTGCTAGTAGCAGGGTATCTAGGTATGCGTAAGGAACAGGACAAGTCCGCCACACTTTGGCTCTGGTTAGGTAGTCTTGCTTGGACATTGCCACTACTACTTCATGCATTGGAATATCGTTTCCTCACTCTGGATCCATCTACCACTCATGATATTGCTCTACTGATCGTTGCACTGGCGCTTATCCTTGGTGGCATACTGATGCAATTAAAGGCGCCTACTGCAATTGGAGGGGCAAGCTTTATTATCCAGATGGCAGTAATTGTCTTTAGTTTTGTTGAACGCGAACAGAAGTGGCTCTCGATCTCAATGATAATTCTTGGGCTGGTGGTCTTTGCCACTTGTTGGATAATCTACCTCTTCTATAAACGCAACCAACTAGGCCAACTAAGCGAGCGTGGCAAACAGGTAGTAGAGGAATTGGGTAAGTGGAAATAGTTGTTTAAGACGGCGACAGCCCCAAGTAATGCTCAATAGAATGCTGCGCATCTTGTTAATTGGCTCAATCCGCGATTCCATCGAGAATCGGGCTCAAGGCTTGTTTATGACCGGCTTTAGCGGGGACCGGTCTATTTCGCAGCAGACTACTCGCCTATTTCTTGGGGCTGTCTTAGGCCAGGAAATTAAAATCCTAACCTGTTTTTACGCTAGCTCCCCGCGCCATTGCCTGTCAAAACTGGATCGCAGAAACGCAATTATTGGCAATTCCTCACGCTCAGTAAACGATAAATTCTTTCCCTATT
>JBFLVQ010000089.1:0-19894 GCA_040758525.1 Acidobacteriota bacterium
GTAATCTGCTTAATGACACCAGAATCATTGTATGCCATTGGCCTTTGGTACGAGGATTTTTCACAAACGACAGATGAGGATGTCTGTAATCTGCTGGCTCAATCAGTAAATTTTGGCACTGCTCATAAACAAAAAGGAGCAAGCTAATAACTTACCAACGGGGTTGGTTAGTAAATCTAAAAGGAGGAGGGACTGCAAACATGCCCACCAATACAATAACTGAGCAACAGGCAAACTTGAATAGTTCTCACTTGCGTCGTCATATTGATCGTATCTTGTGCCCAATCGATCTTTCGCCCGATTCCAATCAATCTCTAAGCTATGCTGCCGCGCTATCGAAAGCTTATGGAACAAAATTGTATATCTGCTATTGCGTGCCAGCATTGCCTCCTGATGGTTTTTTGAATCCCAAAGATGTTATTGAAGATTTCATCAACCATCACACCGGTTCGGAATACTTAAGGAGACTCGATTGGGAAGGCATTGTTGTTAAGGGATCTGCCGCCGATATGATTTTGCACGAAGCGAACGCGCGGCAAGCAAGTTTGATAGTAATGCATTCCAGGCGACGGCCACTCAGAGCCGCTGTGTTAGGTTCAACAACAGAGAAGATCTGCCGCTGCGCTCCTTGTCCAGTTCTTGTTATTCATTCAGACGAACGAGAATGGCTGGATTTTTCTACTGGCGAGCTGCAACTGAAGCGCCTGCTTATTGCTCATGATTTTTCTGATCATGCAGATTTAGCTCTTTCTTATGCGCTTTCGCTCGCGCAAGAATTTCAAACCGAACTCCATTTGCTTCATGTTCGGCAAATTCGGCTTGAACATACATGGTATCCGCCTGCCGATGAAGAATCAAAACAAGCATCAGAGCGACTACACAAGGCAGTTCCGGTTGAGACCAGGTTGTGGTGCAATATTCAATGGTCAGTGCGAGAGGGTGAGCCCTACAAAGAGATTCTAAATTATGCACAAGAGCGCAATATAGATCTGATCTGTATTGGTGAGCATGGCAAAGGATTTGGCAAATGGTCGCCATTCGGTTCAAATGTAGATTGGGTGCTGCGCCATGCCCCATGTCCTGTGCTGGTTGCGCGTCCAGTTACAGCCAATGGCTTCTCCCATTAAGAAGCGAGAAAGAGTTAAGAAATGGAACCCACAAAATCTTTAAGCCCAGAAATGCTCTTTCATCGTTGCGATCCAGATCAGTTCAAATTTGAGACGACCGCTGAACTTGATGATCTAATCGAGATCTTAGGTCAGGATAGGGCTGTAAACGCTGTCAGATTTGGGATGAGTATTCAGCGTAGCGGTTACAACCTTTTTGCTTTAGGACCACGGGCGTGGGCAGGCATTATCTGGTTAGCAGTTTTCTCACTCAGAAAGCAGCAGGGGAAGCGACTCCTTCCGACTGGTGCTATATCAATAATTTCGCAGAACCAGATAAGCCGATAGCCTTGAGGCTTCCTCCCAGTCAGGCATTGATGCTGAGAGAAGATATGCAACGACTGCTTGAAGAACTCTACTCAGCGGTTCAAAGCGCTTTTGAGGGTGATAACTATCGCACACGAAAACAGGCTATTGAGAAGAAGCTCAAGGAGCGTGAAGAGAGAGAGTTCGGAAATATTCAGCAGGAAGCAGAGCGAGAGGGAATAGCAATGACGCCAACACCGGCAGGCATAGCCTTCACCCTGCTGCGCAATGGTAAGCTTGTCGGGATCGATGAGTTGCCCTTGATCTCTGATAGGGAGAGGCAACATTTTGAAGATGCCGTCGCTAATTTGCAAGAACAGATCAGATTACTCTCGAGGAAAATATCGCAATGGGAGAGGGAGGGACGTGAGGAGTTTAAGCAACTAAAACACGAAACCGCCACTCTGGCGGTAGGTCATCTGATAGATGAGGTGAAAGAAAAGTACAAGGATCTGCCTGATGTAATCACACATCTGAATGCCGTGCAGAAAGATGTGGTTGATAATGTCAGCGAATTCCTCAAATCAAAAGAAGAGGTAGCTGATACGAAAGAACTCCAGCATGCCAACTTTCTATCGAAGTCTCCTTTCCTTAAACGTTATTCGGTAAATGTGCTGGTCGATCATAGCGCAACAAAAGGAGTCCCAGTCATCTATGAAGATAATTCCACATTTCATAATCTGGTAGGCCAGATCGATCACATCAGTTTGATGGGAACGCTGCTGACTGATTTTACACTTCTCAGAGCTGGCGCACTGCATCGAGCTAATGGTGGTTATCTGATCCTTGATGCCTATAAAGTATTGTTACAGCCATATGCCTGGGAAGGGCTTAAACGCACGCTCCGTTCCAGCAAAATAGTGATCGAATCATTAGGTCAGATGCTCAGCCTCATCAGCACGATATCGATCAAGCCACAACCGATCCCGCTCAACATGAAAGTAGTGCTGATAGGAGAGAGACTCCTTTACTACCTTCTCTCTCGCTACGATCCTGAATTTGATGAACTCTTCAAGGTCACGGTAGATTTTGAAGATGAAATGGATCGCAATCCAGAGAATAGTCTCCTTTATGCTCGCCTGATCGGCACTGACGCGCGCAAAGAGGGTATGCTGCCATTTGATCGCAATGCGGTCGCCAGGATAATCGAACATAGCGCGCGAATGGCGAGTGACTCTAAAAAATTATCTGCTCATATGAGGATGCTTGTTGATCTGTTGCGAGAAGCTGATTATTGGGCAGCTAAGGCAGGCCGCAGTGTTGTTACTGCCAGTGATGTTCAGGAAGCAATAGACAATAAGATCTATCGCATGGATAGACAGCATGATCGTGTAAAGGAAGCGATAGAGAATCGCACCATCCTGATTGACACAGATGGAGAGAAGATAGGCCGAATTAATGGACTATCAATAATCGATCTCGGTAACATCTTTTTTGGATTCCCAAGCCGCATAACGGCCCGTGTGCGTTTGGACAAAGGCGAGGTAATAGATGTGGAAAGGGAGGTAGAATTAGGGGGACCAATTCATTCTAAAGGTGTGCTGATACTCTCCGGGTTTCTTGCTTCTCGTTACGCACTGGAGCGGCCGCTTTCACTTTCCGCCACGCTCGTTTTTGAACAGTCATATAGCGGCGTGGAAGGCGATAGCGCCTCATCTGCCGAACTCTATGCATTGCTTTCCGCGCTGGCAGAGATACCAATAAAACAGTCGATGGCAGTAACGGGATCGGTTGATCAAGAAGGAAATGCGCAGGCTATTGGAGGGGTCAACGATAAGATAGAAGGATTTTTTTATGTCTGTCGAGTGAGAGGATTGACCGGCAAACAGGGCGTGATTATTCCCGCATCAAATGTCAGACACCTGATGTTGCGACAAGATGTTGTTGAAGCAGTGGCGGCAAAACAGTTTCATATATTTCCCGTGGAAACAATCGATCAGGGAATTGAAATACTGACTGGAATAGCTGCCGGTGAGCGAGACAAAGATGGTAAGTATCCAAAAGGAAGCATCAACTACAGGGTTGAGGCTCGACTTGTTGCAATGGCCAGCCAGCGCATGGCCTTCAATATTCCTCCTAAGGTAGAGAGCTAAGGTAGGGCTGGTTATGAAAGATAGCAAATACAGTTATGGATTAATGACGGATCTTTACGAATTAACAATGGCTGCCGGATACTTTACTCATCATTGCGAGCAGTCAGCCAGTTTTGAACTCTTCGTGCGCAGATTGCCGGTAGCTCGCAATTATCTATTAGTAGCCGGTATTGAATCAGCACTCAATTATCTTGCTGATTTGCGATTTACCAACCAAGAGATCGATTATCTGCACGGTCTGACTGTTTTCCAGAATGTTGGCAAGGAATTCTTTGAATATTTACGTGAGTTCCGTTTTACCGGCGATGTTTGGGCGATGCCGGAAGGCACGCTCGCTTTTGCCGATGAACCGATTTTGCGTGTCACCGCGCCTATTATTCAAGCTCAGATTGTTGAGACCTATTTACTAACCGAGATCAATTTCCAGACAATGATCGCTACTAAAGCTTCACGTGTTGTTAAAGCAGCGCGCGAAGATGACAAAGAGAGGCCAGTATTTGAATTCGGTGCGCGTCGCGCTCATGGTTCGGTAGCAGGTGTCTGGGCAGCGCGCTCTGCTTACCTGGGTGGTTGCGCCGGCACATCCGATATGGCAGCAGGAATTCAATTTGATATTCCGGTTTTCGGCACTGCCGCCCACTCCTGGACGCTCGCTTTCGATAGTGAGCCGGAGGCGTTTGAAAAATTCTATCAAGTCTTTCCGCACACCTGCACGTTATTGATTGATACTTACGACACACTGGATGGAGCAGAACATGCCGCCCGCATTGGTCCGGGACTTAAGGGAGTGCGCATTGATAGCGGCAATATGCTGGAAGATAGTAAGAAAGTGCGCAAGATTTTGGATCAAGCAGGATTGCAAAATACCAAGATTGTCGCCAGCGGGGATCTTAATGAATATAAGATCTCCGAACTTATCCGCAATGGCGCTCCGATAGATGTTTTTGGCGTTGGTACTGATCTATCGACATCGCGAGATGCGCCGGCGTTAGGAGGAATCTATAAGATGGTGGAGCGCACAAGCGCAGATGGAGTGCGTCATTTTACAGCAAAGTTCAGCCACAATAAGTTTACCTGGCCTGGTAACAAACAGGTCTTTCGCCATTACGATGATGAAAATGTTTATCAAGGAGACACTATCGGGCTTGCTGAAGAGATTGCCCCAACGCAAAGCGCGCCATTGTTGGTTGAAATGGTGCAGAGTGGTAAACGAATAATGTTTGATGATCTTGAGACTGCTCGCAAACGTGCGGCTTTGGAGTTGACTCGCCTGGAGGAAAAATATCAGCGCTTGAATTCTCCGGCGCAATATCCAGTGCGGCATAGCACTGCTCTGGAAAAACTTCTGGAACAGGTTAAGAAAGAAACAATGGCCAAAGCAGCGAGCCGCTGAGTATGTCAAAACAAAGCGCGGGTATACTGCTCTACAAATTTTATCAGGGATTGATATTGGTATTTCTGGTACATCCAGGAGGCCCTTTTTATGCAAAGAAGGATCTGAGCACATGGTCAATTCCAAAAGGAGAATATGAGGATGGAGAGGATCCTCTCTCGGTTGCTAAGCGAGAATTTTATGAGGAAACAGGCGTTCAAATAGAAGGTGAGTTGCTGCTGCTACCGCCAGTCAGATTAAAATCTGGAAAGAGAATCATTGCCTGGGCCTGTGAAGGTGAAATAGATCCTCAAAACCTCAAGAGCAATACTTTTGAGATTGAGTGGCCGCCTAAATCAGGGCGAATGCAAAGATTTCCTGAGATTGATAAGGGTCAGTGGTTTTCTATTACAGATGCAAAGTTGAAAATTAACAGTGGCCAACTTCCCTTGTTAGATCAATTGATCCGCTTGCTCGGTTACTCGTCAATTGACTAACAATGTGGCTCATATTTGAGTCACTGAACTGCTAAGGCCGATCTGTTTATGATTCTGTTGCCAGTATAGCGTTAGGCTATTATTGTTTTCCACCTTCACTTGTGTGCCGAATGGCGTTCCAAGTCTGTTTAGCAGATTCATCAGCCATTCGATATCGCCTGTCAGAGCCGCTTTGAGCTGGAACTGCCTGACCTGCATTGGCACAAGCTTTACTTCTACCAATTCGCCATTTGTCGGATCTACTTTTGCTAAATAAGCAATTGCAAGGTCGTCACGAAACGCTTCATACCCGCTGATACCTTCATAGTCAGTAATGAAATCCCCACAACCATAAAGGATCAATCGGTTTTGATAAACTTCTATGGGCCTTACATGATGAGATGAGTGGCCGTGAACAATCGAGACTCCTTCCTCTACCAAACGATGGGCAAAGTTGATCTGCTCATTTGGGATATAATAGCCCCAATTTCCGCCCCAGTGAATTGAGGCAACAATAACATCACCAGGCTGCTTAAATTGTCCTATCCATCTAACAATGTGTTGGACGGTATCTTCAGAGAGATCCTCCAACAGGTTTATCCCTGGTCGATCCCTGGTCGCTGCCCATTTTAATGGGATGCCACTGCTTGTTGAGCCAAATGAAAAGACCAGCACACGCCCCTTGCCTGCAATATTAAAAATAGCAGGAGATGCTGCTACTGTATCGTTATCTCCTGCGCCAGTATGTGATACTCCTGCCATATTCAACGTCTTGATCGTTTCTGTCAGACCCTTGTATCCCCAGTCCAGCAAGTGATTATTTGCCAGACAGCAGCAATCGATGCCGGCGGCAGTGAGGCAACCGATGTTCTCAGGATGCATTCGATAGAGGGCTTCTTTGTATGGCCAGTAATCGTTACTTGTAGTTATGCTGGTCTCCAAGTTTATGATTCTTACATCCGTGCCGGCCTGCTCAAGTACTTTGAGCGCATCACCCCAAATGTAGTTGAAGTCCACAGGTTGGGGGATTGGGCCACTGACCTCTCTGCCAATCTCCACGTAATAGCGGGCATCTCGTACATATGATTCGTACAAGACAGGATTACCAGGATGAGGCAAGACCTGATCGATTCCTCTTCCCGTCATTACATCACCGCACAGGAAGATACAGATAGGTTCGATCTTCTTTGACATATTTTCAAGCTCTGGCGAATGATCGCTGTTTAGGATGATGGCAGATCGCTTTAAGAGTAATGGCAGCATCTCTGTATGAGATGTCCGGCTGCTCTTTTCCTTTAGCTTCTTCAGCAAACAGCGCAACATCATTCAGACTCAAAATACCATGAAGTTTTAATTCGTGATCTATGACAGGAAGACGACGCACTTTTGTCGTGCTCATTAAATCGATCACATCCTCAAGATTATCTTCTGGAGAGCAAGAATAGACTCTTTCCGTCATCACCTCGCCTACATTAATATCCGAAGCGAGTTTATTGCGAGTCCCTACGGCAATGGCAATGTCTCGATCTGTGATAATACCGACGACCTTATTTTCATTGTCCACCACTGGCAACACGCCGCAGTCTTTATCCCACATCAGTTCCATTGTCGCTGCAAGATTGGTATCTGGCCGACAGGTTGCTACTTCTTTGGTCATAATATCCTTCGCCTTTTTCATCTCAAATCCTCCTATAATCAATTTATGCAAAGCAGCATGGCAATTCCTCTATCTGCCTTCAATTTCATTGACGAGATCCTCAAACTCCAACTGAGTTTCGAGTAGTTGTCGCCTGACCTTTGCGACCTGTTCGCGCAATTTCGGATCAACGTAGTAAGGATCGCCAAATACCAGCGGATTGCGTGGCCGGTTTTGCAGCACGCGCAGACGTAATTCATTCAACTCGCTTTGCAAGGAATCCATTCGCTTTTTCACCTTCTCCATACACTTGATCAATCTTTTTTCACGCTCCGCAGGAGTTTCTTGCTGTTGTGATTGTATGTTCTGTTTATCTTTAACAATTTGATCCTGTTGTTCGGTGCGGTCGGGGATTTGTGAATAAACTTTAAGCCCAACAAGTTCGAAACATAGCAGTAGGATAATTACGCTGATAGTTTTGGATGAGACACGCAAGCTTTGCATAATCTGTTCTCCATCTTCCTGCAAAATTCTTCAATAACGGTTATCGCGTTATGGGCAATTACTATGCCTATACCTTAATGCCTTGGTGCGACTTTAATGGGAATTGCTGCGGGAAATTTCTCAAATTGCGCAGGTGTAAGCGAAAAAATACCCTTTTACCTCTTACCAGTATTCGCTGGTTTGGCTGGCCCTAAGTCGATAATGTTCAATTTTCAAAGTAAGAGAATATCTCAACAAGATCTTCATATCAGTAGCAGGCACAATTCTTGCTTCTGAGATTAGAACACAAATGGTGAGATCAGATTCCGTAAAAACTTAATGTTATCAGGAGAAACATTCACTCTTCTTGAGAAAGGCAGGTAGATATGTTCTTCGGGTTGATTCACGAACATTACTGGGGGCCGCCTATGCGCGGGCGGGATGGAGTTTATATGACATGCTACGAGTGTGGTAAGCATCGTAGGGTGAACATCAACTCTGATATCCAATTTGCGAAAGACAGAAACAAAAAGAGTGAAGTTAAAAAGCCTAAAGCAACATTGAAGCTCGCAGCCTGAGACAATGGTAACTCAACAAAGGATTTAGCAAGTTGGTATATCAGTTGCAGTCTAATAATGCAAGAGGTCTTATCTGCCCCTGAGCGCGCACTCCCCCGCGTTCCTGCGGGTATGACGGTTAGTTACCTAACAATGGTTGCCATTACAGAAAAATATAGACGAAACAGTAACCTTTTTATCGCCCTGTCGGGCAATGGCAGGCTTAACTCCTGACTAAAGCCTCGGAGAATGTGCCTGCCTTTCCGCTCAATAAGCTCTGCTTTCGCTTCATCAACTCCAGCAACGTCGGCAAAAGTTACTTTCTGTTCGCTCGATCGGTCATAGATCTTTGCCCTGTTCTTACCGAAATCGAGCGCGCTCGCTGCGCCTTGACTAATTCTGCGGATAGCAAAGCTGTAAATTCCAAAGATAATTAAGAGTGGCAGTAACCATGCAATGAGAGCTGATAACCATCCATATTGATTCTCTATCTCGCAGGCAGATCCGGATAGCCTGGACCAAAAGCGCGCGTTGCATCTTTGCGGTGAACAAAGAGAAGTTTTTTATCGCCGTCAATTATATGCTCCTCTTCTTTGCAGGTGTTATGCGAGACATCATAAAGCAGCGATAGTTCAGCATTAGGAAATAGTTCGGCAAATGCCTGACGAACCAGATGAGTGATGATTTGGCGATTGGCCAATGCGCAATTTATTGCCGCGCACATCGCGCCCAAATAGCTTCTACCAACTACGGAATTAATTGGCGCACAGGCCAGTTCCAGATCCGGCAACTCGATGCCATAGCCGGCAGCCATAATCACGATCTATTTTAAAAATTCCGTGCCGATCTGATGGCCTAGCCCGCGCGAGCCGCAATGGATGCTCACAATTATATCGCCCTGTTTGATCCCGAAAGCCGCAGCAGTCTTTTGGTCAAAGATGTTTACAACATGTTGGACTTCCAGATAGTGATTGCCTGAACCCAATGTGCCCATCTCATCCTGCTGGCGACGCCGGGCCTGTTCCGATACCTGCGTTGGATCTGCTCCTTTCATGCAGCCATGCTCCTCAATTCGATCCAAGTCTTTAGCAATGCCATAACCTCTTTCGACAGCCCAACGAGCGCCGCTCATCAGCATGGCGTCCATCTCTTGATCATCAAGATGAATCCTCCCTGCACTACCCACACCGGCAGGCACAGTGCGGAATAACAGGTCGGCAAGCTCTTTCTTGATCGGTTCAATATCAGACAGAGTTAATCCAGTATGGAGATTGCGCACGCCGCATGAGATATCGAAGCCGACACCACCAGCAGAGATAACACCATCTTCTTGAGGATCGAATGCCGCTACTCCGCCAATGGGAAAGCCATACCCCCAATGAGCGTCCGGCATTGCGTAAGAGGCTTTGACAATGCCGGGCAACTTGGCGACATTAGTGACCTGTTCATAGACCTTCTCATCCAGATCGCGAATAAGTGCTTCGCTGGCATAGATAATTCCCGGCACATGCATCTTGTCAAAAGGCTCGATCCACCACTCATATTCTGCTTTTCTCAGCAACTCAGGCTTGCGAGTAATTGCCGTACTCATATAGTTCCTCCAGATCAGCCTGGTTTTAACATGCACCATGCGTGCCAAGTATAACGGTTGAGAGGGGTTGAGCAATAACCATTACCTTTGCAACTTTTTGGGAATGTAAAGAAGGGCTGTTTTCAAGTCGGGATGAGGATTATTTCACACCCATAGCGGAGAATTTCGTGATAAGGCTGTTTTCATAGGGACTCAAGCACCATTGCAATCGTCTCCAACAATTTATCTGCCGTGTAGGGCTTCGGCAAAAAGGCTTTCACGCTGGCACTCACAGGCTGGACAGTTTCGCCATTCTTCTTCAATCCGCTGCTTGAGATAATCTTTACATCAGGATCAATCTTTTCCAATACTCTGGCAGTTGCCGTGCCATCCAGATAAGGCATCATTACATCCATTAACACAACTTTGATGCTATTCAAATTCTTCGAGTATAGAGCTATTGCTTCGGTACCATCGCAGGCTGTCATTACTTTATAACCATAGGCTTCCAGTGTTACTTTAGTAATCTCTCTAATCAATGCTTCATCATCTACTACCAGGATCAACTCTCCATGCCCCATTGGCAGTTCAGCATCTTTTTCTGAGCACTGCTCTCTCGAATCTTTGATCTCAACAGCAGGTAGATAGATTTTAAATTGGGTTCCTTTGCCAACCTCACTATAAACGTTAATAAATCCATCATGACTTTTCACTATCGCAAGTGTTGTTGATAACCCAAGCCCGGTTCCTCTACCAATCTCTTTTGTGGTGAAGAATGGCTCAAAGATCTTGTCTCTAATCTCGGCAGGTATACCTTCTCCATTGTCAGTAATTGAAATCAGCACAAACCGACCTGGTTTTACTTCAATGTCCATGCTTGCATAGTGTTCATCTATAAGCATATTTTCAGCTTCTATCATTAGCTTGCCGCCTCTTGGCATAGCATCATGAGCATTTAAGCATAAGTTCATTAAAACCTGATGGAGTTGAGTTGCATCGCCTGAGACTGGCCATAGAGCTTTTGATAAGGAGGTCTTAATTTCAATCGATTTTGATAGAGTCTGTCCCAATATTTTTCTTATTTCACTGATCAAATATCCTAATTGAAGAACTGTGCGCTTACCTTCCACACCTCTGGCAAATGAGAGAACTTGCTGTACCATTCCTGCGCTACGTGTCGCGCCTGCTGCGATGACATTAATGATGTCTTGAATATCTTCATCAGTTATTCTGTTACGAAGAAGTTGAACAGCCATCATTATTGGCGTCATCGCGTTGTTCAAATCATGAGCAATGCCGCTGGCCAGTGTACCGATGCTTTCCATACGTTGAGCGCGCAGGAATTGGGATGCTAATTTCTTCTTCTCTGTTATATCGGTATTGACAATCAGCTTCGATCTTGGCCTACCTTCGTCATCACGCATCAATGTCCAGTAACTCTCAACAACGATCTCTTTACCATACTTTGTTATTTGAGATATTTCGCCGCTCCATTCGCCTTGTTCAAGCAATTGCTTGTTAGCTTCATCAGGAAAAGGCAGATCTTTGTAAAGCAGTTCTCTCACATCTTTCCCAATAGCTTCATCTCTAGCCCATCCATACAGACGCTCAGCTCCTTTATTCCAAAAGATTATATGGTCTTCCATATCACGTACAAAAATAGCATCAGGCACAATATCGAGTAAGGCAGCTTGCTCGCGTATCTTCGCTTCAGCCAACTTACGCTCTACCTTCTCTTCTGCCTCACGTAAAGCCCTACGCAAAGATGGCGCAAGCCTCGACAACCTGTGTTTAAGAACATAATCGGTCGCGCCTCTCTTTAGAGACTCAATTGCCACCTCTTCGCCAATTGCTCCAGAGACGAAGATAAAAGGAATATGAGGGCATTTCTCTTGAACGATTGTCAAAGCGGACATGCCATCAAATGATGGTAGCGAATAGTCTGACAGAATCAGGTCAAACCGACCTTGCTCAATGGCAGCAAGAAAATCTACTCGATTATCAACACAGACGACATCACAAATAATATCTTCAGCGGCGAGCGTCTCTTTTACAAGCTCTACATCATTCTGTTCGTCTTCGAGATAGAGAACACATAATGGCGACTTCATAAAACATTACCTTCTTGATAACAACCTCTTTCCATGATCGGCGATGATCATTTCGATGTTCTTACGCTTCCTGGTGGGGGCTCATTGATAACCGCCCAGAATAACCCAAGTTCCTTCACAGCATTGATAAATTGCTGAAAATCTACCGGCTTTACAACATAAGCGCTCACGCCAAGGTCATAACTTGCTACTAGATCCTGTTCTTCACGCGAAGAAGTGAGAATAACAACCGGAATCCTTTTTAATAGTTCATCGCTGCGGATCTGTTTTAGCACTTCCAGACCATCTACTTTAGGCATTTTAAGATCCAGCAAAACTACCGCTGGATTGCCATTTGCGCGCGTTTCAAAATTCCTGCGCCGATATAAATAATCAAGAGCTTCAACGCCGTCCTGAGCTACCACAACTTCATTAGCAAGGTTATATTCTTCTAAAGCAGTCAAGGTTAGTTCGACATCGTTAGGGTTATCTTCAACCAGCAATATGCTTTTTAAATCTGCCATACCATTTCCTCAATCTAATTTGTTAGGCAATGAAAAGTAGAAGGTTGCGCCATTATCAACCATGCCCTTTGCCCAGGTCCTGCCTCCATGGCGATGAATTATTCTTCTTACAGTGGCCAGGCCAATACCTGTACCCTCGAACTCATTCACCCGATGCAAGCGTTGAAAGACGCCAAAAAGCTTATCTACATACTGCATATCGAACCCAACACCATTATCACGAATGAAAAAGACTATCTCATCCTGATTATCTGGAATGCATCCAATCTCGATTTTTGCATAAGGTTGTGGGCTTGTATATTTCAGCGCATTGGAGAGAAGATTTGTTAAGACGATCTTGAGCATCGCTGAATCGCCATGTACTTCAGGCAGTGAGCCAATTATCCATTCGATATTTCTGCCACGTATTTCATCCTGTAAATCGCGCTGCACATCTTTCAAAAGTTGTGCAAGATTGACTCTGGTGCTGCGTAGCTCAGATCTGCCCATACGCGAGAAGGACAATAGATCGTCTATGAGATTACCCATTTTCTTTGCAGAGTCAGCGATTACCTTTAGATGGCGACGCGCTTTCTCATCCAGAACTATTGATTTATTCTTTTGCAATAGTTCTACAAACCCATTGATATGGCGGAGCGGCGCACGTAAGTCATGGGAAACGGAGTAACTGAAGCTTTCTAACTCTTTATTTGCTGCTTCAAGCTGCGCCGTGCGCTCTATCACGCGACGTTCAAGATCCTCATTCAATTCTCTGATCTCTTCCTCTGCCCGCTTGCGCTCGGTTATATCAACTATAGTGCACAAGACATGTAAACCCTCTTCAGTCTCAACAGGAGTAATCCCTATCTCTACAGGAAATTCTGTTCCGTTTTTACGAAGGCCAAAAAGATCTCGCCCGGCGCCCATCGGCCTTGCCCTTGTATTCTTCATGAAATCTTCACGATATGCCGGGTGATTGCCGCGAAAACGCTCTGGCACCAAAATCTCAACTGGCTGACCTATAATCTCATTTCGGCTATATCCAAACATCTTCTCAACTTGAGCATTGATCATCACGATCGCGCCTCTTTTATCTACCATAGCAATACCATTGGGCGCAGATTCAACAACGAGACGAAACTGCTCTTCTGCTTGCTTTCGCTCATCAATATGCTTTTTCAGAGTTTCATTAACCTTTGAGAGTTCGGCAGTTCTTTCTTCAATTCGCCTTTCCAACTCATCATGGGCCTTCTTTAAGGCTTCTTCTATATGCTTTCGTTTGGTGATGTCACGAAGTATGACAGTAAAGATCTTCTCGCCTCTCGATTCGAATTTCGAAATAGAGGCTTCGGCGGGAAACTCTGAGCCATCTTTTCTGCGGCCAGTAATCTCAAGCCGCTCGCCCATTCTGCGTGCTACATCGCTTGATTTTGCAAACTCTGCTACATGCTGGCGATGTGCCTCTATATAACGAGCAGGCAATAAAAGATCGAGAGACTGGCCTAAAATTTCTTGAGCAGTGTAACCAAAGATCTTTTCAGCGCCATTGTTGAATATTCTAATGGATTGAGTTTCAGCGATAGAGATAACAGCGTCTTCAGAGATCTCTAAAATACCAGCCAGGCGACTCTCAGATATTTTTAGTTCTTCGTTCTTACGAGCAAGCTCTAGGTCCGCCAGCTTCTTCTTGGTGATATCACGACCTTCGGGAAGCAAAAATACTACTTTCCCGCTCTCATCTCGAACGGGCTTTAGTGAGAAATCGACAACGATAGGCTTCTTATTTTCATCACCAATAAAATGATCCGCTTCAAAACGGACAAAATTTCCCTGAGCAGCCTCTTCAATCGCCGCTTTAAGTTTTTGCTGGGTTTTTGGCGAACCCTGCCACCAGGCTGTCTCCCAGAAAGGCCGACCTATTGCTTCAGAACTCTTTATGCCTGCGGCATCAAGCGCAGTTTGATTTGCTTCCAGCAGCGTTCCCTGAGTGTCAAGCAGGCCGACGAATTGGTACATCTCATCTAAGATAGTTCTGGCCCGTTCTTCACTTTTACGTAATTGATCAGTCTCCTGCTTCAAACTCTCAACCCGCGCTTGGAGTATCTCTATTTCTGCCTCAAGCGGGTTTTTTGTTCTATTTTCGCTGCCCATATCAAAAAGTTGAGTACCCAGCCAAATCGCCGATTTAAAACTCCTCAATTGTTGAGATTCCTGTCATTTCCGACTATTGGGGAATTTTCCCCAGATATAGTGAGAGATTTTAACAAAATTGGCCTGGGCTGGCCTATAAGAAATCCCTCCAAGTCGGAAGCTTAAGGCATGGGAGCAACCTGTTTATTTCAGTTATTGTTGTGATACTTGGAATCGCTCATTAGTATTTCTCGCAGACGCATTCGGGCTTTGTGAAGTTGGGACTTGGATGTGCCGGAGCTTACTCCGAGAATCTGCCCAACCTCATCATGTTCATATCCTTCCACATCATAAAGTAAGAAGACGGAGCGATAACCTGGCGGCAGTTTCTCAATGGCAGCAGCCAAGGCAATATGATCGATTGATGGCAAAGAATGTACCCTGTCGGTAAGCGGTTCAACCTGATCCGGCATTTCACCGGTGTCTGTTACTCGTTCGACGCGAGTCGATTTTTTTCGAAAATACATCAGCACTTGATTAACAGTAATTCTGTGCAGCCAACTGGAGAAGGTAGCATCGCCTCGATAGCTGTTCAAACTGTGCTGAACTTGCAAGATAGTGTCATGGGCAAGATCTTCGGCATCGGCAGGGTTAGCCATCATGCGCAGACAGAGGCTATAAACACGCTTGTAGTATAGTTTATAGAGTTCCTCAAAGGATATTGCGCCGGGTTTATGTTCAGCCACAAACGGGATAACCTTAACTGAACTATGATCGCTTGCTAGTGTTGGATTGATCATTGGTCAAAACCTCCTGCCTGAGCAATTCTCGATGACTACTAAAAGTTAACCCTGACTTGTCTTTGATTGGCTACATAGATATGAGCAAAACATATGCCCAATTTTTGATGGAAAATGGAATTGTTCAGCTTTAATGGCGGTTCCGTTTTTCAAATGATTTTTGAAGAGCAACGGTATCCTTGGAATGGTAATTGCAATTTTTTCAGGATTAAGTTAAGCGAAAAAATATCCGGTCTTGCCCTTGCAGATAATTGATAACCATAGTTTCAGCGCTACTCAGTTGAGGAGAAGATCATGTACACAAGAGAGCTTGATAAGAAAGAGAAAACTGTGCTTAACCATCTAGTTGAACTCTGCTGCGAAGCTTATTGGCAAGCTGCAACCCATTGCCGGATCTATTTCGAGCAAAGCCACCTCTTCTTCAGCGCGCAGATCGGTTCTGGCTGGACCTTAATAGAAAAAGAAGAAATGAGCCTGGCAGATTACAATGAAATTATTGATGTTCTGCAAGGTATTTTTGAACCGATAGGCACTGGCGGCCATTCAGTTAATTCAGTAATTAATCGTATCATTACCGTAACAATGGACTCAGAATCCGGGCGTCCAATAATGAATCTCCGGCTCGACTTTAATGGTGGAAAGGGAGATCAGAGTGGGCAGATGATCGAACTCACCATCGAAGATCTAGTTGAAAAGAGAGCCAATCACCAGAATCGACTGGATGAACTGGTTTTCGATAACCCTTTTATAAATTGATTTGACCATAACCCAGATATAGGTCTAATCATAAACCTCCTGATTGTATCGAAAGGAGAACTATGAACAAGAAACTGCTTCTGCTTACTGGTATTGGGATCGGGACAGGATTTGGCGCGGGGCTGATGTTTATCTTTGATCCTGCAAAAGGGAAAGATCGTCGGACTTTGGTTCGCGGCAAAGTAACCGATACTGTTGCCAAGACCGGCGAAGTTATCACCAAAACACCGCAGAACATTGCAAATAGAGTCAGCGGAATTATGGGGGAAGCCAGGTCCTCATACAAAAAAATTAAGGATGATAAATTAGTGGCTAGTGTCTGCTCCAGAATTGAAGGTGTTGTTTCCAACCCAAAGTCAATTCAAATCGTGGCTGACAATGGCTCTTTGACGCTGAGCGGATCCATTCCAGCAATAGAAGTGGATAATTTGCTCAAAACTGTTTCCTCCGTTCGCGGGGTGAAGACCCTGGAGAATAAGTTAGAGACACATGCGCGCGCAGACGATCTGCTAGGTTCGCGGGAACAACTGGTGAAGTCAGTAGTCGGTTAGCGTCGGCTGGTAAAAGCTACCTTCAATACCAATAATCATAGAATGCGGTGAGTGTACACGACTGAGCGGATAGCTCATGCTCATTTCGGCAATATTTTGGATCACAAGGTATGAATGATGGAAGAAGAGGAGCTATCATGCATGCACTGCTTGTTTATCCTAAATTTCCTGATACTTACTGGGGTTTTCGGCACGCGCTTTCATTTCAAGGAAAGGCTTCGGCCTTTCCGCCGCTCGGCTTGTTGACAGCCTCTTCAATGCTGCCCAATTCATGGCAACAGCGACTTGTTGATTTTGAACGTTCAGCCTCTGAAAGTTGAAGATGTCAAATGGGCTAACATTGTATTGATAAGCGCCATGCTTGTGCAGAAACCATCGCTGCTAAATGTTATAAATCTCTGTAAGGCTTACGGGAAGAGGATCGTTGTCGGCGGGCCTTACGTGACCACCAGCCCGGAACAACTGTTTTATGCAGATCACATCTTCATTGGCGAAGCGGAAGCTACTCTGCCCCAGTTTGTGCATGACCTTGAATGCGGCAATGCCAAACGCATATACAGAGCCACTGAACGGCCTTCGCTTTGTTCCACTCCGATACCAAATTTTCGCCTTGCCAAATTAAAACACTATAGCGCAATGTCAGTGCAGTATTCTCGCGGCTGCCCATTTCAATGTGAGTTCTGCGACATCATAGAGATTTTTGGTCGTGTGCCGCGCACTAAGAGCAACGAACAGATATTGGTGGAACTCGATGAACTTCTTCGTATTGGCTGGCGTGGAATGGTCTTTATCGTGGATGATAATTTCATCGGCAACAAGAGAAATGTTAAGAGATTGCTCCCTGAGTTGATCGAATGGTCAGAGCGCCACTACCATCCATTCTCATTAATCACGGAAGCAAGTGTGAACCTCGCAGAAGACGATGAGTTGCTGGAGGGAATGCATCGCGCCGGCTTTCGCAGAGTCTTTCTCGGTATCGAAACGCCCGTTGAAGAGAGCCTGAAAGAGGCTCATAAGGGGCAGAACACCCGGCGCAATCTGCTCGATTCAGCTAAAAAGATTCAAAGCTATGGCATGGAAGTTATGGCCGGATTTATTGTCGGTTTCGATCATGATCCGGAAGATATCTTCGAGCGGCAGATTAGCTTCATTCGTGAGAGCGCCATTCCCCTTGATATGGTCGGGCTTCTTGTCGGGCTTCTTAATGCGCTGCCGGATACACAACTTTGGCGACGGCTAAAACAAGAAGGACGGCTTATTGCGGAGAGTACAGGCAACAACACTGACTGCTCGCTAAACTTTATTCCCAAGATGGAAACTACACGGCTTATCGAGGGTTACAGATCGATCTTGCGCACAATTTATAACCACAATGAATATTATCAACGCGCGCTCAATTGTCTGGAACGAATATCACAGACTGGATCTCAACCACGCAATGAAAATTTCTTTGCCAACTTCACTGCATTCCTAAGCATCGTCATTGCGCTCGGCATACGAGATAAAGCGCGGAATGAATTCTGGGGTTATATTCACTACGCCTTCACTCGACATTGCGAAAAATTTTCGCATGCGGTTACGTTAGCGGCAATGGGCTACCACTTTCGCAAGGTATTGGAATCAACCTACGATTAAGTTGTTGCTAAAACCAGCCAGGCTCAGCGATCTATTAATTCGCTGAGCCTGTTGGTTGAATGTGAACTTAATCGCCGGCAGCAGAGACACCCAATTCCATCTCTTCAATTGGCTCAACCTTTGGCACGCGATGTTCACAAACAACCTTGAGGGTGATGGCAACATCTTTATAAGAGAGGTCCGGCACCTCTTTGCCTTTGACTTCTTCAGCGCGCAATACAATGTCATTGAGGGAAAGAATTCCCTGAAGCATTTTTTCGTTGTTGACTACGGGCAGCCGACGTATCTTGGCGCTACGCATTATTTCAATCGCTTCCTTAACATCATCATCCGGCAGGCAAGTAAAAACTTCTCCTGAGACAACCTCGCCAACTGAAATCTCTGAAGCCAGCTTACCTCTTGTCCCGACAGCAACACTGATGTCTCGATCTGTGATGATGCCGGTTACTTTTCCATCATTATCCAGCACCGGCAGGACGCCACAATCGTTCTCCCACATCAGCGCCACTGCTTCAGCCAGATTGCCGTTGAGCGCGCAGGATTTCACATCCCTGGTCATTATATCTTCAACTTTTTTCATCTTCTCTCTCCTTTTAGATCTTGGTAGCAGCCTGAGCTTGTTGTGCGGCCTCTTCTTTAATAGGCACTTCACGCCGTTTGCGTACAGATTCAGGAACTGGTATCACAACCTCAAGTACACCATTGCTGAATTTGGCCTCTGTTTGATCCACAGTTGCGCTTTCAGGAATTAGGATCTCCCGATAGAAGCTGCCGTAGCTCAATTCAGAGCGATAGAAACCTTTACCTTCTTCCTTATGCTCGCTCTTGCGTTCCCCTTTGATGATCAGACTGTCATCGGTCAGTTCAACCTTCACATCATCCTTGCTCAATCCAGGCAGTTCTGCGCGCACAACAAATTTACCCTTGCGCTCAAAGACCTCTATTGCCGGAGCCCAACCCGTTTCACCTTTAGTAAAGCCTCGCCAGAGACCGAAGTTTTCAAATGTGCGATCCATTTCTTCAGAAAATCGCCTCATCATTTCAAAAGGATTAAGTGTGAACAGATCCCTCGGAGTGAGGGAAAAGAGCAATGGGCTATAGTAGCCTCGACGTGAAATGCTCTTCTCTTTTTCTTGTTGCCCAGTAACCTCTACTTTTTTCTCAGTTGCTTCCGCCATTGGTTTTAATCCTCCAATTTCGTGTGGTTAAAGTCAGAAAATCTCTGGAAACAAATTACCTACCAGTCCCTTGGACTTGTAAGCCACCAGGTTGTTGTGTGATTGCTGTCAATGGTGCGTTCTAGTTCTATAGAATGGTTATCAAGCCAGAGCTTTTTCGCTAACCGCCCAAAGCCTGACGATTAGTATTTAGCAACCTATGTGCCGTTCAAAGAATTGTTGAAAAGTGGGCGTTTACGCAGGCTGCCATTAATAAATCCGTCTCACTTTTTGAAAACAGTGGGGAATTTCACCCAGTTCTGTTGGGTATTGTGGGGAAAATTATTAGCGTTATCTCCTAATAATTGGTCTTTGAAAAGTCGAAATAGACAATTTATGCCATTCTCCATTATGGCATTGAATTTGCCTAATACGCGAACACCGCAATTCAATTTGATCCCTTTAGGAGAGTAAGAAAATGGGCATGATATCCAATAGCTTATCTACATTTTCAAGGAAAGCTTGTCTGCTGGAGGAACGAGTTAATAAATCGCTTACCTGTCAGCAATTTTTTGATATCGCGCAAGAAGCGGCAAAATTCTACCATGTCTTG
>JBFLVQ010000090.1:0-19881 GCA_040758525.1 Acidobacteriota bacterium
AGCACTCCAATAATGATGAAGCGACTAGTACGAGTAAATAATAGGATCATAACCAGCAGTGAAAATTTCATGCCGGTTGCTCCTGCCGCTAATGTAGAGAGCTTATAAGGTCCTACCAAGAGTGAAACCGTTGCTAAATATGTCGCGCCACGCTCGCTCTGAAAAAGTGTTACTAAAGATTGCCAAGCTGATTGCCCTCCACACAACTCGATCAGATGCTGACCAATCAAATCAACAAATCCATAACCTATACAGTAGGTCGCAACTCCACCCACGACAGAGGCAAATGCAAAGGTAAAAGTAAGCCGTAGCCAGCGCCTGGGTGAACTAGCAATCAAGGCCGAGAGCATAGAATCGATTGGAATAGGCAATATTAGCGAGCCGAAGAAGACATAACAGAAGATTGCCCAAAGCCCGCGTCGTTCTGCTATATGTCGCAGCCGAAGAGAGATTCTTTTTGTTTTTTGAAAAATATTAAATAGGATTTTGATCAGATTTACCCACATATTTACTCAGTATAAAAGATCAAGCGCGTTGACGCGAGCGCAAATCTTCAACGACCTGTTGAACTGGCGTCAAGTACTGACTAAAAAATTGGTAGAGTTCGTTTGGTCGTGTTACGCGTTCAAAAGCGAATTCTACCTTTCTAGGATAAATAATAAAGGCAAAGAGCTCATCCGTGGATAGCCCAGCATGACTACCACGCTCTCCTAAATAAGAGATGGTTCCCTGTCCTGACCCGTTGCCATAATTACCATATATAATCAGGTCACCAGCGCTGGGCATATTCATCAACTCTGAAATTGCCCGCATTAGCAGCGGTCGGTAAGTGAGATTGTGAAACGGGCAGCCAACAACAATTTTGTTTGCATCGGCACGAAATTGCTGACCACGCCAGTAGTATACTGCTCCTTCAGCATCCTGGGCGAGAATAATACCAATACCAGGTTGTCTGCTTAAGCGGGCAATTAGACCAGGGAAATAGGCTTCGATCTCCTCTACCTTTACTCTATCTACCTTGTGGGTGAAGTAGACTAATATATTGGGACCGGCTGGGACAAACTTCACCTCATCTAAAAGCTTTGGTAGATTGATCTGTATGGAAAGCAATTCTACATATTTATTCTTATATTTTACCAGATATTTTTCGCATAATTTTGCTAATGGTAGAGGTAGCATTGCCGTCGCTTCGCGAATACGTATAAGGCCGTGTAGTTGATCGGCAAAGCCATTTGCCTTGAGCATCTCTGCCGTAATAGGTTGCTGGCATTCCTTCTCTAGTCGAGAAGTCGCTAGTGTGCCAAGTATCAGGTTGGCAAGTGAAGTGTTAGAGACTTGATCGAAGGAGATCGCTTCTGCCATACCATGATCCGAAAGTATGTAAACATCATAGTTATATTCTGGCACACGTCGTACAGCACGGTAGATCTGTCGGATCGAGGCGTCAATTGCCTTCAAACTACGCATTGCAATACGGCTGCTAGGACCATACTTATGCGCAAAAACATCATAAGAAAGGTAATTGACAAAGATACGCGGTATTCCACGGTAGATATCGGTAGAGACTCCCATGGTTAGCAACTGTCGCCAGATAACGTGGAAAAAGAGATGATAAAGAATCTTCCTTGGTGAAGGCCACTCTTGTCGATAACGTATCAATTCCAGGAAACTATTGATCAGCTCATAAGCAAGCTCATAAATCATCAATACAGCAATCTTGAATAACACCCAGAAGACAATCACATTGGGGATAAAGAACCATACCGTCTCCCAGTTGAAGCCGAGTTTTGGCACATATAAGCGTGAGAAGCTAGCCACCGAAGTCTCTGCATCGCCACTAAAAACAGCACCATAACAAGTACCACCTTTGAGCAATCCGGTCGCATCCTCCGCCTCTAGACTCTCCACTAGTGCAGCATCACCAGGATCAGGAAAATGAATCTGTCGCTGCAGTCGCTTATCGTAATAGCGCCAAGCTGGGATATTGGGAATGCGTCCATAGAAGAGACCGGCTTGAAATGCTGCTGTAGAGGTTGGTAGCGAACAGAAGAAAGGTGTCTCTTTAACAACACCACGTTGCAGCAACCGCCTTACAAAAGGCATGCGACCCTGCTTAAGGGCCAGTTCTAGATGGCGATGGGCTAGACCATCGATCTGAATAATGACGAAACGGCGCTGAGATGGGAGTGTGGGATCAACACCACGCAACTTGCGTGTGAATCGATCGATCCAGCACTGTAAGGAAAGAGCCATATCATCCCAACGGCGCCAAGGCGACATCTACTATTCTCCTAACTCCAATCTAGTAAATTCAGATAAACTGGTAATTATCCTCAATACCCTGCTCTACAATTCTGCATACAAAATGTATGCCATGTAGAAATAGTTGCCTCTATACTACCGCTTTGGGGTAAGTTTCGCTAGAATAGACGCTGTCATCTTTTTAATATTTGGGGTAAAAGTTTGATGTCCGTTCTTTCCAGGTCTACAATCTCGTCCCGCACTATTAAGCGCGCCAGTACGCAAATGCCGACCGCCTTAAAACTGGTCACTTATAACATTCATAAATGTAAAGGAATTGATGGTCGTGTCTCAGCCTCACGTATTGTTAGAGTTCTTGAAGAGATTGATGCTGATGTGATCGCTTTGCAGGAGGTTCACAATTACAAATCTGCTGAAGACGAAAGACAACAAGCAGATTTTATTGCTAAAGCGCTAGGGATGCGTTGTATCAGTGGACCAAATATTGTTAATGATACTTATGAGTATGGCAATATTGTTCTCACACGATTGCCAATTGTGCTACATCATAATCACAATATCAGTGTAGGACGGCGCGAGCCACGTGGTTGCTTGCAAGTAGATATACAATTAGGCAACAGCTTGATACATATATTTAATGCGCATTTTGGCACTGCCTATAGAGAGCGAGTGCGACAAGCACATACACTCTTTGAAGCAAAGATCCTCGCAGGTCTAGCTGGTTCACGCATTCTGCTGGGTGACTTCAATGATTGGTTCCCTGGCCAGGCTAGTCGCTTGTTAAGCAGACGTCTGCAGGATGCCTCATACGGAGTACTACGCGGTTGGCGTAAACGTACTCACCCTTGTTTGCTACCTTTGTTTAAACTAGACAGAATATTCTATGAGCCTTCATTACAGCTACGCCACAGTTATGTACATCGTAGCCGCTTGGCACGCATTGCTTCCGATCATCTCCCTTTAGTGGCTCAGCTAGAATTGCCCACCGCCAGTCTAGGTAGTCAGACTTGAACCAATTGCGATCATACCTATACTTCTACGCTTAACGCTAAGCGCTAAGGTCCATCGCTTATTATGACTATCTTCTATCTACTTATCGGATTGCTTGTCTTACAAGGGTTAATATCACTACGTGACGGCTTCCGTTACCTTGCTTATGTGCGGCGTAGTGTAGCTGCATCACTACCTGATTTCACACCACATGTGGCAATTATCGCACCCTGCAAAGGGCTAGATGAGAGTATGCATCACTACCTGCAATCGCTCTTTGAACTCGATTACCCACATTATCAGATTATCTTCAGCGTCGAGAGTAGCAGCGATGTGGCATTAGCAGAGATCACACACTGGCAAGCACGTTACCCAGATATTTCCGCACGCTGTGTAGTGGCTGGGCGTAGCTATGATCGTGGTCAGAAGGTGCATAACCTGCTTGCTGCTGTTGCTGATATCTCTCCAGAGGTTGAGGCGTTGGTATTTGTTGACTCAGATATCCTCTTACCAAGGCACTGGCTACGTGCGCTGGTCGCACCTCTGACGGATACCGCAGTAGGTGCGACTACTGGCTACCGTTGGTTTATCCCTGCTGATCACCGCTTTGTTACGCTTTTGCGCTCAAGCTGGAATGGCTCAGTCGCCACTACGCTAGGCGAGCACAATAATAATTTTGCTTGGGGTGGTTCAATGGCAATTCTACGCACAACCTTTGAGCGTATAGAGGTGCGGCGCCACTGGCAAGGTACGGTAAGTGATGATTACGCGCTTACACGTGCAGTGAAAGAGGCGGGCCTTTATGTAAAATTTGTCCCTACCTGCCTAGTCCCTTCATTAGGAAGCTGCACACTTAGAGAGTTGCTGGAATTCACTACACGCCAGATCATCATCACACGAGTCTATTCTGGAGGATTATGGAAACTACTGCTTATTTCTAATCTACTCTTCAATCTAGTCTTCTTTCTTGGTGGTGTCTTCGCGCTTAGTGAATTGATCCAGGGCCATCACTGTCTGCCTTTGATTCTTATTGTAATAGTCTATCTACTCACAGTTTGGAAAGGATACTTGCGTGTGCAAGCGGTTAAGCTTATCCTGGTCAACTATCAAAAAGAGATTGTGGGTGCTCGTTGGGGATACTATCTGCTTGCGCCAGTAGTGTCGTTGATCTATTTCTACAATCTGATCGGTTCCATATTTACCAACCGCATCACTTGGCGTGGAATCACCTACGAACTGCGCTCCGCTAATAAAACCGTGATTTTGCCTGAAAACTAACGTTATAGAGAGATTTTGGTTAAACCTGACAGTGGTTTTTTCATTCCTTTTAAGCCTCGCTTCGCGTATAGTATAGGCATACCGGATAGCATTTATGGATCGAGCCAATACCACATTAAACGTTAAGATTGCTGGTCAAGACCTCTCAGGCGAAGCCTTCTTAGATATTGCTACGCTTGAGCCATTCGGCAATTTTGGTGTGATCATACATACCTGCCAACCGCTACGCTTAGGTGATGTTGTGCAGATCTGTGGAGCCGATGGGCAACAGATTGCCAGCGCAGAAGTGGTCTGGGTACGTACTGGCGATAAACCTGCTGTAGAGGCACTACTCTATCATAGTTTAGAAATGGGTCAGGCCAGTTATGCAGGAACAAATCTATCGGCGCCCACACCTATGCAGCCACTCCCTGCTACTACATTCACAAATAGTCCGCCCAACAGAGTGACACGCAACCTGGCAGACCAGACTGTTGCCAACCTGAGCAGTAGTGAAGAGAGTATTCCCTGTCCAAGCTGTAGCAAGATGAATCCGCCTAATAATATCTCCTGTCGATACTGTGGTAGCTATATTGCCTCCAATCTTGCAGGACCGCCTAGTCAAGGTAGTGGCGCGAGTCGTAGTGATGTTAAACCTACCGGGTCGCTTAGTATGGAGCGATCGCTATCAGCTTCACTCTCCTCCTCGCTATCACAGACTGGACCATTATCTACCGGTCCATTGAAACGGCTGCCACGTGAACGTAGTGAGACTGCTGCGCTAAAACCGAACAAGATTCAGACTGAGCGTAAAAGCGTACGTATTGCTACACTCACACAGTATCGTAAGATCTCTTTTGCTGCGCTTATTGTGCTCTTGATTCTCTTTGCTGCTACGCTTGTCCCAGTAGGAACAACCACTCCCACACCCTTTGATCTGGTCGAACAGACCGGCTGCTTGGATATCAATTCGTTAAAGACCGAGCGAGATAATACTAACTATGGAACAATGGAATACTGGACACAAGCTGACAATGGTGCCGTCCAATTCATCCCTCGCAGTGATATTACGATTAGTCAAGCAGCCGGAGAAATTAATACTGTACGGCAGAGTGGAGTAAAACTGCATGGTTATTGGTGCCCTAAGACACCTGCAACAATGGTTGAGAATCCTTCCTCCTCTCAGATACCGGCAAGCCTTGGACAAACCTGGGTGCTCAAACCAGTAGGAGCAAATGCAGACACATTAAGTGAAGTGACTTTACGATGGCAGAATGGCCGATTGCTTTTGCAGGAGTCTCTTAATCAGAAAATATTGGATCGCACTCAGGATATTAATAAAGCAAGCTATTACACAGGACTGCATAAGTTGGTGATAAAACTGAATGATCCAGGTGGTGTAGACTCCCCTGTATTGAAGGAATTCTCCTTCTATCTTTCTGAGCAGCAAGACACTATTGCAGCAGCAGAAGGAAGATTAACTAATGCCACTTACCAGATCTATTTGGGTAGACCTACCAACCTACAAACCGAATCCTCGTTAGGCGTACGGCGTATCTTGACAATCGTACTAGGTATCGCCATTCTGGCTACGCTAATCTATATTTCCATTAATTATCAACGTAGTCGCGCCCTTGCCTAAGCTTTATATATTAATGCAACCGCATTAGAGACAATTTCATCTTCAGCGGTAGACTGGAACTTGGTTGCAATGATAAAATAGCTCTATATTAGGCAAAAATCTTATGAAACAAACGTTCACTTTTAGTCTGCTATCCGTCTCTATATTAATCCTACTGTCGCTCTCTCCTTGGCCAGCGCGACCCGCAGCACAATCAGGCCGTAATACTGGTAGTGGAGAGAAGAGCGAACTGCTTAATGTTATTGTGCGTGCACAGGACGGCGAAGCGGCACGCGCTCTCAATCTTAACAAAGATCGTCTAATACTCTTTGATGGTGGCATTGAGCAACAGATCGAATATATGCGTGCCGACTCGACGGGCGCACGGCTAATTCTGCTGGTCGATAATACCCAAACACTACGTGCAGAACCGACGCAATTGCAGAAAGCGGCGCGTGCATTGATTAATGAAATGCTCCCAGGCGATGAGATGATGATTATCGCCTTTGATGAACAGGCCGAGATCTTGCAGGACTTCACAGAAAATAAGAATACGTTGCAGGCAGCAGTAGCAAAGTTTCGTCGCAAGGGTCTCCCTAAGCTTTATGATGCGCTGGCGGCCACAGTTGAAGATGCTTTTCGTCAACAACTGGGTGTGAATAAACGCTCGATTGTGCTTCTCTCTGATGGTTATGATAGCAGTAGCGGTATCAAGTATGAGAATATTCTTGCTACTCTCCTTACTGAAAACATTGTAGTCTACGCCTTTCAAGCGCCCGATCGAACCTTTGGTGCGATTCGCCCACGTGATAGTGGTCCTAAACCGGTAGATGCAATTACTGGATTAGCAGAATCGACGGGGGGGCTGATCTTTAAGATCGATAAAGAGAATGAGATTGCCGCTCATGCCAAGACCATCACCAATGAACTGCATGATGGTTGGTATACTCTTGCTTACACACCTAAGGGGATCAATCCTATTAATGCGCGTCGTCTACTTATCACTTGTCCAGATGATAAGCTCTCGTTGCGCACTAAGAAGATGCATCCAGCACAGATCAGATAATATTTAAGGCTGTTCTTCACTAGCCAACTGGGCTTTGCTTAGGTATGGAAAACGATCTAAGGTCGAGATAATAATTGCTACAATGATCAATGCACCACCGACAAAAGCACGCCAGTTTAGTCGCTCGCCCAATACCAAATAAGACACAAATGCGGCAAAGGCCGGCTCCAAACTAAAGATAATGCCTGTGCGTGTAGCCGGAACATGGCGTTGTGCGCGTGTTTGCACCAAAATCGTGCCAATGGTGGCGATGACAGAGAGATAGATTATTTGAGCAGCGATCTTGAAGTTCAATGGCCAATCACTGCTTGCCAGCACAGGCAGTACACCTAGTGTCTGCAATACCATTAACGAGATCAGAAATAGTAATGCGGTTACAACAAGCTGCATCAATAACAATGGTTGGGTAGCGGTACGCCGTGTCCATACGCCTGTGTAGACAATATGTAAGGCCCAGAAACTGGTACCCAGAAGCGTAATCATATCTCCTAAATTAATTGACTCGCCACCCTGTGGCATTGTAAGCAGACCAAAACCAAAACAGGCAAGTGTGATCGCCACTATATGTCCAACTGTGATACGTGCCTCCATTAGGAAGTAGCTAAAAAATGGCACCAAGATCACATTTACACCGGTTACAAAAGCCGATTTGGCCGGTGTGGTGTAAACCAATCCGATCGCTTGTGTGAAGAACCCACCATAAAGCAACACTCCTAACACAATTCCACCCATTATTGCGATACGGTCTATACTACGCCAAATTCTATGTGAGATCAGCGCCAGTACTAGCGCAGCAACGAGAAACCGCATACTCAAGTAGTTGAGTGGTGGTAACTGGCTTAATAGATCCTTGGCTAATACAAAAGTGGTGCTCCAGATTAACGTGATCAACACCAGGGCTAGATCATATTTGAAATGGAAACGCGCTTCATCTTTTCTCATCTACTCACTATTTCCCTACTCTATATCAATCTACTCAAAATTACTCACGCAAGCTTGTATTGAAGCGACGCACACTTGGCCTTATGATCCTGATCCAGTAATAGTGCCGCTTAAATAACCGACAGGAGAGAATTATGTTGCTAGAGCTACAGCGGACAATCAAGGCGGAATTGCAGAAGGTGATCAAGCGAGTCTTTGCGCTAGATCTACTGCCAGCAGAGATCTCCGTCGAAATTCCGCCCCGAGCTGAGATGGGCGACCTCGCATTTCCTATTGCTTTTGAACTGGCGCGCCGCTTTAAGGCGACCACCGGTACAAAACAGAATCCACGCCAATTGGCTGAACAACTACGTGGCGAACTAGGCCAACTCGAAGGCGTCACACGTGTGGAAACCGCTGGCGCTGGCTACCTCAACTTCTTTTTTGATCGTGGCCGCTTCCTTGATAGTGTGCTCTCATACGGTGAGTCACTGACACTTGATGAGACCTTAGGTGGTAAGCTAATTGTCGAACATACCTCTATTAATCCCAATAAAGCTGCACATATTGGTCATTTGCGCAATGCTGTGTTGGGCGACACAGTTGTGCGTCTACTACGTGCCAGTGGCGAAGAGGTAGAGGTGCATAACTATATTGATAACACTGGTGTGCAGGTCGCTGATGTAGTAGTAGGTTTCAAATATTTAGAGAAGAAGTCGCTTGAAGAGATTGCCAAGCTGACGGAACGCTTTGACTACTACTGTTGGGATCTATATGCACGTGTTGGTAAATTCTATGAAGAATCGCCAGAAAATCTGCGTTTACGCAACGAGACACTACACGAGCTTGAAAGTGGCGCAGGCGAAACAGCAAAAATGGCCGACCATATCTCTCAGCGTATTCTACGCTGCCACCTCAATACTATGCTGCGTCTGGGAATAATCTACGATCTATTGCCGCGAGAGAGTGATGTACTGCGTCTTAACTTCTGGCAACAAGCCTTTGAGAAGTTGAAAGAGAAGGATGCAATCTATTATGAGACAGAAGGCCGTAACAAAGGCTGCTGGGTGATGCGTGCAGAGAGTAAGTTTGTCCCAGCAGGCGATGCTGCCGAGAAGGAAGAGAGTGAGTATGAACAGGATAAGATTTTAGTCCGCTCCAATGGCACCATTACTTACACTGGCAAAGATATTGCCTACCATCTATGGAAACTAGGATTGCTTGGTCTTAATTTTACTTATCGTACTTTCTTCTTCTATCCAAATGGTAATCGTGCCTGGATCACTGTCTCTGATAATGCTGATCAACAGGAATTGCGCACTATGCCACTCTCGCCACAGTTTGGCAATAGTGTTGCCTATTTTAATGTCATTGATGTAGGTCAGTCTTATCTGCAGAACTATGTTAAGCTTGGTGTGAAATTGATGGCACCCAATGATCCACGTGTTGATCGTAGTGCGCATATTGCTTATGAAAAAGTCGTGTTGACTCCTGCCAGCGCAAGTGAGTTGGGCTATGAACTCTCTGAAGAAGAGAGCAGCCGTAGCCAAGTGGCAATGTCAGGTCGTAAGGGATTGGGTGTTAAGGTTGATGATCTGATCGATAAGTTGGAAGAGAAGGCATTAGTAGAAGTGAAGCGTCGCCAGGCAGATGCTAGTGAGAATGAACAGCAGAAGACTGCTCATCAGATTGCCATTGGTGCGCTACGTTATTTCCTGCTTAAATTCACACGCAACTCAATTATTGCTTTTGACTTTGATGAAGCGCTCGCTTTTGAAGGTGAGACCGGTCCTTACATTCAGTATGCAGTTGTGCGTATTAACAGCATCTTTCGCAAAATTGCGGATGAGGGTGAGACTTCTGTATTGCATGGCAAACCATCTTATCAAGAACTTGGCGAACTGCTTACACTCAAAGATGAGAGCGGTTGGGATGGTGACTATCTATGGTCACTACTGTTTAAGGCTAGCCAACTCAAGGAAGTGCTACGTATCTCGGTAAATACACTTGAACCTACACATCTGGCCAAATACGCCCAGCAATTGGCACGTAGTTTCAGTGAGTTCTATAACGCCAAGAATGGTGGCAAATATATTTATAAGATCATTGATGAGACGGATCCTGATCGTCGTCGCCTACTTATCTCATTAGCTGGTTATATACGCCATCAGCTTGAGCGTGCTTTGGAACTGATGGGTATTGAGTCACCGGAGAAGATGTGATTTTGTCGCCACTGACTCTTTATTACGATCCGCTACATCTGTTAGCAGACGTAGGAATCGTGTAATAAGCGTCTCACTTGCATTTGTTGGCAGTGATTGCCGTGAGATGGCAACCACATAGCCAATATCGGTGAGACGCAGACGAGCATCGCGTAATACATATTGTAGAAAGAGATCTGAGACAACAAAGCCAACCCTTTTATCATCGAGACCTAGCCGTTTCTGCAAGAGTGGCGGTAGTTCATGTACCATTATGGTATTGCCCATCTCCATACGGCTCTCTCGCCGCCTTAACAGTCGTACATCGCTTAACTGAGCCTTATAGCCAGGGCTTGCATTAATCACACCATAACGCGCTGGTAAGAGATTGCGCTCATCGAGTCTGTAGTAGATATTGGGGCGCAATAATCGACCAGCATTACAGGCAGTAATAATGCACCGTTTTATTCCTGATCCGGCCAAGCGTTCTTGCAGTGCGCCTAGTGAAATATAAGAGCGGCTATCAGTAGGCAACTTGCCCATCTGTAGCTTGAGCCCATGTCCCCAATTGCCATGTGTCTCCATTATTACTGTATGAACTAGCCGGTCAGGATAATGACGATTATGGTTAAGCAACCCTTCAAGCACTTCAAACCAATCTGCTGTTTCTATATAGAGAAATCCTAGTCGGCGATAGAAGGTTCGATTGGCGGGCCGTGCCAGATCAGGACTGAAGACGACTGCTGTGCCACGCCCAATCTCTGACAATGTATGCCAAGCTGGCAAGGGTAAGTTATCTGATGGGCGTGCAGGCTGGCGACGTACCTGAGGCTCGCGTGTCCAAGCCGCTGAATCGACCACACTCATCAATAACATTAACATCATTGTAATAAACAGGGCTGGACGCATTGGCACTCCTCTAAGAGAAAATAGCTAATGACCGCTGTTAACCTAATTGAACAGCAAATTGAGCGCCAAACCTAAGAGGAGATCTATCGTGTAGTCTGCAACTGCTCTAGCAATTCTTGAGCACGCCTTCCTGATACCTCATCAGCGTAGCGTGTTCGTACCTCTTGTAGGACTTCAATAGCAGGAGGAGAAGGGTTAGCGGCAACCACTTCTAATAATGCCAGTAGCAGTTGTTCATCCTGGCCAAGCAGACGTGATACTAGTTTAACACGCCAACGTGTTAGACTGCGTACACGATCAATAATCTGAGTAAGCAGCGGTGGTGACAGCAGACTATACTTGGTAGCAAGTACCTGCAGCGCTTGCAGACGCAAAGGTCGCGCAAGTTTCTCAGCAATGAAATTGATACGTCGCTCTAATGCGATCTCAACCAATAACCGGCAAGCAGCCTCGCAATTATATTTGCCAATCACATTAATGGTATTGCTCAAATAGGTCGAGATACGCTCCTGATTGTCTAGTTGCTCCTCTGTATAATTAGCATCATTAAAGACCTGCACAAGTAATGGGAGTACTTCTTCATTATTCAAACACTCTAGGCTAGCAAGTGCAGCTTGACGTAGTTGAAAGACCGGCGCAGTTAAGAAAGGGCCAATCAGGTTGATTGCCAAACGTTGAACATCCACCTCTGTTGGCACAACACGACCCAGTAGGTAGACCAGATTACGAGTGAAGTACCAGTTGGAGCTGTTGCGATTCACCTGCGAGAGCATATTCATAATGATAGGCGCGGCGGCTTCGCCATGAATTTCAACCAGCGAGATTTGGAAGCGGCGTTGCTGGCGATCTGGTTCATCAGCAAGCGTAGTGAGCAGCGCATAAGGGCTTAAATCCTCAAAATGGGTAAGGAAGACACGTAGTGCGCTACGTAGTTCCGGCTTATCAACAAGCTGTTTTAGCTGTGTTTCGCTTAACTCACTGCCAGACCGACTAGTGCGTAATGATTCCCGTAATGCCTCATTAAAACCACTCCAGTTATAGACCTGCTGTACTACATAGAGCAGTTCCGCGCCAAAGAGCGGCTGATTATTGTTGAAGATATTGATCGCGATACCAATAAGCGCCTCTAAATAGGGGACAAGACTAAAACCAGGTTCACGTACCTGTAGTAAAGCTTCAATAGTACTCTTTAATTCTGTGATGATAGCTTGTTCCTGTAAGGGCGTAAGACGTAGGTCTGGACGGCGTAGTTTGGCAATGAGGGCATTAATATCATCAATTGGACGTTGTCGCTTCACTCCCACACTGCTTTGTACGGCGGCGGTCTCTTCAAATTCGGCACGGCGTAGTTCGTAACCCCATTGTTTGAACAGATGTTCACGTAGCTGTTTGAGCCGCTCGCGAAATAACTCTTTCTCAGATGCTGGACATTGGCGCACAAGCCCTTCAAAGTAAGGCATATAGAAGTTAGCAGGTTTAAATGCGTCAAGTACTCCAGTGCGATCCGCAGTTACAATCAGCTCTATACTCTTAAGGTAATACTCATGTACTAGCCGGCCTTCACTTACGGCACGCACTTGCGCCCAAGATGCTACTAGTTCAGCAATCTGTTTTGGTTCAAAGTAGATAGGTGGTTCGACACGTAGTAATTGTGAGAGTGACTCGGCAACAAAGAGTGGCGCGACCTTGCCATTAAGGTAGGCAATAAAGTCCTTCTTGATTGTTTCCAGCTCAATATCTGCGGATATATTTGCTCCGCTCTCCCACTCCTCGCTCATGCAAAAAAATCCCTAGCTTACTCGTCAGAAAGTTGCACAGTATCATCACCTAGCAGGTCCTGGGCAAGCTTCTCCTCAGCACGCATCTCTTCAGGGGTACGTGGCTCGAAGGCAAACCGTTTCTCGTTCTCGACAGTGATCTCGACATTACACCGCATGTTAGGATTTTCACGTATACCATCAAAGCCGAGAAATTTACAGTTGAGCCAGATCGTGTCGTAGTGCCGGCAGTTCAAACAGATCATCTCCGGCGATGGAGCAGATATTGTCTCTTTGGCCATAGGGCAAGCCCTCGTAGCGAAATGTTTTTTTCTCTGGCGCGCAAGTGGCCAGCAGCACCGGTTAAATCATTGTACACTAATCAACAAAATAGAAGCCAGTTTGTTTATTAAGAAACCCTTCGCGCACTATCAAAACTGTGATATTGTATGCGCGTTCTTTATGTTCCTCTCTGTTCTCTATGACAAACTCTACGGCGGTGGTACCACTTTAACAAACAATTAGGAGGGAGTTATGCAACTGGGATTCATTGGCCTAGGCAAAATGGGCGCCAATATGGTGCAACGGTTGTTAGAAGGCGGTCACAGTGTGGTCGTCTATGACCGTAACACAGACGCCGTTACAGCGGTGGAGGCAAAAGGCGCAGTCGCAGCGGGCTCGCTTGAGGATATGGTCGCCAAGCTTGACCGGCCTTGCGCAATCTGGATAATGGTGCCCTCGGGCAACCCCGTTACACAAACAATTGCTAGCCTGCAACCACTGCTGGCTACTGATGACATTATTATCGACGGTGGTAACTCGAACTACAAAGAGTCCATACAGCGCCACGAGATGCTACGCGGCAAAGGCATATACTTCCTAGATGTGGGTACGAGCGGTGGCATATGGGGACTAAAACTCGGCTATTGTATGATGATTGGTGGCGATAAAGAGCCTTTTGCCCGCCTGGAACCGATCTTCAAGACGCTTGCGCCAGAAGAAGGTTACTATCTTGCCGGTGCTGCTGGCGCTGGCCATTATGCTAAGATGATTCATAATGGTATCGAATATGGCATGATGGAGGCTTATGGTGAAGGCTTCGAGATCTTGCGCGCTTCTGGTTACAACTACGATCTCGCCAAGCTGGCGCATCTATGGATGCGTGGCAGTGTAGTACGCTCATGGTTACTGGAACTGTGCGAGAATGCTTTCTCACATGATCCTGATCTAAAGAGCATACAAGGATATGTAGAGGATAGCGGTGAAGGGCGCTGGACGGTTCAAGAGGCTATTGATCGTAATGTGCCTGCGCCGGCACTTACACTGGCATTAATGATCCGCTTCCGTTCGCGTCAACAGGACTCCTTCTCGGCTAAAGTGATCGCCGCACTACGTAACGAGTTTGGCGGCCATGGCGTCAAGTCTAAGAAAGAGTAGTATTTTATGTCTATCACGAGAAATCTTGACACGCGTAGAGAGGCGCACAAAGGGGTAGTTTTGCCGCCTCTCTCTCATATCATTGCTAGTGCTCCACCCATTAAGCTGGAAGAGAGTTCACCAGAGAATCGTTTTAGTATCATTCCTACACCACAGCGGCTTGATGTTGATCTTGAGCACCAAGGTGAAGGTATTACGATCGCCTTTCTCGATTCTGGTTTCTATGCACATCCAGATCTAATACAACCAGAGAACCGGATACTAAAATATATAGATATCACACGTCCAGAAGATGGCGATCGGCAACTCTATGAGCCAGCCAATCAGAGTTGGCATGGTATGCAAACATCGGTAGCAGCCGCCGGTAATGGTTATCTTTCTGGTGGCTGCTACCGCGGCATTGCTGCACGGGCACGGCTAGTACTGGTCAAGGTCGGTTCCAAACGTGGTATAGAGCCAGAAAATATTACTGCCGGCCTGAAATGGGTGCTGGAACACAAAGACACTTATGGTATACGTGTGGTTAATATCTCGTTGGGTGGCGATGATGATATCCCTTATCAAACCAGCGCCGTCGATCTAGCAGCCGAGGCGCTAGTGGCGGCAGGAGTAGTAGTGGTAGTAGCAGCCGGCAACTCTGGCTGTACCGATCAGCCCAATCTTACACCACCAGGCAATTCACCCTCTGTGATCACAGTGGGTGGCTATGATGATAAGAATCAACCTGACAGTAGTGGACCAAAGACATTATGCGATACGGCACCCGCTATGTATTGCTCCAGCTATGGCCATACCGCAGACGGTTTCCTTAAACCAGAACTGCTCGCGCCCGCCATTTGGATACCAGCGCCATTACTACCTGGTACAAAACAATACCTGCGTGCACAGGCACTTTGGAAGATTGCCAATGAGCCACGTTATGGGATCAATCGACGCACACGCGAACTCTGGGAAGAGGCAGAGTTGCCTGAGTTGATCTGTGATCAGATACCACCGATTATCCGTGCAATGGTGGAACGTGCGCTAAAAGAGAATAAGATTATCCATCCCTACTACCAGCACGTTGATGGCACATCCTTTGCCGCGCCCATTATCACTTCTATAGTAGCACAGATGCTGGAGATCAACCCTAAGCTAACACCAGCAATGGTTAAGCATATTCTTACCTCTACAGCCGATCGTGTTCCCTATTTCCCGCTGATTCGTCAGGGATTCGGTATCCTAGATGCGCGCGAAGCAATTCGTGAGGCTGGCCAAGAGAGTGCTACCCGTATCCACCAAGTACTGCCCTCGCCGGTAATCAAGGATGGCGCATTAGCTTTTCTCTATAATGATGAGCAGGCAACTAGTGTATCGCTAGCCAGTGACTTTAATGATTGGGATATCTCCTCTATGCCTTTCCACAAAGGCACAGAGGGACTTTGGGAGATCACTGTACCAGCACCCTCACCTGGTCGTTATCGTTACAAATATGTATTAGATGGGAGTAGATGGATCGATGATCCAGGCAATGGTATGCGAGAGCCGGACGGCTTTAATGGCTTTAATTCCGTGGTGAAGATCTCTCGCTAAGATCTGCTAATACAATTCAAACTAAGACTAGCTGTGTGAGAATGACTCTTCTTGACACTGGGGAGAGATTGTTCTAAAATTCTCAAGCTGGAAAGCGACTGATTTAGAATAATTTATCTCTTGCGAGCAGTTTCCGGTGAAGTGCTCGTAGGCGTACCGCGGGGCCGTCTTCCCTTCCCTAAAAGATTCTGATTTTATTGACAAAATCATCTGGAGTAGCGTGAATTCAAATGGAGGCACCACTCAACTACATTCCTATACTGATGATGTTCGGGCTTGCGCTGGCCGTCGCGCTAGTGCTTGTGGGTGCTTCTCGCCTGCTTGGCCAGCATGTTCCTACA
Source organism: Acidobacteriota bacterium (assembly GCA_040758525.1). Classification (GTDB taxonomy): domain Bacteria; phylum Acidobacteriota; class Blastocatellia; order Chloracidobacteriales; family JADJPF01; genus JBFLVQ01. Next base: position 16,335 of record JBFLVQ010000090.1, read on the forward strand.
CGTGAAAAACTGATGCCCTATGAGTGTGGCAAGGATCCAGTTGGCTCAGCGCATGAGCGTTTCTCAGTAAAATTCTATATGGTTGCGCTACTATTTATTCTTTTTGATATCGAAGCAATCTTCTTCGTACCCTGGGCTGTAATCTTTCGTACACTCTCGGTCCAGTTTTCGAAGGCTTTTGTCTTCTTCGAGATGTTGATCTTTATTGCCATACTTCTGGTCGGTTACCTATACGTCTGGAAGAAAGGCATTTTGGACTGGAAGAAATAGTATGGGTCTTGAGAATAAACTTACTGATCTGTTGCCCGAAGTGCTCACTGCTAAGCTTGATGACCTAGTGAACTGGGCGCGTAAATCAAGTCTCTGGCCAGCTACTTTTGGGCTAGCCTGTTGTGCCATTGAGATGATGAATATGACCAGCGCACGTTTTGATGTTGCGCGCTTTGGTGCAGAAGTCTTCCGTGCTAGTCCACGCCAGGCTGATGTAATGATTGTCGCCGGACGTGTCTCACGTAAGATGGCACCTGTGCTACGGCGTATCTATGATCAGATGCCAGAGCCGAAATGGGTGATCTCGATGGGCGCCTGTGCTACTGCAGGAGGAATATTTGATAACTATGCGATCGTTCAGGGCGTGCGTCAGGTTGTCCCAGTAGATGTCTTTGTCCCTGGTTGTCCACCACGTCCGGAAACACTGATCTACGCTATTATGAAACTACAAGAGAAGATCCAGACTGAATCACTGCGCAAGCGTAAGGATAAGAATCTGCTTGAGGAGGCGCGCGCGTGAGTGACGCCAACAATCTGCCTGCTGCGGATCAGTCCGCTGCCGCACCCATCAAATCAGTTGCCGCGCAGGCCGTCGAACTGATCAAAGAACGCTTCCCCGATGCTATTGAAGAGATCAAGGAACAGCATGGCGAAGTCTCGCTCTATGTCAAACGTGATCGTCTAGTAGAGCTTTGCCGTTATTTGCGTGATGATCCTAAACTGCAGTTTAATCTTCTCTCTGATCTTACTGGGGTAGATTGGGGACTAGAGGCATCACCGCGCTTTGAAGTTGTTTATCAACTACGCTCATTGCCACACCGACTACGCTTACGTTTGAAGGTACGAGTAGATGAAGAGCAATGCCATGTACCAACTATAACACCAGTCTGGCAGACAGCTAACTGGCATGAGCGTGAGACCTTTGATCTTTTTGGTATACGTTTTGACGGCCATCCTGATTTACGTAAGATTCTCACGCCGGAAGACCTAGAAGGGCATCCGCTGCGTAAGGACTTCCCTCTGAGAGGATACTGAGCACCACTATGTCAAAAGTGCTGGAATATTCACCGACGCGCACCTTCGAGCAGCAAGTACGGGCCGAAGGCGCGCTCGACTCCAACATTACCGTTAGTATGGGACCACAGCACCCCTCTACACACGGGGTATTGCGGCTAGAAGTAGTACTCGATGGTGAGACCGTAATCAGCACCATTCCGGATATAGGTTATCTACACACCGGAATGGAAAAGATTATGGAGACTAAGAAGTATCAGCAGAATATTGTCATCACAGACCGTATGGACTACCTCAATCCTATGGGGAACAATCTAGGTTATGTGATGTGTGTAGAGAAGCTGCTCGGTATTATCGATGAGATTCCACCCCGTGCACGTACATTGCGAGTGATGTTTACAGAGTTGCAACGCATTGCCTCACATATGGTCTGGCTAGGCACACATGCTCTAGACATTGGGGCAATGAGCATGTTCTTCTACTGTTTTCGTGAGCGTGAAAAGATCCTCAATATCTTTGAAGCTGTTTGTGGCGGGCGTATGACAGTAAGCTACTTCCGTGTTGGGGGCTTGCCTTATGACATTCCTGACTTCGTCCCTAGAATGGTCAAGCAATTTGCTGATGAGTTCCCCAAAGCATTGGAAGAGTATGATCAGTTGCTTACTAACAATAAGATCTTTCAGAATCGTACTCGTGGTGTAGGTATCATCAGCGCTGAGGATGCAATCCAGTGGGGAATAACTGGACCGTCATTACGTGGTTCAGGCATGGATTATGATGTACGTCGTTATGAACCCTACTGCGATTACGAGACCTATGATTTTGAAGTGCCCACCGAGCGAGAAGGGGATGTCTATGCACGCTTTTTAGTACGTATGCGTGAATTACGCGAAAGCCTTAAGATCGTGCGTCAGACACTAGATCGTCTTAAGCCTGGTCCCGTCAAAGCAGATACACCCAAAGTCTGCCTGCCTGAGCGTGAACTAATGAAACATCAGATGGATGCACTTATCCATCACTTCTTGTTGGCTGGGCTAGGCTTTGATGTACCGGCGGGCGAGGCATATCATGCTATTGAAGGATCTAAAGGCGAACTAGGCTTCTATATTATTAGTGATGGTTCAGAGCGGCCTTACCGTATACACGTACGTGGCCCCTCTTTTGTTAATCTGCAAGCGCTGCCAAAGATGGTGGAAGGATCTATGATTGCCGATGTCGTCGCAGTGATTGGCAGTTTAGATATAGTTTTAGGAGAGATAGATCGATAATTTTAACCACAGAGCTTCTCTATACTCGCTGTCTTCTCTATGGTTCTCTGTGGTATACATACTAGCAGCCTATGTTTTCACCAGAAATCGAAGCAAAGATGGACAAGATTATTGCCAGGTATCCTTTTAAACGCTCGGCAATTCTGCCGCTATTACACCTGGCGCAAATTGAACAAGGAAAGATCAGTGAAGAGGCAATGCGCTATATTGCTGACAGACTAGATCTCATGCCCGTAGAAGTCTACGAAGTAGTGACCTTCTACAGTATGTTTTTCCTTGATAATATAGGTAAATACCATATACAGTTGTGTCGCACGATCAGCTGTATGCTATGTGGTGCAGAGAAGATTCGTGAGCATCTTCAGCAACAGCTAGGTATCAAGCCAGGAGAAGCAACTAAAGATGGTCGCTTCCGGCTTAGTGAAGTAGAATGCTTGGGCTCGTGTTCTACTGCGCCAGCTATGCAGATCAACTTCGACTATTACGAGAACCTCACCCCTGAGAAGGTGGATGAGATCCTGAAAGCTTTACCCTAACCACTATGGCAGAAACTAAAGTACTCACGGCACGATTCGATCTGCCCAATTCGACTGACATTGATGTCTACTTAAAGGCAGATGGTTATCAGGCGCTTACCAAAACAGTAAAAGAGATGACTCCCGATCAAGTGATCGACGAGGTAAAGAAATCAGCGCTACGCGGGCGGGGCGGGGCGGGATTCTCTGCAGGTATGAAGTGGAGCTTTGTACCTAAGCAATCCCCCAAGCCAAAATATCTTGTCTGCAATGCTGATGAGAGCGAGCCAGGCACTTGCAAAGATCGTCCGCTGATGCAGAAAGATCCCCATCAGCTTATTGAAGGTATGGCAATCGCGGGCTATGCGCTTAATGCCAAGCTATCCTTTATCTATATACGCGGCGAGTACTGGTATCTAATCTCAACCTTAGAGCGTGCTATTGAGCAAGCGCGTGCACGTGGCTATCTAGGTAAAAAGA
>JBFLVQ010000091.1:0-19795 GCA_040758525.1 Acidobacteriota bacterium
ATGCGTTACCAATTTCGCTTTTAGCTGCTAAGACAGTTTCTGTCGAGATCATAAGGGGAGCGACTGCTCCCCTTTATTTTTCCGCTTTTTTGCTGCTTGACAAATGGCAGGCTAAGGCTTGATTATTAGCCATTATTATCTTGGCCAACGCAATTGATGTTGTATTCATCAATGTAGAAATATAAGCAGGAGAAGGATTATGTTGGTAGCCACTAGCAAGAGGTTGTTAATTGGGCTAATCTTCTGCTGTTTCTCCTGGTTGAGTATTACTGTTGTTAGTGCCGAACCTATCGAGCCTACCTCTCGCCATATCATTATCGAATTATCTCAAGGAAAACAGATCGAATCAGTATTGCATCGCTATGGCAGCACGTTGGAAGCAAAGATCTGGAATGCTCCTATCTACCGTATAACCATCCCAACAAATTTTACTGTAGAGAGGTTTGTACGGCGTTTACAGCGGGATAAGGATATTAAACGGGCTTGGCTGGATATACCACGGTTTCAACTCTCGCCACGTCGTAATGGTGGCAGCGATACTAGTTCAGAACGGCCAGTGATCTTTCGTGAAGGCAAAGATCTATATGAGCGACAACGTGCCTTAACATTGCTCAATGTACAACAGGCACACCGTTTCTCGCGCGGCACGGGCGCATTAGTAGCGATTATTGATACTGGTTGTGATATCAACCATCCATTGTTACGTGGACGTATTTCCAGATTCAGTTATGATTTTGTTGATTTAGATATGATTCCTGATGAGGTGCCCTCCTCTCCTGAGAATAAATACTCTATCTATGGGCATGGCACATTTGTTACTGGGATCATAGCACTAGCCGCACCAGAGGCAGAATTATTGGTGCTGCGTGCTTTTGATGATTCAGGTTGGGCCTCTGATTTCGAGGTTGCTAGCGCCTTGCGTTATGCTTCAGATCATGGGGCAGCAATAATCAATTTAAGTTTTGGTGCTGGTGAGCGAGGTGAATTAGTAGCTGAAGCCCTGCTTTATGCACAAGCGCGCGGCACACTTATTGTTGTCGCGGCGGGCAATGGCAATATAGAGTTGCCGGTGCCTTTTCCTGCTGCCGAACCACAAGTACTAGCAGTGGCGGCAACCGATCTTAATGATGCAAAAGCAAGATTCTCCAATTTTGGCCGTCATATTAGCTATAGTGCGCCTGGTACAAACCTGATCAGTCTCTATCCTAAAGGTCAATTTGCTGGCTGGAGCGGTACTTCTTTTGCGGCACCTTGGGTCTCTGCTGCGCTTGCCCTACTGTTTGCTGATGAGCCAGATCTTCCTCTACGTGCGGTAGAGGTTCTTAGAGCTAGTGCGATCAATATCTCGCGACGCAATCCTACTTTCTTAGGTAAATTAGGCACAGGTCGTATCTCTTTTGGTAATGCCTTACGACGCTTACGCCATTATGAATTCTATCGTACAAAATTTCTCTGGTAGAACTAGCTTTAATTACCGTGATTGGCAACCTGCGATGGTACTGCTATAATCAAACCCGATCAGTAATCCGAAGCGAGATTTGTGGCGTAGATATATATAGATAATAGTGGAAGCGCAGTGCTTTTTTGCCGATCAACAACAGGTAGAGACGGCGGGACGCGATCTAATAGAACGAATGGCGCGGCAGGATCAAATTGCCCTCCAGGAATTCTATGAACAGTACCATAAGTTAGCCTTCTCCTTTGCGTTAAGGATACTTGGGTGTCGTGCTGAAGCCGAAGAGGTGACCTTAGAGGTATTCTGGCAGGTTTGGCAACAGGCCAGTCAGTATAATCAGTCGCGAGGGAGCGTAAGTGCTTGGCTAATTATGATGACGCGTAGCCGTGCGATTGATCGACGGCGTGCTCGTGAGCGGCGTGATGGCACATTACAGGCTCTTGAAGTAGATAGTACCAATGAGAGAGCTGGCGATTGCAATTTCGATCCAGAAGAGAGTATCTACTCACTGGAACGGCGCACCGCAGTATTAGATGCGTTGGCAGAAATGGGCGAAAAACAGCGACAGGTAATTGAACTTGCCTATTTCAATGGATTGAGCCAGAGTGAGATTGCGACTTTACTAGACGAGCCGCTAGGAACGGTCAAGACGCGTATACGCACTGCCTTGCAAGTATTACGAGAAAAGTTAAAGCGGTATTTGCAACAATGAAACAGTGCAATTTGAATGCAGAACAGAGAGAGTGGTTGGCAGACTATCTGCTAGGTGGATTGCCAGCACATGCCACGCGTAAGTTGGAAAGGCATCTTGCCACCTGCTGTCCGCGCTGTGAGAATGAACTGGCAGAGCTACGTGAGATGATCACAATGCTCGCCTACAGTGCACCCTCTGCCACACCTTCTGAATCTGTTCGCGGTCGTCTCTTTGCCCGTTTAGAACAAGAGCCGCGTGCTAGTAGCAACCCACCTTTACGATTAATTACCGCTGCACATTCTTGGTACAAATCTCCTCTCGATTGGTTAGTTCGTATTGCTGCCTCATTGGTGGTACTGATGCTATTGGCTCAGACAGTCTATGTGTTCAACATAAAACAGCGTGCTAGCCAACAGGCTGTACAGATCGCCCAACTTAAGGAGCAGATTAGTAAGAAACAAGATCTTATCTCTACTATTGGGACAAGTCGGCGACTGATTATTTTAGAAGGTCAATTAATCAAAGCTAGTGGCCGTGCTTTCTGGGATACTGATCACAATAATTGGCTCTTCTATATTGAAAAACTTCCTCCTGCACCCAATGGTAAGACCTATCAGCTCTGGTTTATTACTAAACAGCGACCAATCAGTGGTGGTAGCTTCCAGACCGATGCCAATGGTCGTGCTGAATTGCATCTTAGCGCACCCATTAGTGGCTTGCCGATTATGGCTACAGCCGTATCATTAGAGCCAGAAGGTGGCAGCACTCAGCCTAAAGGTGTCATCTATCTGCTCGGTCAAGTCTAAATTCCTTTTGTTAATTCTGCCTGAGCAAGCACAATACCTTGATCTGCAAGTGCCTGCTTAATGATAGGAAAACTCTCATCATCAATAGGCAGATCGATCATAGTAAGAGGAGAATGGCGTCCTTTAATACAGTAGCGGGGACAGAGAAAACCTTCCTTATAGGTGACACTGTTTATTTCATCCCAACGAATTAGATAAAGAGTTTTACCAAAACAACGCTGGCGAATCCCTTCTTTTGAGATCACTAAAGAGAAGCTACGCCCAAGAAGTAGCGTAAAGATGAGCGAGAGTACAAAGATAACCCAAAAGAAATAAGGCGCAAGTCCAAAGAGGCTGAGCAGCAGCATTGGCATCAATAGCAACAAACCTACCGCAAAACTGTAACGCAAGGGCGGCTTCTCTTTTATTATCAACTGTTGCTGGTTTATAAGATGATCGTGATTTGCCATATATTGTTACATCTTTCCCAAAAAAGCCATGTGATCAACATACATACAACGATCCATCAGTACCAGCACACCGGCGCGGGCAAGTAGTTCGGCTGCTTCCATATTGACAATACCGCTCTGCATCCAGAAAGCTTTCGGTTTGATCTCAAGCGCCTCCTGAGCATGTGGTAGCACATTCTCAGAGCGCCGAAAGACTTCAACAATATCGACTGATTGTGGGATTGACCGCAAGTCACGGTAACATTTCAAACCCTCAATCTCGCTTAACCCAGGATTGACAGGAATGATCTGATAGCCATGATCGAGCAGATATTTCGGCACATAATAGGAGGCTTTATAGGTGACATTCTTCATACCTACTACAGCAATGGTGCGAGAATTGACAAGCAACTCTTTGATCCTAGACTCATCACCATCACCAAGAATATTCTGTTGCCAGTCTGCTGTACTCACAGATTCCTCCATTATAATTTATTGTTCTATTATTCGCCTTCTTGACTCCTTTTCACAAAGACACGTACCTGTTTCTGACTCTGTGTTGTCTTAGGAGTTATGGTAATGGTTAGAAATTTGCCTTGATCGCTAAGTTCCCAGACTTCGCTCTCATCAGTGTCAGGCAGTTGAATCTGGCCAGTAAAACGTTTCTCAGTATCTACCAGTAGGCGGCCACTTGCCTCATCATAGCGGAAACTGCGTTTAAGCTTTACACCACGCTGATCCAATTTCTCTACAGCGGTGCCATTAATGGGATATAGATCTGGTTCAGATGAGATTGTCTGGCCACGGCCATGTATCTCAGTTGATACAGCAATGCTATTATCGTCTTTCTGGTTTATGATCAACAAATACTCATCGGTCACTCCAAAGATATCAGGCAGGTTCGAACTCTTTTCCTTAACCAATAACCAAGTACCAGTGAAATTGGGTCGCTCAGTCGCTGACACTTCTGTAGTGACAAGCAATAGACCGAGGGCAAGTGCAATCAGGAGTGTACCGCGGCCACAATTGTTAATTGTTCTCATATACTTTGTCTCCGCAGAAAATTAGTAGTGTATTATTTGATGCTACCATAGCCCTGTCTGCAAAAATAGTTGAAACCTCAGGTAGACTAACAGGAGCTGAAAACTTTTCTGCAATCGCATAAAATAGCCCATCTATGTCAAAAGAGAAGATCTATCTTATCCTAGGTTTTGGTGTCTTGTGTCTGTCGTCATCATCGATTCTGGTAAAGCAATTAGAAAGCCGTAGCGTGCCTTTATTAGGTGTGGCCTGCTACCGTATGGTATTTGCTGCTCTCTTGTTAGGTGTACCAGCATTAATATGGCAGCGCAAGGAGCTAGTGAGATTGGATCGCATACAACTATTATCGATAATCGCCAGCAGTATCTTTCTTGCACTACACTTTGGCAGTTGGACTGTATCGTTGCAGTACATACCAGTAGCACGCTCCGTACTACTGGTTACTTCTCATCCAATTTTCACAGTGTTAGCCAGTCGAGTCTTTTTAGGAGAGCGTTTCTCATCTCGTACCCTTGCTGGTGTACTATTTGCTTTTGCTGGTATTTTGGTAATTCTATATGAGTCGATTGGAGCAATGCAGGGGCCCAATCTCTCGCTTTGGGGTGATATATTAGCGCTTACCGGAGCAGTGACGATTGTTGGCTATCTGATTATAGGCAAGCGACTGCGTGCAGAGATCAGCCTGCTCAGTTATACCTCAACGCTCTACACTAGTTGTGCATTGTTACTGCTGCCAGGTGCGCTTGCTCTGGGTGCCTGGCCACAAATGCTGGGCAGTAATGATTACCTACTTCTTTTCGCTTTAGCATTGGTGCCTACAATCGGCGGTCATACAGTCTTTAATCTATTGCTTAAAGATGTCAGTGCAACACTCATTTCCGTCGCATTTCTTGGTGAGCCACTAGGCGCCTCATTGCTGGCCTGGTTGCTGCTTGATCAATTGCCAACTACATACACGATTGCGGGGGGCGTGTTGGTACTAATGGGGATCTATTTGGTACAGGCACAGCCTAATAGACCACGCTAAGTATTTAGCAGCCAGTTTTGATATTAGCCGCAATTTGAATAATGTGATATAAGGTTTAATGTTAGGCCCATTAGAGGGTTTTGCCGGAGATTATGATGTCAGATCGTTATACTGAGAAACTTCGTAGAGCTATCTCCTATGCCCGTCAAGAGGCATTGGCTTTAGCTGCCCAGGCAATTGAACCTGAACATCTACTGCTTGGACTAGTGAAGGAGGATCGAGCTGTTTTCTTGCGTCTATTGGGAGACACAGGAGATCTTTACAGTGAATGGCAACAACAGATAGCAACTCAGCCAGTGGTAAAGATAGCAGGCGCACATACCGATCCAGGACTTTCATTGGTTTCTCATAAGATTCTCTCTTATGCTGCAGACGAGGCCGATTTTGTTAAACAGCGCTTTATTAGTACTGAACATCTGCTGCTAGGGCTACTACGTGATTCGCAGAGCTTAGTAGGACGCCTGTTGCAATTGCGTGGTCTAACACTAATGAAGGTTCGCGAGCAACTACGTAGCACCGATGTTGGTGATGAAGAGACAGCCAAGGTAGGTCTGGTCAACCGTGTAGGTTTAGCAGTACGGGCTTTTGCAGAGTTACTTTTTAATAAACAGATCATTACACAATCAGAGCATACTGTTTTCACCAACATAGAACTCTCTACTGCTGATCAGGTGATTGCTCAATTTCAATCATTGATCAGATTGCTTGTAGAGAAAGGCAGATTAGAACCGGAAGAAGCCACTAAGTTGCGTAGCAATATCGCCAAGCCAGAGAAGACCAACCAACCGCTACAGATCGGTGAGATTACTGGATTGTTGCATCTATTGTTAGTACGACTGAAGAGTAAGAATATGCTGACTCAGCAAGAGATAGATCGGGTCTTCACATAATAGCTATATAACAACTGATTTTATTGATTTCTATGCTGAGTGGGGTCTTCTGCCAGCTCCATCGCCGGTTGCTCTGCAGTTGTGATTGGTACTTCCAGGGTGATACTAGTGCCATTTTCTACAGCGGTGAGAATAATCTTTACTTGGGGTTCGCAACAGGCAAAGGTACGTTGATCATGGCGATTTCCAGGCAGTGGGCGCATACCACGCTTGCTGTAATAGCTGGCTACTTTTTCAAATGGATCATTGGTTTTAAATATCGCCCAGTGTTTACCGTAACGATATGGATTTATTTTATGTCGATTCTGGGCATAAAGCTCAGAACGGCTAGAGGTTTTTTGTGGTGCAAAGAGCAACAATGCTTGTGGGTAGGAGAACTGTTGGATTGTTGTACTAATGCGTTGCCAGTCATCAAGGGACTTCTCAGCCGCTGTATTGATCTGCTTGCCAGTTAGGGTAAGCGGTCTACCACAACCCGTTAGCGTCATTACTGCCAGCAATATAATTGTCGAAAGAACCGTTTTTCTTATTCCTACCAGATCGGTTTTTCGCATACTCTTACCCACATAGTTGAATAGGGCCCCGCTTTGGGTTGCTTGTTGTTTGCACTGTTGGCTTACAACTTAGCTTATTAGCAGAACGGTATCTCAGTGTTGCAAGCTGCATGCCAAGCTGGCTGGCGGTAGTTATGGATCCCACTGGACGGTTGACGGTGTGCTGTTGTAAGCTGTCTTTTGATCTTACCCCGCAATGTAATGGTTTAACAGTAACGACACTCTTTATTGTCTGACGGAAAACTATGAAGCAATGTGTGGAATGCAAACAGAGTTACGCTGATAATTTAGTGGTCTGTCCTAGTGACGGTATGCCACTACTTGCCGCTGATGGACTAACCAAAAGTGACCCACTAATAGGCAAATTGATCCTGGAGAAGTATCGTATCGATCGGCTGTTAGGACGTGGGGGCATGGGCGCGGTTTACGAAGGTAGGCATCTGCTGCTCGATCGTCAGGTAGCGATCAAAGTGATGAATCCACAGATTGTTGCAGATGATACTGCGGTCGCACGCTTTATCAGGGAAGCAAAGACAGCCGCAAGACTCGATCATACCAATGCTATTACAATACATGATTTTGGTGTTTTTGATGGCCAGATTGCTTTCATTGTAATGGAATTTATTAATGGTCAGAGCCTGCGTAGTCTGCTGGCGATCTCTGGGGTGCTCTCTCTGCAAAATGCACTCGATTTGTTTATGCCTGTATGTGCAGTAGTTGAGGCTGCACACCAGAGCGGTATTATTCATCGTGATCTCAAACCAGAAAATATTATGCTCAAAGAGACCAGCGAAGGCCTGGTTGTTAAAGTAGTAGATTTTGGTTTAGCTAAACTCTCTTCGGGCGATACTGGAAAATCTGCCAAACTTACCAAAACTGGCGAGGTAATGGGTACACCCCAGTATATGGCGCCAGAACTTTATGAGGGTGAGAGCGCTAGTGCCAGTTCCGATATATATGCATTGGGTATTATCTTTTATGAAATGATTACTGGCAGTGCACCTTTTACTGGTTCGCTAGAAACGGTTATTGCTGGCCATCTTTTTAAGGAGGCAAAGCCGGCTGCAAGCATTAATCCTGCCATTACCGCAGATATTGATGAGGTGATCAGATTAGCATTAAAAAAGAGCCACACAGAGCGAATAAATTCGGCAAACGAGTTTGCTGCTGCCTTACGAACTGCTGCTGGTTTTGCTGGTTCTCTGGCTAAAGAGCCATTTTCCAACCTGCCTACTGTTATTGCTGCTCCACTCTTGCCTCCCACAGCAGAGAACTTAAAACCAAGTCTGCCTACTAGCGCCGTCAATGCTCGTCCATTACCTACTGCGATGATCAATAATGGTTCACTCTCTTCGTCATCTACACCATTGCCTACCGATAAGATGAATATGCTGACAAAGAGCATTAAAACTGAGGATACGGCAATAGTAGGTCAGCAAGGCGGTACTAAGATGCTGGTTTCAGGAGTTGCAACTGCTGGTGTTGGGGTTGCCGGAGAAACTCGATTGTTAGCCAAGCTCTACGGTAAGTTTTCCTGGCCGATAATTGTTTTAGCAGCACTACTGCCAGTAGCATTAGGCTCTTATCTTGTCTACTCCTTTACCAATTCTAGCTCATCACCAGCTATTACTGCACCATTGCCAATTGCTACACCAGTAACAACTCCTGCGGTTACACCTGTGCCGGTTGCTCAACCTACACCTAAGATTTCCCCTGCACAGACCGGTACTCAGAGTAGAAAGCGTACTACGCCAAAGACCGCAACAGAGGCAAATCCTACACAGTCACAACCATCTACCTCCTCCGCGCAGAAGAGTTCAAATTCTGCTAAGGAGGTTTTGGAGCAAGGTTTCAAGAAAGGTTTCGGCTTTTTTAAAAAGATCGGCAAACGTGATAAGGACGAGAAAAAAAAGGACAGATAACCCTGGTTATATACTCTCAGTTTTTACCGAGGTTCTTAATAATCTCCTGAATCTGTTTGAAGTGGCGCACCTCATGGTAATGGGCCAATTGAACTGCGTAGACACCATTATGTAGACCTAGTACTAGATGTTTCAATACCATCTTTTCCAATCTCTCACGACCATGATTGGTAATCTTTTTCAGAGCGTCTCGCACACCATTGTAGTTCTCTAATGTCTGTTGTTTAGATGGGGCATCCAGTGGTTCAACGACTTTGGGGGCACGTACCCGTATACCTCGCCATCCTATTACTGCAGGAGGTGGTAGCAACATTCGGCGTAACAGGCTCAACTCCTCAGGGGGCCGTTTTAGCGCCTTTTCCAGGCTTTCTACAGCCAGTTTTTCCACCAGATAGAGGTGATGAATCACTTCTGCAATGCTCCACTCGGTTTGTGAAGGCCGATGGGCAAACTGTTCTACGCTGATAGGACGTACCGTGTCGAGCAGTTGTTGATGGACTGCATCTAATTGCGCGACAATTGTCTGCATTTTAGTTACCTCCAGCAAGTGTTAGATAGATCAACAGTAAAACAGGCATTTAGCGGCACTGTCAACTGTAGTTTGTTGACGAGCACAGCATAATTGGCCGAAGACGGCAAGCCATGATATTATTGGCTGTTCTTGCAGGCAGATCTCCGCAACACTTGACAGAGTAGTTATAATGCTTACCTTTATTCGCCTGCGTGGGAATCTTGTCAATGTGCGGGCCGCCCGCAGTGGTAAAGTTATCATTTGGGAGAGAAAAGGTGGTTGCTGCGGCATTTTATGATCTGGAAGGGACGTTGATCAGCACCAACTTGGTGCATGCGCTCTATTTTTATTCGAAAAACCAACAAGGGATTTGGCGTACTATTACCAAAACAGCAGCCACAGTGATGAGCGTCCCAGTCTTCTTGGCGACCGATCAGTATAGTCGCAAGGTCTTTAATGATCTCTTTTTCCAGCGATACAAAGGAGAATCGCAAGACCGTTTGCGCTATCTCTCCGAAGAGCTTTTCCAAGATGTCTTGAAACCGGCTGTTTTTCCTGGCACGTTGGAGTTGATCGCCAAGTCGCGTAGTCTAGGTCTGCGCCAAATAGTTGTTACTGGCGCACTCGATATAATGGTAAAACAGTTGATGGATTATCTAGGTGTTGATGATTTTGTTGCTAATCGCCTGGAATTTGTCAACGGCCAGGCCACTGGACGATTATTGCCACCAGTGATGGCTAGTGCTACTAAGGCCTCCTGGATCAGAACCTATGCCGAACGTGAGGGCATCAACCTAAATGATAGTTATGCTTACACTGACAGTATGAGCGATCTTCCTATGCTGTCGGTAGTTGGTCACCCGGCGGTCATCAATCCCGATATGCGGTTGCGGGCCACTGCACTGCATCACGATTGGCCGATCCTTAACCTGAAATGATTAGTGAGCAATCACTGGTCATTGAAAACTAAAAATATGAGCCCACAATTACGCAGAAAATTGGATGAGTCGATCGTTTATATTGATAATGACTCGGCGCCACGCATTGTTCCTTATGGGGAGGATTTCTGGTTAGAAGATCTTCCTGTTGGCACTCGTGTCATCTATCCCAAGCCACCCATTAAGGGACTGCCAAATCGTGAGGCAGCGATCCGTTACGCGTTAAACCATCCGCATGACTGTCCACCTCTTTATGCACAGTTGCAACCTGGAATGAAGGTGACGATCGCGCTTGATGATATTAGTCTCCCCTTACCACCTATGGTCACACCTGATATACGCCAGACGGTGTTGGAGATCGTGCTTGAGTTGTTGGCTGCTAATGGTATTGATGATATACACATCATTATTGCTAACTCGCTACATCGTAAATTGACCGAGAGCGAGATGAAGCGTATGGTGGGAGCAAAGATTCATAAAGAGTTTTACCCAGATCGTTACTACAACCATGATGCTGAATGGTCGGAAGGGATGATAAACATTGGCAAGACCGATCATGGCGAGATTGTTAATGTTAATCGCCGCGCCGTGGAAAGCGATCTATTGATCTACATAAATATCAATTTAGTGCCAATGGATGGCGGCCATAAATCGGTTGCGGTTGGTTTGTGTGATTATGAGAGCTTACGTGCCCACCATGAGCCACAGACAATTCTTAACTCACATAGTTATATGGATCCTGCCGCTTCAGAACTCAACACTAAATGTGTACGTATGGGCCGGATTATTGACAAGCATCTGAATGTCTTCCATATAGAGACAGCGCTTAACAATCGTATGTACATGGGGCAGATGGATTTTCTTGCTAAGAAGGAAGACGATTTCACTGCCGCAGATCGACTAAAATTTGAAAGTATCAAATGGACATTGAAAAAATTACCTTGGGCAGCCAAGCGTAAGATCTTTCATTCCATTCCTGCCCATTATGAATTGATCGCTTGTCATGCCGGTAAGACTGAACCAGTACACGATCGTATATTGGCACGTTGCTTCGATCAATATGCTGTTGAAGTAAAAGGGCAATGCGACATAATGATCTGTGGTATTCCACATATCTCACCATATAATGTCAACTCGATCCTTAATCCATTACTTGTACAGGTGATGGGACTAGGCTACTTCTTCAATATGTTTCGTGGCAAGCCTCTTATTAAGAGGGGCGGAGTATTGATCTTAGTGCATCCTTGCTATGATGATTTTGATCATGAGTTTCATCCTAGTTATATAGAGTTCTTCCATCGCTTATTACCTGAAACACGTGATTCCTTCAAATTACGACATAAGTATGAACTCGAATTTGCTCGTAATCCTAGTTACATAGAGATGTACCGGCGTGGCAATGCCTTTCATGGTGTACATCCATTCTTTATGTGGTATTGGGGTGAGAATGGACGCGATCATGTTGGCAAGGTGATTGTGGCAGGCGCAGAAAATGCGCATGTGCCGGCAATTTTAGGATGGGAGCGTGCTGATTCCTTGAGCGAAGCCATTGCAATGGCGCGTGCAGAGATGGGGCGTAGCGCTGAGATCACGATGCTGCATCAACCTTCGATCTTGATTGCAGATGTGAAGACTAACGAACTGCCACAGATTCATCGGGAAAGAGAGATCTCATTAGTCTCGGTCTCTGCAGGGGCAAAAGAGGAGTAAGTATGGAACTGTCTCCTACGGAAATTTTCAATGGTCGTAAGATCTTCCTACTGGGTAGCACAGGTTTTCTTGGTAAGGTCTGTCTAAGTATGCTGCTCTACCGTTTTCCTAATGTAGGGCGTATTTATGTGATGGTACGTGCTGGCTCAGAGGCCGATAGCGCAATAAGGTTTTGGGATATCTTCCATTCTTCTCCTGTCTTTAACCCATTGCGCGCTCGTTATGGCAGTGCTTTAGAAGGTTTCGTACGTGACAAGGTTGTTGTCGTAGGCGGTGATATAGGCGAGCCTAACCTTGGTTATACACCGGAATTTGCCGAACAATTAGCACAAGATATCGATATTGTTATCAACTCCAGCGGTAATGTTACATTCAATCCTAAACTTGATGCAGCATTGCGTACCAATGTGATCGGCACACAGAATGTCATCGCTTTTGCTAAGCGTATGAAACGGCCTGCGCTGATACATGTCTCTACCTGTTTTGTTGCTGGTAATCGTTCAGGCGCAGTGTGGGAGAACGATCCTGTAGTAGGATACTTTCCTCGTCAACAGGAGTTGGAAGATACTAGTTTTAGTGTTGCGCGTGAGCTACGTGATTGTGAAGGGTTGGCGCGACGTGTACGTGAAGAGGCCGATGATGTTGTAATCACAGCGCGTTTTCGTGCTGATGCACGTCAGCGTCTTATTGAAGAAGGACGCGACCCTGATGATGAACGCACGCTACAGACTGCAATTGCACGAGAGCGTAAAGTCTGGATACGCCAGCGCCTTACCGATCTAGGTATAGAACGAGCACAATGGTGGGGTTGGCCAAACATTTACACTTATACCAAGAGCCTAGGTGAGCAATTGGTAGCTGCCGAGCAGGGAATTGCCCGCGCCATTGTACGACCTTCCATTGTAGAAAGTGCAGTGGCTTTTCCTTTCCCAGGTTGGAACGAAGGATTTACCACTACTGCTCCATTGATATTTCTTGCCCTTAAAGGGCAGACCAAATTTCCTGTTGAAGATAAACTGATTTTAGATATCATTCCTGTCGATTATATTGCCGCCAGTATACTTGCCATTGCTGCACAGACCTTTGTGGAACAACCGCAACTTGTCTATCAACTCTCGACTGGTGATGTTAATCCCAATCGTATGCAGCGTATCGTTACCCTACTGGGTCTCTACAAACGTAAACATTTCCAAGAGAAAGATAGTGGTAACAAATGGCTCAATGAATTTATGGCGCGTATGGAGGCACGCACCGTCACTTATGAACATTTTGACAAGACCTCGCTGCCTATGTTCAACAAAGCTGCTCAGAAGGTCTCTAGTCTACTTGATCGAGTACGCCCACGTTGGGGGGGAGGTAAAGTTACTGAACTGATCGATCAGGTTAAAGAGAGTGTAGAGCGTGTTGAGAAGTTTACTAAAGAGACAAGCGAATCTTTTGAGCTGTTTCGCCCATTTATGTCTGATAACCAGTATGTCTTTCGTGCCGATCATATACGTAATCTAATAGCGCGTTTTCCTGAAGCGGAACGTACCCTGTTGCCCTGGCAACCGGCTGCGCTTGATTGGTATAACTATTGGTTAGAGGTTCATATTCCTGGTCTGGAGAAATGGGTCTTCCCAACCTTCGAAGAAGATTTAGAAGAGAAACCAAAACGGGTCTACACTTATCGCGATCTTATAGAGCTGTTTGAAACCACTACTAAACGCCATGCTCCGCGTATTGCGATGTGTATTGAGAAAGATGGTGTAGAAGAGCGCTACACTTATGCCGACCTACGCGAGTTAGCTATGCGAGTAGCAGCCTTTTTAGTCAGCCAAGGTATTGCCCCTGGTGATCGAGTGCTGCTGCTTTCTGATAACTGTCCAGAATGGGGTATGTGCTATTTTGGTGTGATTAGAGCTGGCGCAATCTGCATTCCTATTGATGCTAAATCTTCAATTGATGAGGTTGTCAATCTTACCCGCTCAGGTGGTGCACGTGGCATTATCATTAGCGATGAGCTGTCTAGAAAGCTTGATGGACTGGCGGAAAGGTTATGGGGGAATGGACTGAGCACTTCCATTTGGCCCTATCGAGAAGTGTTCACTCTTGAGGATGAAGAGGTTGAACAGCAGCGTATTGCTAAACTACCTACGCGTATTTCGACCAATGCTCTCGCCTCGCTTATCTTTACCTCAGGCACTACTGGTATACCCAAAGGCGTGATGCTTTCACATCGCAATTTTACTAGCCTAGTGGCAAAACTCTCTGCTGTCTTCGATCTTAACGAGCGAGATGGTATGTTGAGCGTGCTACCAATGCATCATACTTTTGAATTCTCTGCTGGGTTTCTTATGCCACTTAGTGTTGGTGCACAGATCACCTACCTGCCAGAACTGACTGGTGATGCGCTCTCACAGGCACTCAAACATAATCATGTTACCGCAATTGTCGGTGTACCAGCACTGTGGGAGTTGCTACATCGGCGTATTATGAACAGGTTTGCCGAGAAGTCAGAATGGCTTGAGCGTACAATGAAGGCACTGATGCGTATCAACAGTCGTGTACGGGAGAAGACCCCTCTCAATTTAGGACCACTTATCTTCTATCCTGTACATGAGAGATTGGGTGGTCGTATACGTTACCTGATTAGTGGTGGTTCAGCACTCTCTGAAAATGTTCTCAAAGGTTTTCATGGACTTGGCTTCACACTACTAGAAGGCTATGGTCTGACAGAAGCCGCACCTGTACTCACAGTTAATCGTCCTAGTAATCGTATGCTTGCTGGCAGTGTTGGTAAGCCGCTACCAGGCATTGATGTAATGATAATGAATGCTGATGAACGTGGTGTTGGCGAAGTAGTGGCACGGGGGCCAAATGTAATGCTAGGCTACTACGAGAATGAAGATGCAACACAAAATGTACTAGTAGACAAATGGTTACACACAGGTGATCTAGGACGTGTTGATAAGGATGGCAATCTCTATCTAGTAGGCCGCTTAAAAGATGTGATCGTTGATAATAATGGTAAGAATATTTATCCAGATGAGATCGAAGAACTCTATGGTCAATGTGAGTTTATCAAGGAGTTGAGTGTTGTAGGATTGCCAGACGGAGTGGCAGAGCGGGTCTCCTGCTTGGTAGTGCCAGACTATGAGCGTGACACTGCACTGGCACGTGAAGAGGTACGATTGCGTATTGAAGAGCATTTTCGCAATATCTCGATCACATTACCATTCCATAAACGTGTAAAGGTACTACAGTTCACCGATATAGAACTACCACGCACAGCCACTCGCAAAGTAAAGCGACGTGAAGTCATCGATACACTACAACGATTACAACGCTTGGTACGTACAGCAACATCAGCGCGTGAAACAGGAATGGATAGCGACTTAGGATGGCTATTAGATGTTGTTGCTTCTGTATCAGGAAAACCACGAGCATCAATTACACTTACTACTAGACTTGATGAGTTGGGATTCGACAGTCTGATGTATACAGAGTTGGGGGTTTCACTGGAAGCGGCAGGTGCCACATTCCCATCTGCAGATGTGCTTAGTGGTGTTACTGATGTACGCGAACTTGCCAGAATGGTACGACGCCATCAGCTTACCCGTCGTGAGCAGCCTGAACCAAAGGTTGAAACAGAGGCTAAGACTGATGAGATTCATATTCCTCCTGCTGTTGCTGAGGTAGGTCGCCAAGCCCTCGATTTAGGACAACGACTGCTTTATGAGAAGATCTTAAAATCTAACTTCCGTGGTCGTACCAACATTCCTCCGCATACCAATTTCATTGTTGCAGCAAATCACTCTTCGCACCTTGATATGGGACTTGCTAAAACTGCGCTAGGCGATGCTGGTAAGGAATTGGTGGCACTTGCTGCGGCTGACTATTTCTTTGATAACAAATACAAGCGTGCCTATTTCGAGAATTTCACTAATCTAGTGCCAATGGATCGTAGTGGCTCATTACGCAAGTCACTGCGCTGGGCCGGACATTATTTAGAGCAGGGTTTCAATGTATTGATCTTCCCAGAGGGGACACGCTCGATCTCTGGTGAGATTCAAGAGTTCAAAGCTACTCTAGGATATCTGGCGCTTCATTACCATATAGGCATTCTACCAATCTATCTGTTTGGCACTTTTGAAGCCTTTCCCAAAGGAAGCCTACTGTTAAAAGGACGTGAAGTAGGCGCAACAATTGGACCATTCCTCTCGCCTGAAGATATAGAACGTATGGCAGTAGGACTACCCAAGTCCGAGGCCTATCGATTTATTGCTGCAACTGTTAGGTATATGGTTCTGCGTATGCGGGATGGTCTAGATTGCCGTATAGATATTGAGCAGATGCGTCAGCGTTGGAGATTAGAATCAATGAATGCAGAGATGGTCGAATCAACCTAAGCACAATAAGATTATGGAGGTATAACTGGCGGTGGCAAAGACGCTCATTACCGGAGCCACAGGATTTCTAGGCACACATCTAATGCACCATCTCATTGCAGAGGAAGATGCGCAGTTACGTGTGCTTACGACAGGTTCATTGCCAGTCTGTTTAGGAGCTGCTATAGAGGTTATCGAAGGTTCGATCACTGCCCGCGAGACAGTAGAACGTGCAGTTGAAGGTGTCGAATCTATCTATCATTTAGCTGGTAAGGTTTCGCGCCAGCCAGATGATCGACATGAAATGTATGCGATACATGTAGAAGGCACACGATTACTGTGTGAAGCAGCTAGACGCGCTGGTGTGCGCCGTATTGTGCTTGCCTCGACAAGTGGCACAATCGCAATAACCAAAACTGGTCAAGAGATCCCTGATGAGACTTGGCCGCCACCATTGGAGATCTGTTCACGCTGGCCTTACTATACCAGCAAAATCTATCAGGAAGAGACTGCACGCCGTGCCTGTGGCAATGATGTTGAACTAGTGATACTAAATCCTAGCCTGCTATTAGGCCCTGGAGATGCGCGTCTTAGCTCTACACAAGATATATTGAAGTTTATCGGTCGGGATATTCCTATTATTCCGCCTGGAGGGATTAATTTTGTTGATGTACGCGATGTTGCAACTGCTTTTGTGATGGCAATGCAGCATGGGCGTAGTGGTGAGCGTTATCTATTAGGCGGACCCAATTGGACCTTTGAAAAGTTCTTTGGACGGTTGGAGCGACTGACTAAAGTAGCTGCGCCAAAATTGCGTGTACCTAATAAGATCTCTCGTTGGGGTGCTCAACTTGCTGATGCAATGTACCGCCATTGGGGAAAGGTACCGCCGGTTGATCTTATCTCTGTAGAGATGGCAGAATATTTTTGGTATGTCGATTCTACTAAAGCAAAAGAGGAACTCAATTTTGTCTCTCGTGATCCAGGTGAGACGCTCTATGATACGGTAACCTACTTGAAAGCCAATTTTCTTACCGAAGGCGCATTTTCCCGCTAAATAACCATTACTGCTAAAAAAATAAGGCAACCTAAGTAGTGGTCTGACCATCCAAGCCACCCGGAAAATGGGGTGTTTTATTACTATGCGTCGAACCATCGACCATATCTTTTCTTATGGCTAACCGAGGGGGAGAGCTTACAATGGTAACCCGATCTTTAATCTCATACTGTTTGATACTATCTTTATCTATTACTTGCTATGGACAACAAGGATCTGGTGAGGTAGCAAAACCGGCAGGTAATGTTGATGAACCAGTTGTGCGTATTAATACCAATCTGGTGCAGGTTGATGCTGTTGTTGTTGATGAGAAAGGGAACTATGTTAACGATCTACAAGCCGATGACTTTGAAATAATCGAGAATGAGCAACCACAGAAGATCACAAATTTCTCCTTTATTTCTGTTCGTCCTGCGGCAGTGCCTTCTCAAACGGTTGTAGCTGGCAATAACGTACTGTTGGGTACAGGTAGATTAAAACCCGAGAATATACGTCGTACTTTTGCTCTCATAGTCGATAATTTGGACATCTCTTATGAGAATGTTTATCGGCTTCAACAGGCACTGAAGAAATTTATTGATGAGCAGATGCAGCCTGGAGATCTAGTAGCAATCTTACGTACAGGTGGTGATGTTGGCAGTCTACAACAGTTCACTTCAGATAAGCGGCTACTCTATGCTGCGATTGAGCGTCTACGCCCCTCTTTTTCTCCAATTACTTCCTTCCTTGCTACTGCATCAATAAGTCAGGATTATCGTCGTGCCATTCGTAAAAAGTCTTTTACCGTAGGCACACTGGGCACCCTTAGCACTATTGTAGAAGGATTGCGTGATCTACCAGGACGTAAATCGGCAGTGATCTTTTCTGATGGTCTTCCATCCTTCGAGAAGGCTGCCAATGAATTTACTGTTAAAGATGATATACCAAATCCCACGCTCAGTGATGATGTACAGAGTGCGATACGACTGCTTGTCGATAAGGCGAACCGAGCCTCACTAGTAATCTATACAGTTGATGTGCGAGGACTGATGGACACCTCCGATATTCCTAGTAGAGAGGAGAGTCTATTTAATGATATTCCGGATAATCTTGTTCCAACTACTACTGCCGTTAACCTTAATTTGGCTAATGTCTCAAGATTTCTTACCCAACAGACAGGGGGTTTTTCTATCTTTAATTCCAATGATCTAAATCTTGCGCTAGGACGAGTAGTTAATGATCAAAAAGGTTATTATCTGCTAGGCTATTCGCCCGATGATGCAGTATTTCGGAAAACGCGTAAAGAGCAGCGCGGCTTCTTCAAAGTAACAGTAAGAGTAAAGCGTGCAGGGTTAAAGGTTCGTTCCCGTGAAAGTTTTTATGGAGTCACTAATGAAGAAGAGACACGGGTGTTGCCACGTACACCAATAGAACAATTGTCAGCCGCGATAGTTTCACCCTTTTCCGGCGAGGGAATCCCTTTACATCTTGCCTCGCTCTTTGTTAGCGAATCGCCTAAAAATGCGGTGATTCGTTCTTTAATACATATAGATGTGAGTAATCTCACTTTTGTTAAAGAGAATGATGGATGGCATAAAGCGGTTTTCGATGTTTATGCAATAGCTTTTGGAGATAATGGAGTAGTTGTTGAGAAGTTGGGTAAGACTCAGACAATGCGTGTACGCGGTCAGACCTATCAGCGGATTTTGCAGGAAGGACTTATTTCTACAATAGATTTTCCTATAAAGAAAGCTGGAGCATATCAGTTCCGTGTAGTGGTGCGTGATACTGTGACAGCGCGTACTGGTTCAGCCAATCAATTTGTAGAAGTACCAGATGTTCGTAAAGAGAAGATCTCCCTCTCTAGTATTCTCTTGAGTAGCAATAATATCTTTACCAAGAGCAAGCAATCAGAAGCGATTAGAACTTCTATGGCGGTTCAGCATGATCAACAAAGCACCCTTAATGATACTGAAGTATATACAGAAACAGTAAAGAGGGATTTTAAGCGAGGTAGCGACCTCCCTTACAGCTATCAGATCTATCTTGATGAACCGAAGAAGCGTAGCAATAAGCAACTACAAATGGAGGTACAAATACGTATATTCCTAGATGGTCAAGAGGTCTATAGTGGTCCTATAGAGCCTTTAACACCTGTACAGATGAGTCAATCCAAGATTAACCTATCTGGAACAATTAAACTTGGCAGTGATTTTAAGCCTGGTAACTATGATCTACTAATCACTGTGACCGACAAATTTGATAAGGAGATTACTGTTGGTCAGTCGGTTGATTTTAGAGTTGTCGATTAACTAAACAGAACAATCTGATTTGGTGTGGGCGGTCGTATAGAAGCGTAATCTCTATACGACTGCGCTAAACTGTTTCCTACCATTAAGCGATAATACGCAA
>JBFLVQ010000092.1:0-19778 GCA_040758525.1 Acidobacteriota bacterium
CCATTAAGAAGCGGCGCTTCCAACTAGAGGCGTATACTACGGCAGCAGTTAAGCATCCTAATGTGGTAAGTATCTATGATTATGACGAGACTACTGATGGTCATCCATATCTGGTGCTAGAACTGCTCAATGGTCCCACCCTTTCTAAATATATACAACGCGGACAGGTGCTCAATATAGGGCGTGTGCTAGAGATTATTACCCCGGTCTGTGCAGCACTACATCTAGCTCATCATAGGGGCATTCTACATCGTGACTTAAAGCCCAGTAACATTGTGCTACACCGTCTGGAAAATAACACTGAGGTCGTTAAGCTAATCGACTTTGGTATTGTTAAGATGCTTAATGAGACTGATGACCACCCACTTACACAGCAGGGATTTGTTGTTGGCACGCCAGAATATCTCTCGCCCGAACGCTATGCTGGCCAGACCGTTGATGCCCGCGCGGACATTTATAGCTTGGGGGTATTGGTCTATCGTATGCTCTCTGGACGTGTGCCTTTTGCTGGCCGTACAGCTACTGAAATACTGCAAAAACATGTCAAACAGCCTGTGCCCCCACTACGGCTATTTAATGGTAGTGTCTCTGAAGAGGTGGAAAGGGTAGTGTTACGTGCGTTGGCTAAGCGTCCAGAAGACCGCCCTTCCTCATCAATAGAATTTGCCGAAGACTTAATGGAGGCACGTATCAGTTCTGGCGATACTCTAGATCACTTTTCATCTTTAGGCGACTTTAAGTTAAATTCTTAGCAGAAATTTCGTTTAAGCTGCTGCGACAATAGCATATTATTTGCTACAATTGGTAAAAGCCCATTTTTGGCGGTCACTGCAGTGAAGGAGGTCGCCATGAAACTCTTGCTAAAATCCATTGCTATTGTTGTATTGGCATTGAGTTGGGGTGTTGCCACGCCAGTCTTAGCGCAGCGTAACGCACCCGTTTTCCATCGTGTACAGGTACGTGTCTACCTACCGGACGGTATTACCCCTCCCCAAGTTATTCGTGTACAGATCGATTCGGAACGTTCCGGCCAGCCATTACAGTTTCGTAATCTGATGCGTGAGAACTTCACGGAATTCTCACAGGTGCCCAATGGCGAACATATACTTAATGTTATTGCCGATAATGAGATCCAGTTAGAGACTCATACAGAGCGTTTCTCATTACGATCAAACTTTCCCTTAGTGCGCCAATTCAATATCTTTCTACGCCGCAAGCTGACTACCCTGAATGAAAGGGCGCCCGGCACAATTGATGCGACAGGTACTGTCAGTCTAGCCGATACCAACGAGATTCCTAAAGCAGCACGTAAGGCTTTTGAAAAGGGGCGCGAAAAGGCTGGGAAAGGGAAGTCTCAAGACGCAATTAAAGCGTTTGAAGAAGCACTCTCGCATTATCCCAACTATTTTGACGCAAGTAACGATCTGGCTGTGGAATATATCAAGGCGGGTCGTTATCAAGATGCTACTCTACAACTTGAGCGTGCCAAACGGCTCTCACCTGACTCTTCCTTGCCACACTTGAATATGGGGATAATGTTTATTGAACAGAAGCTTTACCGAGATGCCGTTGCCCCTTTGAGTGAAGCAATACGGCTGGATTTTAATAATCCACTCTCGCATTTTCAGCTTGGCCTCGCCTGTTTTCAGACCAGCGATTTCACCCGCGCACAACTTGAATTTGAAGTTACTGTTGATATTGCCGCACGCAAACTTCCATTAGCACGTCTCTATTTAGCCGATATCTACAAACGGCAAGCGCGTAACTCGGATGCAATTCGCCATCTAGAAGCATTTCTGCGCGAGACGACTGATAACCAGTACACAGAGGCGGCACGTAAAGAGCTGGAGCAACTCAAACAGGCACAACCTTAAACTTACGGTTAATGAGAAAAGAATTACGCTATCAGAAATGGCTGTTACCATTTGCCTTTTTACTGACGCTATTACTCTCTATCAATAGCGGCTGTTTTGGTGAAGGGAGAGTTGTGCGCGAAACCAGTATAGCTGGTGGCTTTAAAGCTGAGCAGATGAAGTTTCCTCGTGTACGTGGCGCAGCAGCAGAAAAAGAGAGATTAATAAAAGATCTCTTTGCCAATAAAGGACTCTCTTTTCCACCTAGACGGATCTTCATTCGTATATTCAAGCGTGAACAGGTGCTGGAAGTTTGGGCAGGCGCTGGCGAAGATAATACTTTTCAGCTTTTAAAGGAATATAAAGTGTGTGCCAATTCTGGGGTGTTAGGCCCCAAGCGTCGAGAGGGTGATCTACAAGTACCAGAGGGTTTCTACCATATAGATGTCTTCAACCCTATGAGTAATTTTCATCTCTCTATGCGAGTCAATTATCCCAATCAGTCCGATCGAATTCTAGGTGTAAAGGGCAAGTTAGGGGGTGATATTTATATTCATGGTAACTGTGTTACGATAGGATGTGTGCCCATTACTGATGATGGCATCAAAGAGCTTTATCTGATCGCGGTAGAAGCACGCGCCGCCGGACAGCAGAATATTCCTGTACATATATTTCCTGCCAAATTGAAATCGGATACTTTGTCACAACTGCAAAGAGAGTATGGCGACAATAAAATTCTTTGGGATTTCTGGCGGAATCTCAAGTCAGGGTACGATTACTTTGAAGAATATCATCGTTTGCCCAACCTCTCTGTAGACAAAAATGGTAAATATATAATCTCACAGAACTGATAACAGCCTTACTTTAAATGTCTGCCGCCATCTACACGTAAACATTCGCCTGTAATAAAATTGGTGCGAATAAAAAATCCAACCGCTTCGGCAATCTCTTCTGCACCACCCCAACGCTTTAATGGTGTCTGTGCAGCAATTTCAGCAGCAACCTCGGGAGTAATATCGCTAGGAGGCAGAATCGGACCAGGGGCAATACAGTTGATCAAAACTTCTGGAGCATATTCGAGGGCAAAAGCCTCTGTAAGCCCCATTACTGCACGTTTAGCTGCATAATAAGCAGTAAAGTTAGGATAATTGACACGACCACTAGCAGCCGTCCAATCAACAAAATTTATGATTCGTCCCTGTCCACGCTGCCGCATCTCCGGTGCTACTGTATTCATAGAGAGGAACGCACTGGTAGCATTGGCATCTAGATCGGCCCGCCAACTCTCTTGTGTCAATGTTTCAATATCGCGCGATTCGTAGGTAGAAGCCATATTGAGTAACACATCAAGTTTGCCAAAAGCATTTAGCGCGTTAGCTACTGCTTGGCGCACATGTGCTTCTAAGGTGGCATCCATTAGCTGTACAAGTACACCTACCCCTAGTTTGCTTAGGTCATGTGCTGTTTCTTCAATGGTTACTTTGGAGCGGTGATAAGTAAGTAGAAAATTACTGGCACCCGCACATGCTAACTGGTGTGCAACCACACGGCCTATACGTGCGCCTCCAGTGATCATTACAGTTGTTCCAGCTATCTCCATATTGCCGGCAAACTATCATATACTTTAATGAACGGGAAGGTTTACTCGCGGCCATGATAACTATTTCAGCCTATTATGATGTTGCGTCTAGTCCATGATAGGCTTTGTATTCTCGCATGTGTTGGCTTACTAATTGCTCGAAACTTATTCCCTTCTTGTATTCGATATAGTTGAGAAAATCATGTAAGTGATGCCGCTCATTAGGTTCTATATGGAATTTCTCGATTATTGCTGGGTCCGCCAACAAAGTCGGTGGCGGCACATCAACCCAACAGTTCTCTAACTTTTCTAAGCGTTGAATCAAACAGAAGAGTTCTGATAAAACCAAGAAAGAGTTGATAACTGATTCGTAGTCTCTGGCAGAAACTTGATATATCAAATAACGGTAGTCGTCTTGATAATTCTCTATTAATGTCTCAAGATTCAATGTCTGACTCATATTGCTCTCCCTTGATTCGTAGCCATGTTTGTATTGTAAACGCACACTTTCAAAGCAGACAAGCAGAGCCGTGACAAAAGCGCCTAGAAAGCCGCGTTTATCTACTGAAAAAGCCTGACCCTGGTCAAGCATTAGAGTGATACCTAGCCAGGGTCAGATTAGTTAGATCGATCGGTTACTTCTTTACAAAAATCTGCTCATCGACATTAGGATTGATTTGTAGATCCTTAACAGTAGCCTCAGAGAAAGGTTGGCCATTACGTTTAGACTTGCGCTGAAAAGCTATTCGCAATCCAGAGACATCACGGAAATCAGAATAGGTCTCCTCGTTGTCGGCAGGTGCACCACCGGCATTTGAGCGGAATGCTTTGCCTATCACCATATTGGTCTCAGCGTCCAAATAGAGCTTAACGGCATGTTTATTAGGCATTGTCACCAGCACAACATTAGCCTTCTTACCATCGATACTGGTCTCTTCCAAAAATTGTGTCTGAAAATTTGGAGAATCAAAGTTAGCAAGTAGAAAGAGGGTATCGTTAGCAATTGCATTTTGGAACTCGACAGCATCCTCGCTAGAGAGATCGCGTGTGCCTTGTGGACTCTTGAGCCAAGCATTCTGGCCATCATAAGCTTGCAACACTTCGCCAAATGGGAGATTTAGCTTGTTTATGATCTTATTGGGGAACTGTACTGTTATCTCTGCGCCTACGGCAAATTCACCTTGAGGTGTGATCAACTTGGCATCACTTTTGGTAACCAATGTCTTGACCTGTTTAATAGCATCACCGCCAGTGGCTTTGCGTGCTGCGGCAAGCAGCGTCTTACCTTTAGCAGATGTCTCAGCAGTAGCGACAGCAACTGCCGCAGCCTTCGGTTGTGGAATGGTGATATCGACATTGGCTACTTCACCTAATCCTATGCTAGCAAGTGGCGAATCAAAATCCTTCTCCTTACCTGCTACCAGGTAGACAAACTTCTCCGGCTTGATGTAGTCCTTGGCAGCACGTAACAGATCGGCTTTCGTTACTTTCTCTACGCTCTGCTTGTAACGTAGTAGAAAGTCTTTGGGATAACCATAATACTCATATTGCAATAGTCGGTTGATCACTTCGCTAGTAGTATCAAAGTTGAAGATAAAAGAGTTCAAGATCGCCTCTTTAGCACGTGCTAACTCTTCATCGGTCACTTCCGTTTGTGAGACCTTATTGATCTCAGTAACCATCGCCTTAACAAACTTGACAGTCGATTCAGATTTAGTTTGACCACCCATTAGAAAAACACCAGGTGCATCAAATCCAGCATTCCAGAATGCATAGACACTATAGGCAAGACCTTGGTCAGAACGTATATTTCTAAAGAAACGACCACCAAAGCCGCCTAACACACGATTGAGCACTAATAATGAGAAGTAGTCTGGATCATTCTGCTTGCCAGCGATATGACCAATTGCAATGTTTGATTGATTGACATTATCTTTAGGAATAAAGAAGACACGGCCAGCCGTCTGTTGATCAGCCTGTGGTACAGGCGGTAGATTACGTTGTGCGCGTTGCCATTTACCAAAGATCGATTCGAATTTTGCCTTCATCTCATCGATCTTAAAATCGCCCCATACACCTACAATCATATTGTTGGGATGGTAGTAGCGTTTATGGAAGGCAACCAGATCTTCTCGTTGTATATTGTTGATGGTTTCATACTCTTCTGTACGAGCATAAGGACTGGTTGCGCCATAGATAAGCTTGTCGAATTCACGGTCTACGATCCCGCCTATGTTGTCATTGCGACGTGAAATTCCGTCACGTTGCTGGAGTTTAGCCAATTCGATCTTGTCTTCTCGGAAGGCAGGATTGATCAGCATATCAGCAAGTACATTAAGCCCTTTATCAATATCTTCCTTGAGCACTGAGACAGAGGCCTGGGCAGAGTTTAGACCAGCGGATGACTCGACACTAGCCGCGATACGTTCAAGCTCCTCATCAAGTTGATCGCCGGTTTTACTGGTTGTGCCACCAGTACGCATCACTGAGGCAGCAATACTAGCTAGACCAACTTTGTCAGCAGGATCCCAACGACCGCCAGTACGTATCAATGCTGATACATTGATAGTAGGCAGTTCATGATCCTCTAATAGGTAGAGAATCATGCCATTAGAAAGTTCTACACGCACTGGTTCAGGAACTTTCCAATCACGTAGCGGTGGGAATTTGACATCTTTAGGATTTTTGGCGGGCGCCTGTTTTGGTGCGCCTGTAGGTGCTGCTTTCTTGGCCGGAGCATTCTGCGCCTGTGCTGGCAACACACTAAACAGGGGCAATATAATTGCGAAAACTGCTAAGAAAATAGTTGATCTCTTCATTTCTTCTCCTCGCTCTTTTGCGCGGTTTCAATCACGCCGATGACACGGTTATTGTCGGTGAAGTACTGGCGAGTCACGCGCTGTATATCCTGCGCAGTGACAGCATTGATCTTATCAAGTTGATTAAAGAGTTCACGCCAATCACCTAGTTTGCCCTCTGCATTGGCAAGCTGTAGAGCGAGTCCTGAATTTGAATTGAGCTGGCGTATCAAGTTTGCTTTTGCACGGGTCTTAACCGAGCGCAATGTCTCTGCATCGACCAGTTCATTCTTAAGCCGATTAATCTCATCCACCATTGCTTTCTCGATCTCACCATTGTTATGATTGGGCGCGGTGAAAGCGAAGAAGAGGAACATATTGGGATACTTCTCACCAGGGAAGTTATTTAAGCCGCCGGCAAAACTGGCCACCTTCTGATCACGCACCAGGCTACGATATAGACGACTAGTACGGCCCTGGCTAAGGATATCCTGAATCACTTCAAATATCACATCATCTTTGTCTGTCGCGGCTGGTTTGTGATAACCCATTACAAAGATCGGTTGTGATTGCTCGTAGACAGTCACACGTCGTTCTGCTACCTGAGGTGGCTCAACAGTATGTAGTGGTGCTGGTTTGGATAGTTTAGGCAGTCGTCCAAAATAGATTTCAGCCAGTCGTATTGCCTCTTTAGGATCAACATCACCTACGATCGCGATCGTCATATTGCTAGCTATATAATATTTGCGAAAGAACTCTTCTGCCTCTAAGCGCGAGAAGGTCTGTAGATCACTCATATGACCGACGGTTGGCTCTTTATAGGGATGTGCTTTGTAAGCTACGGAAAGTATCTCTTCGATCAACTTACCAATGGGCTGACTCTCAGTGCGTAGTCGCCGCTCCTCCATCACAACATCACGCTCTTTGTAGAAGTCACGCAGCACCGGATTAAGGAAGCGATCGGATTCAAGCATCATCCATAGTTCTAGCTTATTAGAAGGGAGGCTATAGAAGTACTGAGTAGAATCGGCCTGTGTAAAAGCATTAAGCCCCTGACCGCCGGACTGCTCGATAAGCGTATCAAATTCATCGCTCTTAGCCAGTTTAGCAGCATCCTCTTGTGCTTTTTTGAACTCTTCCTCAAGCTGTTTCAATTTTGCTGTATCGGTTCTTGCTCCCTTGAGCCGCTCGGCACGCATTTGTTCATAGATCGAATCAATACGTTCAATCGCAGCCTTCTCCTTGGCGTAGTTGAGCGCGCCTATGGTAGTGGTGCCTTTGAAGGCAAGGTGCTCAAACATATGCGCCATGCCAGTAATACCACGTGCCTCGTTGACACTTCCCGCATCAACATAGGTGTGGAATGAGATGGTAGGCACCTCATGACGCTCCAGAATAATTAGCTTCAAGCCATTTTTCAGGGTATGTTCGGTTACTTTTTCTTGAATCTTTTTAAAGCCTTCTTGTGCCCGCACTGTCGCGGCGCAGATAAGCGCGAGCGCGAGACAGGCTACCAGCCAGTCTTTCTTGAACATAGGCTCTCCTCTCAGACAGATGGGAATAATCTATTTTCCGTAAATCAGATATTATCTTTTAGCTTGCCATTAGCTGGCAAGATTATCTTAGCTTTTAGGTCGTAAGTTTATGACTTTGCCGAGATTACTCCTTACAATCTTTATTTGGGGCAATCCTTTCTTGGCAGGGTAATTCTACCAAGTAGTCACAGCCGGCTTCGTTCTGGCCATCTAGCGGTTCTATATCTTCTAACCAAGGAATATTCTCTTCATTAGTATCAATAGTTGCGCTAGCTTGATTTTCCAGCTCAGATTTTACCTTGATCCTACGTTCTAGCTCTTCGACCAGCGAGCCAGTAGGAGAAGGCGCAATTAGATCAACCAGTTTGGCGTAAGCATATTCGGCACTAGGAAAGCGCTGATCGATATCATGATGAGTAAGACCTTCCAAAACTGCCTCGATTGCGGGACTAGGATGTAGAGAGAGTACATCGCGCCAGTTCAACTCACCAGTAGTAGGGTTGACAAGTTTCGTTGCTGTTGCCGCCGTGAGCAGTTCCACTGCAGCTATGCCTAGTGCATATAGATCGCTTTGTGACGTTGGTTCGCTGCTTGTTTGTGGAGTAGCTTCTGCCGCTTCGCGTATAATGCCAAAATCCAGTAGTATGTACTGCCCATCACGCCGCTTCATAATGTTGGAGGGTTTGATATCACGATGGATTACCGGCGGTTGTTGCGAGTGTAGATAACGCAGGATATCGAGCATGCCAATAAGAAACATACGCACCTCAAACTCCTCCAGTGGGCCATTGCGTCGCGTCATCTCATCGGCTAGTGAAACTCCATCAATATATTCCTGGACCAAGTAATGGCGCTCGTCAAGCACAAAGTAAGCATGTAGGGTAGGAATACCATTATGACGCAGCTTACACAGTGTACGTACTTGCTGGCCAAAACGTATTGCTGCCGAAGAGGTATTATGTGCCAGTGCCAGGAACTCTTTTAAGACAAAACGCTCATCAAAACAGTCGCTATCGACAATTAGATAAGAAGCGCCCGCAGAGCTACGGTTCAATAATGATTCCACACGATAACGTCGCTTGATGATTGTATCAGTGGCAATAAGGCCGCAGCCGAGACAGCGATTGCGCTCGTCAATCGCGACACCACGACACTCAGGATTGCAACACTGCTTCACGGTGAGACCTCTTCAGATCATACTTTTGGGGTCAATTGATGAATCTGATATTTTATGCATTCGCAGGCAATTCTATCATGCTCAGGTGTTCGACAGGCAAGTTGATTATTGCCGGTTCTGCGCCGCTTTTATATTAGTGGCCTTGACAGATGCGCCAAGCCATTGTTAAACTCCCCGCTTCTCGCTAATCCCACAGCTCAAAATCTGGAGGATCTCCCATGGCATCGTATAACGGCCTGCCTGTGCCCACAGATGGGGCAAAAATAACTATCACGAATAATAAACTGAACGTTCCCGACAATCCTATCATTCCTTTTATTGAAGGTGACGGAACAGGCCGGGATATCTGGAAAGCATCCAGCCGTGTCTTTGACGCTGCTGTTGCCAAAGCTTATGGTGGGCGCCGGCACATCGTCTGGTATGAAATCTTTGCCGGCGAAAAGGCCCATACTAAGTTTGGCGAGTGGCTTCCCAGTGACACTGTCGAGGCGATCAAGGAGTTTGCTGTCGCAATTAAAGGACCGCTCACTACGCCTGTAGGTGGGGGTATACGCAGCCTTAACGTAACGCTGCGCCAAGTGCTCGATCTTTATGCCTGTGTGCGCCCTGTGCGTTATTTTCCAGGTGTGCCTGCACCGGTTAAACATCCTGAGAAGCTTGATATTGTGATCTTTCGAGAAAACACCGAAGATGTTTACGCTGGCATAGAGTTTCCACAAGGGAGCGAGAAGGCGCAAAAGATGCTCGCAGTACTACAGGAACTTGGCTATCAGGTACGTCCCGATAGCGGTATTGGTATCAAACCGATGTCAGTAACTGGTAGCAAGCGCTTGGTGCGTCGCGCGATCAATTATGCTCTCCTACAAGGTAAGAATCGCGTCACGCTAGTACACAAGGGCAATATTATGAAATACACTGAAGGAGCATTTCGTGATTGGGGTTATGCAGTAGCGAAAGAGGAGTTCAGTGATCAAGTAATCACAGAAGAAGAGTTAGCAACTAAATATCAGGGCAAGCTCCCCGCTGGCAAAGTACTAATCAATGATCGTATTGCCGATTCTATGTTCCAGCAAGTGCTGATACGGCCTGATGAATATCAAGTAGTTGCCACGCCAAACCTCAATGGAGATTATCTCTCGGATGCCTGTGCTGCACAGGTAGGTGGTTTAGGATTGGCGCCAGGCGCCAATATTGGCGATCTTGCTGCAATCTTTGAGGCTACTCATGGCACAGCGCCCAAGTATGCTGACCAGGATATCATTAATCCCAGCTCTGTGATCCTTTCTGGGGTAATGATGCTTGATCATATGGGTTGGCAAGAGGCTGGCAAACTGATCACTGATGGTATTACTAAAACAATCCAGCAGAAACGGGTTACTTATGATCTTGAGCGCCAAATGGAAGGCGCAACTAAATTAAAGAGCAGTGAGTTTGCCAGTGCAATTATTGAAAATATGTGATTATGGAAAGGCAGAGAAGATATGAGTAACAGAAGAAAGAAGGTTACTGTAGTAGGCGCCGGCAATGTCGGTGCAACACTTGCACAGCGTCTGGTAGACAAGGAACTGGCGGATGTCGTCATGGTGGATATTATTGAGGATATGCCACAGGGTAAGGCCCTAGATATGGCTGAAGCCGCTCCCGTAGAAGGCTATGACTGTCGGTTGGTAGGCAGCAATGGCTATAAAGAGACGGCTGATTCAGATATTGTTGTGATCACTTCTGGTATTGCCCGTAAACCTGGTATGAGCCGTGATGATCTGGTTAATACCAATAAAGGGATCGTCCGACAGGTAACCGAAGAGATTGTCAAATATTCCCCCAATAGTATCCTTATCATTGTCTCCAACCCACTTGATGCTATGTGTCATGTTGCCTACAAGGTCTCCGGTTTTCCTAAGCACCGTGTGATAGGGATGGCTGGTGTATTAGATTCGGCACGTATGCGTTGCTTTTTGGCCGAGGCATTAGATGTCTCTGTAGAAAATGTCACGGCGTTTGTGTTAGGTGGTCATGGTGACACAATGGTGCCACTACCGCGCTATTCAACCTGTGCCGGTATACCGATTACAGAGTTGTTGCCCAAAGATAAGATCGAACAGATTGTTGATCGTACCCGTAATGGCGGCGCCGAAATTGTTAAACTACTTAAGACCGGTTCGGCCTACTATGCTCCTTCATCCTCAACAGCCGAAATGGTTGAGGCGATTTTGAAAGATAAGAAAAAGATTCTCCCTTGCGCGGTTCTACTAGAAGGCGAGTATGGTATCAGCAACCTCTTTGTTGGTGTACCAGTAAAGTTGGGAGCACGTGGTGTAGAGCAGATTATTGAGATCAATCTGACTGTAGAAGAACGTGCTGCGCTACAGAAGTCGGCGGCAGCAGTACAAGAGCTGGTTCATATCTTAAATATGTAAGTTTTTACCACAGAGGGAAATAGCTTTTTTCTCCTCTGTGGTAAAGAGATCTATTCGCCTTTCAGTTTATTGAGGAATTCCCATAGGCGAGACATTCTGCGAGTAGTTTTACTCTCTATCTTGACACCAGCATTTATCGGCAGGGAATTGGTTTTATGCGGTTTAGTATCAATCTCGACGGTCAATCGCCGCTCATCAATGGGAATCACCTGTGTACGCACACCCGTCTCTGGTCTGGCATTGGGATCTCCACCGGCTCTCAACTGTGCGACGGCACAATCGGCAGCGATCTGTTCCAAGCGATTAGAGAAGTCTAGTACATTTTGATAGCGCTTGTTACGATCTTTCTCAAGCGCTTTTAGTATTGCAATCTCTACTTCTACTGGTAGATCTGGGCGCTGTGCCCGCAGTGGGGGCGGCAAAGTATCTAAGTGCTGTGCCATAATGCCGAGTGGTGAAGAGGCATGAAATGGCGGCTTACCAGCCAACAGTTCATAAATCATCACACCTAAACTGTAGATATCGGTACGCTCGTCGAGTTTCTTACCCTCACATTGCTCAGGTGACATGTAATAGATAGTGCCATGGATTTGACCACGGCCAGTGAGCGTACCCAGCCACTTATTGTCGGTTTCCCCGCGTACGACTTTCGCCAGCCCAAAATCGAGTAGTTTTATTATCTCATTCCCTTCATTGTCCCGCCTTACCATAATATTTTCTGGCTTAAGGTCGCGATGAATAATACCCTGCTGATGGATAGTGGCAACCGCAGCACAAAGTTGGGAGAAGATTGATGTCACACGATAGAGCGAGAGCCGCCCTTCGGCTTTGAAGATATTGCTAAGTAGTTCTCCTTCCACCATCTCCATTACTAGATAAGGCAGACCCTCTTCGGTCAAACCACCATCATAGACATGCACAATACCAGGATGGCGCACACGCGCCAATATACCAACCTCGCGTTGGAAGAATTGGAACTCCTTAACGCGTTGTGCTGGTGTCATCTTGTTATCTAGATAGAGAATCTTGATTGCGTAAATCTGATTAGTATCTTGATCACGAGCACGAAAGACGGCGCCAAATCCACCTTCACCAATTAGCGACTGTAGATGAAACTTGTTCGCTAACCTCTTTCCAATCAGCTCTGCACTCTTATCATTCTTTTCGTTCTTGCCCATAATCCTTGTCTCATTGCTCCAGACCTTAAGCAACTGGCTCGCGCTAAATTAAATCTTAACACCGAAAAAGCTTCTGCAGAATAGTTAGGATATGGAATTAATCCTTTTGTTGTAGCGTGCTAACTACTAAAATTAGCTATATCGGCAAAAACTGGCGAAAGGAGCTTTACCATGTCGCCTTTGCCTGCGCTAATCTACATATCTCGTTGGCCATTGTTGATGCTAGCCGTTCTTTCTCTGAATGCCTATGCACAACAGCCCTCTGCCCGTCCCTTGGAACTGGGTAAAACTATTACTGTGGCGGCAGCACAACCATCTGCATTACCCAAACAAGATCTATACCTATTTTCCGGCGTTAAAGGTGAGTATATTGAGATTCGTGTACAGCAACAGGGCTGTGATGTACGGCTCTATATTCTTACCCCAGACAACCGTCCTATTGCTGTCTTTGATAGTTACAATGGCGCTTATGGGCCTGAATACTGGCGCGGTGTATTGGCACAAGCAGGTCGTTATCAGGTGAAAGTGGAACAACTTTCCCTACGATCAGGAGAAGCCAAATATACAATAACCCTGGCGATCAAACGTAGTGCTAATGATGCTGATCGTCGTAGGGCACAAGCACAAGAGTTCTATGGTCAGGCATGGCAACGCCGACAGGGCGGTAGTCAGCTAGATTTTGAAGAGTCCTACTACCTTTATGAAGATGCAATGGCAATCTATCGTGAGACTGCTGATGCTTTGGGTGAAGCACAATCGATTGAGAGTATAGCAGCATTAGGCTCACCAACATTGCCAGCACGTATACGCGCTGGTCTTTACCAAGATGCACTGGCACTCTTTCGCCGTTTGCGTGAGCGTAGCGGAGAGGCAACTACATTACATAATTTGGGAGCGCTCTACGCCCGCAGTAGCCGTCTACAAGAGGCGATCACATTTTATGAACAGGCAATAATTGCTTATCGTGCTGTCCCAGACCAGCATGGAGAAGCGGTGGCGCTTAACAATCTGGCTCTTGTCTATTGTGAACTGCGTCAGCCACAAGAAGCATTACGCTATTTTCAACAGGCGTTGATGGCTTGTCGTCAATCTGGTGATCGAACCAATGAAGTGGCATTACTGAAATATATAGGAGAGGTGTATGAGGAACTCGGTCAACCACAACAAGCCGAGCGTTACTATCAACAGTCTGAAGAGCTGAAAGGCAAATAATCTTTAATTTCTGCGCAGTACCATTTCAGCAGCGACAGTAAGCTTATCAATACGAGCTTCATTGACCTGATAGCCTAGTCCGGGCGTGCTTGGTACGATGATTGTACCTTGGGGAGTAACTTCAACAGGCGGCTCAATAATATCTTCTTGCCAATAACGTTTACTTGCCGAGACATCGCCAGGAAGGACAAATCCTGCCAGTGATGAGAGGGCAATATTATGTGCACGCCCTACACCAGATTCCAGCATACCGCCACACCAGACTGGTACACCCCGTTCTTGACAATAGTTATGAATCTGTTTTGCTTCTTGATGACCACCCACACGTCCAAGCTTGATATTGATAATACGACAGGCGCCGATTGCCAGCGCTTTACGGGCATCTTCTACACTTAGAATCGATTCATCCAAACAGATAGGAGTCTGTATCTGACTCTGCAATTCGGCATGATCGATAATATCGTCGTGGGCAAGGGGCTGCTCGATCATCATCAAATTGTAGTCGTCGAGCCTACGTAGTAGATCAATATCTTTCAGTGTATAAGCAGAATTGGCATCAGCCATCAATAGTATGTCCGGAAAGGCACGTCGTAAGGCGGCAATCGGTTCTATATCCAGACCAGGTCGAATTTTGATTTTGATACGTTGATAACCAGCAGCCAATTCTGTCTCGACCTTCCTCAGCAATTGATCAATAGACTCTTGAATACCAATCGATACACCACAGGGGATCTCACTCAGTGTACCCCCAATCAATTTGCTGAGAGGGAGTTTTTGTTGACGTGCATAGAGTTCCCAAATTGCCGTCTCTACTGCGGCACGCGCCATTTTGTTGCCACGTATACGCGACAGATACATAGATACTTCGCTAGGATGATCAATATCATTACTTAATATCATTGGCGCAACCCATTGCCTAATAATGATCCAGGCTGTATCGATCGACTCATGGTTATAAAAAGGGAACTCAGAAGCAGTACACTCACCATAACCAATCTCGCCATCTGCCCATACACGCACTATCATTATGCGTCTTTCCGTAGTACGGCCGAAGCTGGTCTCAAAGGGTGAGACCAGTGGCATGCACACTTCACGTAACTCTATACGTTCAATCTTCATTGTAAATTCAGTTGCTCAGGATCAGTGAAATAGTAACGGCTAAAGCGATCTGATGTGCCGGGCTGAAAGCCTGCACAAATCAGACCATCGGCAAACATCTTCTCAAATTCGCTACGTACATGGTAACGCCATTGGCGTGCCTGCGCCAAGTCTTGGCTACGCACGGCAGCAAAATCATAGGGAATTTCTACGAAAGGCCAATCAGTAGGAATAGTGATGGATTGATTGGCGACAACGGATTCTACTCGCGGTGAGCGTACCCACCATTCGGCTAGTAGCCGATCGGCTTCAATACCTTCATCAAAGACACTAGAAGTAGCAGTACCATAGAGATTCACTTTGTATTTGCGTGTTACACAACCTAGCTTGTTGATATTGAAGTGAGCATTACGTGACTGTAGCGGATCAAAAGTCCATACGATCAGCCGAATACCCCGCTCCAATGCCTGCTCACGCTGTCGCAGTTTCAACATTTGGCCAAGACCGCTGTTTTGCCACTCTGGTTTGATTGCCAGCATATGTGAGTAGTAGATCGCCTCGTTATTTTCATCATGGGCAGGAAAGGTATGTAGAAACCCCACTAGTTCTTCTTCTGGAGTGAATGCACCTAATAGAAAACCTCCCGCATTCCAGGAGATTATATAGATGCGTGCGGATGTCAGCTCTAGATCGACGCTATTCCAAACCAGGCGCTGCAACTCTATGCATTTATCGTAATCTTCAAAAGTGTTACAGAAGCGGATTGTACAAGATTCAATCGATTTCGCCAGAAAAGAAGGCATCACTACATCTACTCCTCTAGCAGCCAGCTTAAGGCTTAGCCGCTAAAAATGCAACTAAGGCACGAAAAGCAAGGCTACCGGGTTAGTGCTGCAACTGTTTCTATATGGTAACTTTGGGGAAAAAGATCTACTCCTGTGATGCTCTGTAAATGAAATCCAGCATTTAGCAATACACGCAGATCTCGCGCCAGTGTAGTCGGATCGCAAGAGACATAGACGATCTCAGCCGGATGTAGATCGATCAATCGTTTAAGCGCAGCCTGTGAAACCCCTGCACGAGGTGGATCCAGTACCACTAGATCGATTGCACCGATACGTATAGCCTGTTTGGCAAGCCAGCGTTCTGCCGATATTGCATTAAATTCGATATTTGTCACCTGATTAACACTTATATTGTGTGCAATCCAGGTTGCTGCCCGTGGATTAACCTCAACCGCAACCACCTTTTCATAACGCCGTGCTAGTTGTAATGCAAACAGTCCTACTCCGGCATATAGATCAACTGCAAGCTGGCCATTGTGTACACCGATAACCGTCTCGATCAAGGTTTCTAAGAGAAAGCGATTCACCTGAAAGAAGCACTCTGGATCGAAATAGTAGTCAATACCGAAGGCTTGCTGAAATACACTTTGAGTAGATAACTTGGCAGCAGGGGGATGTGCAGCAGTTGTACCTATACCTGCTGCCACCTCAATCTTGCTGTAAGGCAGCGCTGCTTCAGCGATCTCATCCGCTGCGCTGTGTAGCCGAGTAAGCGCATCATTGAGTTCTGGTACTAATATTGGACAGTGGTCAATATCGCAGACCTGATGTGAGGTAGCTTGATAGAATCCAATTTGCAATGGCTTGGTTCCACGGCCAATCTTGAACTGTGCACGAGCACGATAGCCGAACTCTGGCCCATGTTTAATCTCTATTGGTAAAGACCATTCAATATGACCTAAACGCACCAATGAATCACGTATGAATTCGGCCTTTGCTGCCAATTGGGCAGGATAATTAAGGTGTTGTAATTGGCAGCCACCACAGACACCAAAGAATTTACAAGGTGGTATACGACGTGCCGATGAGGATGTAAGAATCTCTACGATCTCCCCGCGTAGAAAACCTTTCTCTA
Organism: Acidobacteriota bacterium; assembly: GCA_040758525.1. Taxonomy (GTDB): domain Bacteria; phylum Acidobacteriota; class Blastocatellia; order Chloracidobacteriales; family JADJPF01; genus JBFLVQ01. Next base: position 16,768 of record JBFLVQ010000092.1, read on the forward strand.
TTGCGCTAATACGTACACGCAAGAGATCCCCAGGCACACTAGCAGGAATAAAGATCACTTGTGTAGCTAGACGAGCCAATCCCTGTCCACCATAGACAAGTTTCTCAACACGTACTTCATACTCACTGCCAATTATGGCTGGATTATTGGTTGTCATTATTTTTTACTCGCCATTCAATGCGATAGGGTCTTTTCGGCAATATAGCGATGACAGATGTCGAGGTTTTTGTCGATGATATCAATATTAAGCGAATGGCCACAACCTGAGGTCGTCTCAATACGACAGTTACAGGTTATTCCAAGCAGGGCTTCGGTCTGGCTATGAATCTCATCCAAGCGTACACGTAACTGTTGTAGTCTCTCCAGCCATTCTGCTAACTGTGCTATGCTCTGTTTGGATTTGTCTTTAGAGGTAATCTTCTTTGCTTCCTGCGCAAGCTGCGCATATTCTTTGGAGAGGTATCTTTTCAATTCCCGAATATCAATCTCAGGAGGAAAGGAAGGCGCTTCCTGCGGCATTATTATGCCTCCTACAACCTATAAGCCCGATCAATCAAATTAAACAATCAGAAGTATTACAAGAGACGCAGGATTTGTCCACCATATAGTGCAATTTATAAAAATTACCGTGATTGGCTACGATTATAATCCTCTATAAATGCAGCCGTGATATCAATACCAGGCGATACATAGATCAAACCACCGCGTTCAATAGCCGTAGCTATATCCAACACCAAGACAATACCACGTGCTTGAGAATATTCGTTAAGCGCACGCATAATCTTTTCTTTCACAGGTGCTAGCAAGACATCCGCCCTTTTTTTGGCAGCCTCCTCTAGATCTTCAGATTTGCGTTGATACTTTTTGCGCATACTTTCTAGTATTTCAGTGCGCTCCTGACGTATCTTGGCACTATAGTTGAGGCGATTGGTATTAAGGTCAATCTCAAAGCTGCGTAGTTCGGCAGCGAGATCCTGTACTTCGCGAGTCTGCTTTTCAAACTCACGGTTGAGTTGATCGATCTGTCGTTTGTATTCGGTAATCTCTATCGCAAAGATGCGCGAGTCAACTGTCGCAACAGAACCTTGTGATTGCTGAGCAAAAGTCTGTGTTGCTGCCATTGGCAGCAACACGAGTAGAATTAGAAAGGGAATAAGCAGATTAGAAAGTGCGGCCAATGCTGAAACGCACTGTACGCTTCTGCTCCAGGAAGATCTGTTTCGGGTCATTAGCATCTGTCTTCGCATTTGGATTGTAGGCGAAGATTAGGCGGAAGGGTACGCCCACAACCGGCACCTGTACACGTAACTCGCCACCAATCGAGGCGCGGAAGTTTGTTGAGAATCCACCAATATCGCGCGAGAGTCGCACTGCCGAAGTGCGTACAGAATTGCCATTGATAGTGACAAAGCGGAAACCTTTAGGCAATTCAGTGGGTGGTGTCTCTGGGGTACGGGCCGCAGCAATCTCTTCTGGTGTAGCAATACGCCCACGTGGGTTTATGACAAAGCCCGCAAGCAGCTCAGGAATCTTGTTGGTTGTTAGGAAGTCATCATCGAATGAACCTGTGTTAAAGACTGTACCAGCATCTAGGAAGAAAGCAAATGAGAGTGGTCCGGCCAATGGAATACGATACTCGGCATTGTAGAGTAGCTGGGTATCTGCACCAATGGGAGTAAATTCAGGGCGATTAGGATCGCTCAAAGCACGGTTATTGAATGTGAACATCTGTAATACACTGGCATCGATTCCACGGAAGCGTCGTCCTGGTTTCAATACCGGTAATACTTTACCATTGGGCAATCTTGCCTGTACCTCAGAAGTGGTCTGGAAGCGTTCAACCTGTGCGATTGGCGAGATAGAACGTACATTGAAGCCACGTATCGAATCTTCACCACCTAAGAAGTAACGATTGAAAATTGGCACACCACCAACAAAAGCAAGCGAGTTGCTCTCCAAGCGAGAGCCAAAGGAGCTGACATGTTCAATTAGGAAACGTTGACCAAAGACATGTGGTCTCTCACGTCCTAACACACGGTTAAAAGCTTTAATTTCAAGGCTAGGAGAGATAACTCGTACATCACCACCTAACCCACTAAAGCGCAACACGGCTGATAGACTCTTTCCCCCAGTGGGATCAATCGGGTTGTTAAGCGTGTTATAGACAAGTGAAGTGGTTAATGTACTAGAAGTGATGTCAGGCTGTGAGAAGGTTACAATGATGTCATTAGTTGGATCATTATCGCGGTTGGCAGGTGGATCAGTCACCTTTGTGGAGCTAAAACCATAACTTAAGCCAACACGTGTGAAGCGTGTGTATTTAAGGTATTTTCTGGTAAAGAAAGTCAGTGGAGCACTCAAAGTCACACTAAAACCGGTGCTGTCTTGAGTAAAGAGCGAACTGTCAGTAAGTGTAGTAGCGCCACCGCCAAACAGACCCCCAGCGCCTAAGAAGCCAGTATTAAGACCACCACCAAAGAACTTGATGCGGCTAGTGAATACTGAGAAACCTAAGCTGATAGGACGACCACGCAGATAAGGTTCAGTAAAACTCACCGAGAAGTTACGCTGCCGATTGCCAGCAGCAACTTCGAATGAAAGCGATTCACCATAACCAAAAAGATTGTTAGTAGAATAAGAGATACCAATAAAACTACCGCCAATACCAGATACACCGCCTGTAAAGGAGATCTGTTGGCGACCTTTCTCTTTTACTTTGAGAGTAATTTCTACCTGTCCATTACGCTCATCAGTCTGAAATTGTACGTCCTCTTCCTTGATCTCTTCAAAGTAACCTAATTGATTAAGACGTAGGCGGCTTAGATCAAAGAGTTCTTGGTTGTATAGGTCACCTTCATTAACGAGGATTTCACGGCGTAACACTTGGTCACGAGTAATAGTATTGCCCTTAAACTCAATACGCCGGATCGTAAACGGCTTACCTTCATCAATGACAATGGTAAAATCGACGGTGCTATCATTCTCATTGAACTCTTGGCGTAGGTCGGTGG
>JBFLVQ010000093.1:0-19770 GCA_040758525.1 Acidobacteriota bacterium
GACTAGACTTGTGGTAGAGAGAAAAATCACGGCATAATTACGGGGATGAGGCTTCCTGCTGGCATAGTACTACGTTTCTTAATGGTATGGCTACTGGCTGGCTGTTTTATGCTTGCCCCCGTAGCGCTCTCTAGCCCTAGTCTAGCATCAGTCAACCAGATAGATTTCCCTACTGCCTTTGTACCGAATCAATCTAATATCGTCGTCTTTAGTCAGATAGAACCTTTTGCCTTTACTACTGCCTTTCACACTGACACGCTCTTTGCCTTTAATGCAATCACTGGCGAGCAGTTGAGTAGCATTGCCACCGGCGATGGACCAACTTTTATCGCTTTACACGAGAGCACAGCAGGACGAAGGCTGGCCGTGACCAATACTGCTTTTATAGGTCTACCAATACCAACCATCAGCTTTATCGATGCTAGCGACCCTACTAAACTAAGTGTCATTGCACAAGCTGAGTTAAAGCGTAATTTCACACTTGCTCCCAGTCAGCGCACACTCACCTTTAGCGCTGATGGTACAGTTGCGTTTGTTGCTGCAGTTAAGCGCAATGGTAGTGCTGTGCTCTTTAGTTTTCAGGTCGATACTGGCGAACAGCTAAGTCAGCTAGAACTCCCTGCAATACCTTTTAATGTAGCAACTACCAAGTTATCAGGACAAGAAAGCTTGGTCTTAACATTAGCTGGTGATCGTCCTCAGGTGCTGGTTGTCAATGTTGAAGACACAGGTAGATTACGTATCACCACTCGTGTGCAACTACCTGCAGGCGCTGGATTGGCGAATGAAAACAACATTGTTACAAACCCGGATGGTACTATTGCCTACCTTGCTTCTGCCGATGCAGGGATGCTCTTTGCCATCGACCTAGTGCAGGGCCGTATACGTGCACAGGCTGCCGTTGGCTCGTTTCCTGCACAATTAGATCTGGTCAATCAGCAGTTGGCGGTTGTGGCAATATTCGATGGCACAGTAAGCATCTTCGATAGCAGCAACCCCGACAATCTTACACGAGTAGCCACTTATCGTTCATCTTCACGCTTTCTTACTACTGCGCCCGCACTTAGTGCAGATGGGCGTAGAGGTTTTGTCGCTACTCAGTTTGGCCACCAGCTCTTTGTCTTTGACACTGCTACTGGTGCACAACTGAGTGCACTCAATCTCAATGGACCGCCGCAAAACTTACAACTGCTACGTACTACCGACATAGATAGACTAGCAATCATAGACGAATTCAATCATCGTACTGTGCTGATAGAAGCAGATGCAGACACACCCAAGCTGACAGGAATTTTTGCCCCTCCAGGTGCAGTCAATTTTACTCTTACACAAAACATCCTCTTTAGTCAGGATGGCCAACGTGCTTTTGTTGCCTCTCCAACTAGCAATGAACTGCTTGTTATTGATACTGAGCAGGGCTTGGTAACACAGCGTATTACCGTGGGTCAGCGCCCTGAACGGATCGCGCTAGTAGAAGTAGCTGGTCGCGCACGATTAGCAGTTATTAACACCAATTCTAGCTCTATATCATTAGTGGAGGTCTTTGGCAGCGAGGCGCGTATTACTGGTACAGTGGCGCTTCCAGATATTTCTCCGCTTGTACTTAGTCTGTTAGTTGTCGTATTCAGCAATGATGGCAGCACTGGATTTGTTGCAGATGGAGTAAATAATATACTGGCTTTTGATGCTGTGACAGGTACGATAGAGCAACGTCTAGCGGTTGGTGAAAAGCCAGTAGGACTAGCACTCTATGAACAAGGCAGCGATCGCCGACTAGCAATTATTTGTGCTACTTTCGATAAGCCACCTACTATTGTCTTTGTTGATGCAACTGGCCCACTACGCGAATTAGCACGTTACCTAGCACCTAAGAATCAACTTTTTGCGCTTAATAATATCCCTATCTTTAGTACAGATGGCCGCTACATCTATGTCGTCTCTTCTTTTTCTGCAGAACTGCTCTCTATCAATGCACAGACAGGGCGGCGAGTTAGCCGTATTGCAGATATTAATGCCCCACAGCTTACCAAACTGCCTAGCACTAATGGCGATCGGCTGTTAGCAGTGAATCTTGCTAATGATCGTAGTTTTATTATTACCGCCAATGCACAAGGCAGCTTACGAATCCGTACAGGTATTAAACTACCAAAAGAGAGATTTCTTACGGTAGGCAATAATGCTGTGACAACCGCTGATCGCGCTTATGTTACTGATTATGGTAGTGGTCGGCTCTTCATTTTTGCTCCCACCAGTGGCACATTGCTAGAGACTGTAGTATTAGGCGGCGGACCAGCCAATATCGCTCTAAGCAGTGATGGTAGGCGGCTGTTAGTACTGGAAGCGAATCGTACTGCTAGTCGAATTATCATTATTGGACTACCCTGACGGCGTGTAATCTCTAACAAGGATTGTCTTTTAATGTCAGTTGAGGCAAGATATTAGGCTTTGCCTGAAACCCTTTTGCCTCTGCTGAGATATTTATGACGGAGCAATTTACCCCAGCAATTATCGCCAGTCACGGTCTTACCGAGGAAGAATACCGTAAAATTGAATCACTGCTTGGACGCACTCCTAACCTGGTTGAACTAGGTATCTTTTCGGTGATGTGGTCCGAGCACTGCTCATATAAATCCTCACGCACGCATCTCAAACGTTTGCCTACTCAGGGTGAGTGTGTCTTGCAGGGACCTGGCGAGAATGCTGGTATTATCGATATAGGTGGTGACTGGTGTGTTGCCTTCAAGATAGAGTCGCACAACCATCCTAGTTTTATCGAGCCTTACCAGGGTGCTGCTACTGGTGTAGGCGGTATTTTACGTGACATTTTTACTATGGGTGCACGTCCACTGGCGATCTTGGATAGCCTACGCTTCGGTCTGCTTAATGTACCCAATAATCGCCGTCTAATGGCTGGTGTAGTAAGAGGTATTAGCGATTATGGTAATAGCTTTGGCTGTCCTACGATAGGCGGTGAGATCTATTTTGGTGATTGCTACAGTGCTAATCCACTTGTCAATGTTTTTGCTCTAGGGCTTGTTAAACGAGATCAGATCTTTTTAGGCAAAGCGGTTGGGATAGGCAATCCAGTTATCTATGTAGGCGCCAAGACTGGCCGTGATGGTATTCATGGCGCGACAATGGCATCGGCAGAATTTGATGAGACTTCAAGCGCTAGGCGGCCTACTGTGCAGGTTGGTGATCCATTCGCAGAAAAACTCTTGCTAGAAGCTTGCCTAGAAGCAATGCGTTCAGGTGTAATTATTGGTATACAAGATATGGGTGCAGCCGGCCTGACCTGTTCTAGTTGTGAAATGGGGGCACGAGCTGGCACCGGTCTAGATATTGAATTGAGCCTAGTACCACAGCGTGAGTCTGGCATGACTCCTTATGAGATTATGCTGTCAGAATCACAAGAGCGTATGCTAATTGTTGCTGAGCATGGACGTGAACGAGAGTTAATCGAGATCTTCAATAAATGGGAGCTTGATGCGGTAGTGGTTGGACATGTAACTGATACCCAGCGGCTACGTGTGTTCAACCATGGTCAACTGGTTGCTGATATTCCTAACCGTGCGCTTACCGATGAGTCCCCTATCTATCATCGTCCCCTACAGGAAATCAATATTGTGCAGCCAGATGCTCAAGAATTATGCGCTAAATATGAGCTATCTTCTGATCAGGTTGCTGAAGTCTTCTTGCGTCTGCTCACTTCGCTTAACATATGCTCTCGTCGCTGGGTCTATCGTCAATACGATCACACAGTACGTACCAACACAATTTTATTGCCAGGCTCAGATGCCGCCATAATACGTGTCAAAGAGACGCGTAAAGCGCTGGCCATGACCCTTGATGGCAATGGTCGTTATTGTGAATTAAATCCACGCGAAGGGGCGCGATTAGCAGTAGCAGAGAGTTGCCGTAACCTGGTAGTAAGTGGCGCGCGGCCATTGGCAGCAACCAACTGTCTCAACTTTGCCTCTCCAGAACGGCCTGAAGTAATGTGGGCCTTTAGTGAAACGATTGATGGTTTAGCCGAAGCCTGCCAGGCTTTTAATACTCCTATTACAGGCGGTAATGTCAGTTTTTATAATGAGACAGAAGGTCGTGGGGTTTATCCTACACCGGTTATTGGCATGGTTGGGATTATTGATGATATGAGACAGCTCACTACCTCTGATTTAAAACAGCCTGGTGAGCTGATTGTACTGCTTGGTCAGTGTAGAGAGGATTTAGGTGGCAGTGAGTATCTCGCTGAGATTCATGGCTGCATAGCTGGACAGCCACCTAAGCTCGATTTGGAGATGGAGTTGGCAGTGCAACAATGTTGTCAGGAAGCAATCCAACAAGGTCTGCTCTCCTCTGCACACGATGTCTCGGATGGAGGTCTATTGATCGCATTAGCAGAATGTTGTATTGCCAAGCCAGTTGGTCACTGTCTGGGTGTAGAACTGGATCTAAAACGTAGTGATACACAGGCTTTTGCTACCGGCATCTCCCTTGCCGCTGCGCTATTCGGCGAGACTCCTGCACGAATTATTGTCTCTCTGAAGGAGAACGATCTACCAACTCTTGAGCAGATTGCTGCACGTTACAATGTACCCTGCCGCCCTCTAGGTCGTAGTGTAACGGACTGGTTCATGGTTCGTATTGATGGTAAGGAACTGATCCGTCAGCCTGTTCTGGAACTTGCCGAACGCTGGCAGAGCGTACTCGACAATATCCTCTCATAACCACTCTAGACGAATTAGCGAGCACCTTACTTGGCAGGCAACTACGATCAAATAAATAGCAACCTAACATATTGTAGCTATTACTCCAGGCGCTGATTTGCTAGCATTAACCATCGTATTATTAGAGTTAACGCGCATGCAAAGTATTAAGTCGTTATATTCCCGTGAACGTTTGCAATCAGCTCTAGACCATATACCGGTCGGCATTTTGATCGTAAATAGTGAAGATTTGTCGATTATTGAGGCTAATGCAACCGCGCTTCATCTGCTCTTGAACGAAAGTCAACTGACCAATCGGTCATATCAACTTACCGAACTACTACCTGAACTGGATCAGACTGGTGTTGCCAACCAACTACGTGCGCTCAGCTACACTAATCAACATTTAATTATCAATGAATATGAACATCATCGTGCTGGCCAGGGCCTAACATATTGGAAGGTGGAGGCAATCGCATTACCACAAAACGACAATGTTAAAGAACTGCTGATCCAGTTTACCAATATTACTGAACAGGCACTGGCTAGACGACAGGCTTGGCAACTGGCCAATGAGGCACAGGGCCGCGCCGCAGAATTAGAGGCGATTATCTCTCAGATGATTGAGGGACTGATCGTTGTCGATTCAATGGGCCGTATCCTCAATATCAATCGCCGTGGCAGTGAGTTGTTGGGCATTGCCGCGAGTGGCGAGTTACCACCCTTATACTATCTTAATGGTGAGATCTTCCCTAAAGATAAACTGCCCTTTCTACGTGCCGCCCGTCATGGTGAAACGCTTAAAGATGTCGAGATTCTTGTACGCCCACCCACTGGTCCTGAGTGTGTGTTGAGCGTCAATGCCACCCCACTACTTAACAGCACGGGTGAGATTATTGGCGCAATTGCAGTCTTTCACGATATTAGTGACCGTATACAGTATCAACGCTTACTAGAACAGAACAATGAACGATTGATTGAAGTCGATCAATTGAAAACACGCTTTATCTCTACAGTTTCCCATGAACTACGCACGCCACTCAATGCCATCACTGGACTAGTACAACTGCTGCAGCGTGATAAGAGTCAGCCTCTCACAGAGACACAGCTTGATATGGTCAGTCGTATCGCAGTTAACTCCAAACACCTGATGATGCTTATTAATGACCTGCTAGACTATTCACGACTCGCTTCTGGTAAAGAGAAGATCAACTTAAAGCGTTTCCTAGCCTATGAATTGATTGAACAGGTCTGGGTCGGCTTGATCGATAGTGCTGCTGCTAAAGGACTCAAATGTATTAAGGAGATTAGCAACGAACTGGGCGAGATTGTTAGTGACTATACCAAATGCCATCAGGTACTCACCAATGTGCTTGGTAATGCAATCAAATTTACTCAACAGGGCATGGTCAGCCTACATACCTTCTGTGTTGATGAAGAGTTTTGGTGTGTACAAATAGCGGATAGTGGTCCAGGTATTCCCTTAGAAGAATTAGAGACAATTTTTGATGAATTCCACCGTGGCCGCAATGCCGAGATGGGCCGCTTTGTTGGCACCGGGCTGGGATTACCAATCAGTAGAAAGATGGTTGAACTGATGGGTGGTACTATCGAGGCAGAAAGCACTCTTGGCAAAGGCTCCTTATTTCGTATTACTTGGCCAATCGATGTAAGTAAGTTTGTCTCCCCTGAGATCATCGCCGGTGGCAATAAAGCTTGATGATGAGTGCTTCTGATACTGATCGATAACAACAACCAACTACTACATCAAGCATATCATGGTTGTAGTCTTGCGCGCCGACCTAGATAATGATTAAATGGTTAAACCACTAAGGAGCAGTGAATGAAAATCTGCCCCAAATGTAAGCGGCAATTTGAACAGAATATCGCTTTCTGCGGCTTTGACGGACAACAGTTAATCGCAAGCCAGAGTGAAGACGATCTAGTTGGACGTCTTATCGATTACAAGTATCAGATTGAGCAGCGGATCGCACGCGGCGGCACTGGTAGCGTCTACCGTGCCGTACACCTACAGCTCAATATGCCAGTTGCTGTAAAGGTGATGCACCGCCGTCTTACTACCGATCTGGTTGCTGTTGAACGTTTTCGCCGTGAGGCTTATGCAATGATGCAGATCCGCCATCCCAATGCGATTGCGGTGATGGATTTTGGTGTCACACCAGACAATCTTGTTTATGTGGTGATGGAGTATTTAGAAGGTAAGACATTGAGACAGCGCCTCAAGGAGACACGCTTTCTTAGCCTTACTGAGATTAATGACATTCTCCAACAGATCTGTGCTGCGGTCGCGATTGCACACAAGCGTAAAATCATCCATCGTGATCTTAAGCCAGAGAATATCTTTATACATCAAGATGATGATACTACGGTCGTTAAGGTACTCGATTTCGGTATTGCCAAATTTAAGGAAGTATCTGCCGATGGCCTCAATGAACTGGAGTTAACACGCCAAGGTGTAGTAGTCGGCACACCCTACTACATGTCTCCAGAACAGTGCTATGGTAAGGATATCGATACACGCTCAGATATCTACTCGCTTGGCATCATCCTCTATGAACTGCTCGCAGGGCGTGTACCCTTCTTAGGAAAGTCGCACACTACCGTAGCAGTCAAACAAGCACGTGAGAAGCCACGCCCTATCTACCAACTACGGCCTGAAGTGCCGGCGGTGCTTAATGCTGTAGCAATGCGCGCACTAGAGAAGTCAGCTTCTGATCGTCACCCTGATGTTCAAACCTTTGCCAGCGAACTAGACGCGGCAATGAAGGCAGTAACAGAGAAAGAGTTCCTTAAAGTCTTTGCCGAAGCTAGTGAGCAAGACCTAGAAGCTGCTATACTGCTTACTGCCGATCCTGCCAAACTCAATGCACGTATTGCTGATGCCAACCCTAACAAGCCGCGCAAGAAGAAGTTTAATACTAATAACCTTAGTGGGAATGAGACAGCATCTCCGTCTCAGGATGCTGCCACGGTAACAAGCTATGAAGCAAAGCCACATACACACGATACCAGTGAATCCACCATGCATATGGTGCGTACAGAAATTATTCAGCATAAAACCATATCCAATTCCACCATTAGTGGTGCCCTTACTCCTGATCTGATTGCGCAAAGCTACCAAGACTCGTTTGTACAGGTCGGTAGTGAAATCAGTATGTTGCTGCAAATCATGCTTGGTGATGTAGAGAAGCGCCAGCCTATCGACACTGTCTTTCTCATCGAATTAAAGACTGCTATCGATCAATTGCGTAATATTATCTACAATCTACAACGGCTTGATCAGTAAATTACGTATATTTCAGGCAATAAGGTTTTGATTGGATCGCGAAGTTATAGTAAATTGCTTGTAGCCGAGGCGAACGCCGCCAACGTGTGGATCAGTAACACACGTATGCTGGCTCTATAGATATTCTGTATAAAAGCTAGTAGATTATTAGCAATTCATTTTTGGGTGCTAGAAATATATGAAACTGACGATTCGCGATGTCGCACAAGCTGGACCGATCTATCAACAAGTGAAAGACGAGATCGAGTCATTGATCAGCACCAATCAACTCAAGAAGGGTGAAGTCTTGCCACGCCCCGGTGAGGTTGCCCGTGAGAATAATATTCCAGAGCCTGAGGTCGTACGCGCCTACTATGAACTAGTACTTTCAGGAACGCTCAATAAGACACAGCGCAAGAACCTCTTTGGGGAAGCAGTACTAGAACATTCCATTAAGTAGCGGTGCAGTTCGGAACGCAATCCATCTTTCCTCTTACAACCTGGCCATAATATCCATTTCTCGGCGTTCCAATGAAATGCTCTCTTCAGTCCAATTGATCAGCTCGCGCGCGGCTTCGCGATTGAGGCTGAAAAGCTCTGCCATCTCGATCAGCTTGTTTGCTTCCTCATCAGCTAAATGCCCATCAGCAAATGCTACTTCCACAATCACACGATAGAGCCAACGCCGTAGATCTGGATTATCTATCCCTTTAACTAAATCGGAGAGCGGTGTGGGAGTCTCTAATTCTGACCGTAATGCCACTGCCACATCCTCTTCCTCCATTGAGAGGCCAGCTTGCCAGACGAGACCGGCCAGATGCACACGCTCTTCTTCGGTAAGCTTGTGGTCTGCAGCGATCATATGGGCAACAATACGACAAAACTGTAGCCGCTCCTCCCGGCTGTAACTATCCAATATTCCCATCTCTTCGCTCATTACTATTTCCCTCTCCCTGGTCTGTTGGTCTGAAATGCAAGCCAGTAATTGTACCGGAAAGCGCTCTCATCAGCCAGCCACCCTGCCGCATATACTATTGTAATAATCGTAGCCCTACCGGTAAGGATTCCCCAAATATACGCGCAGCATCGCGTCGTGTAGATGCAATAGCAGTTTCGATACTATCAACAAGAGCAGGTTTACCAAGTGCTATCAATCGCGCGGCGACCTGCGCACGTAGTGACTCGCCTATATCACGCACAGGATCATCAGTACGCGCGGCAAGTTGTACAAGCGTAGCAGCAAACGCTTCTACCGCGGGAATATCAACTGTTAGTAAGATCTCGATCCAGCGCATAACAACTGTAGGTGGCAGAACCGTATCAATCGTGGCAGCAAAAGGAATACGTGCGCCCAAACGACCTAGCGACCACAATTCATTCTCACCTGCTATACCACTGCTAATACGTGCAAGCAATGCCTGGCCCAGTTCAACCTTTTGTGCGGCTGGTAACAACTCCAAACTTGCTGCCATACGCCAGGTTTCACGTTCAACCTGAGGATTAAGGCGCACACGGCGACGACCACGCCCACCCATTAGTGATGCTGAGGTACGGTTGTAGAGTTCTAGCTGTTGTCCCTTAGTAAAACCACCGGCAACTCTGCGCCATAACACCATCCACTCTGCCTGGCATTGCTCATCATTAGGGAAAGCCAGTCCAGTATGATAGAGCTTACGCGCCTGCTGTACACGCCAATCATCAAGTTCGGCGCCGAAGCCAGGTCTTAAACAGAAGCCAAAAAGGTTGAGCCAGCGTGCTTCATGTTTCTCACTCAACCTACGCCCTTCAACAAGCCCCCAGAGGTGATCAGCAAGTTTGCGTATCACTACCATTGGCCAACTGTCGCGCCCTAGGCTGAAAATTTCTTCCAATTGCCCTGTCAGGTCGATTGGATTACTTTCACGTGACTGAAAGACATTTGTGATCAGATCACATGCCGCTTGCACGGCTGCCTCGTCAACAATCGCAGCACTCTCTGTTATTGGTGTAGAAGGTTTACGTACTACACTTACCTGTCCTGCCGGTTTGCGTAATTGGAATTGTAGACGCCAACGGTGCTCACTAATTCGCGATTGGCACCACAATTCTAGTGTGCCTACTTCAGTAAACTCTGCTACCAGTTTAACAGGAACATTAACACTACTGGTGCGTTTGCCAAAACGTATTACTGTAACAAGCGGTGAGTGTGCATGTAACTCTTCTTCATCTGCAATGATAATGTCACCCAGAGCATCGCCTTGACGTGTAGTACTGCTCCAGAGCGTAAAGCTTACTGGGCGATTTGCTTGTAATTCAAATAGGCGTGTATCAAGCTGCAGGGTTGTCCCTTCTTCGCTGCCACGTGGCAACACACAGACAGCTTCTACTTTGCCTGTTGCTGCCTGGCTGGCGCGTGCTACTTCTATATAATAGGCGCGTGGACTACCTGAACCAACACGTACACCACCTTGGTAACGTACCAGTCCATAATAAGCAGCTCCAACCGCTACAGCAGTATCAAGCGAGTCATTAGAAAGTATCTTAGGAGACCAACCCTTATCGGTTGCAAACCATTGTGCAACTGCTTGGGCAAGCCGCTCGCGCAAGCTTGTAGGTTTGAAAAAACCACCATTAAAGAGTATTGCATCCGGTCGCACAGGCAGCGACTGCTGGCTGGCCTGATGTAAAAAGGCAGCTAGATGACGAGTAATGGCCGGCTCAGATTCATAAGGGAGCCCGATCTCACGTAACGCAGTACGGCGTTCACGACGTGGTAGATCATCGCGCGCCGTGATAGGGAGAAATCCATCCAGTAATAGATCGAGTACCTCTTGACGAATAAGATCAGCCTGTAGTGTGCCACCTACCAAGCTGCTACCACTGCCAGCCAATCGTATTGTCGCCTTCTCTTCGATCCCTCCATCAAGTAATTGTTCTTTTGCTGCGCTACACTGTCGTAACAAGGCAGCACGTTGTTGAATCGTTAGTTTACGTGCCAAACGCGTTTCAATAAGCCTTGCCAGCGCATGATCAACATTATCACCACCGAGTAACAGATGCTCGCCTACTGCAGTACGCTCAAAACGTACATCAGCACCTTGGCGTGTTACACGTATTAAACTGAAGTCGGTTGTGCCACCACCTACATCGCAAACCAGTATTAGATCACCATCAACAACATACTTCTCGAAATGGCGATTATGCGCAACGATCCAGGAGTAGAAAGCGGCTAATGGTTCTTCAATCAGGGTAAGATTGTTGAAGCCTGCCTCACGTGCTGCTTGCAACGTCAACTCGCGTGCTTCTTCATCAAATGAGGCAGGCACTGTGAGCACTATCTCCTGATTCTCAAAACGCATATCTGGTGATTCACCGGCAAATTCAAAGTTCCAGGCATCACGTATATGCTTGAGGTAGCGTGCTGAAACTTCCACTGGTGAACAAGCATCGGGACCTAGATCGGATCCCCAGGGAAGAATCTTTGCAGTTCGATCAACCTCACTATAACAGAGCCAAGATTTTGCAGAACTGACCAATCGCCCAGGTACCAATGCACCCTGATCACGAGCAAACGTACCAACTGCATAACGCGACTGCTCATCCCAAGGCAGCCATAGGCTCTCTGCAGCAATATCATAGTCGCCAGCAATGTATAGAAAAGAGGGTAATGTACGGCAAGGCGCACCTTCACCAGGTGCTACCAATTGCGGCACCTCGTAAAGTACGATTTCAGGAGACTCAAATTCGTCACTGCCAGTGCGTATATAAGCTACTGCCGAATTTGTCGTACCTAGATCAATGCCTATAATGCAGCGTCCCTTCATAATGAAAGATCTTTTTCTACGATAATGAGAGATCGATATTGATCATTCTTCGCGTTCGCGCACATTAAACTCTAGCTTCCAGCGGTGCTCGCCATCTCGTGATACACACCAAAGCTCAAGGGTGCCTAGTTCCGTCATATGTGTCTCTAACCGCACAGGCATTATAGTATCCTCCTGCCCAGACAGTTGTAGAGTAACTTCAAGAGGTGAGAGTTCCTCAATATCATCACCCCAATCCTCTATTAGTGTACCGATCGAGTCTTGCTTACGTACAGTAGAGCTAAGAAAACGGAATTCTGCTGGTTCACCAACAATCAATCCAAACTCTTGATTAGGAATGGTAGCTTCACTACCCTCTTCCATTCCAAACGGAACAACACAGAGCGCCTTGAGTGGTGCAGGCATACCTGGGATCGCTGGCATTGCACTCTCTATACCAACATAGTAGGTACGTGCAGCACCTGCGCGTATACGTACTCCACGACCATGCCGCGCTTGTCCATAATAGGCAGCGCCACACGCAACAGCAGTGTCTAGATCATCGGCTTCAAGTAGCACAATTGGCTCAAAACCGGCTGTGATAACCCAACGATTTAACAATTCAACAATACGATGACGTAACCCTTCCGCCTTCATTACGCCACCATTGAAGAGCACTGCAGTAGGACAAGCAAAACCTTCAGAACTACGTCGAATCTGGTGAGATTCCAGATTATTACGTACCTGTTGGCTGAGGAAGCGTGCCAGATGCTTAGTGATCGCTGGATCGGCAGCATAAGGTAGACCAATCTCTTGCAAGCCCACACGGCGCTGTCTAGCCGGCATCTCAGTTGGTTCACAAAGAGGAAAGAAACCCTCTACAAGTACTCGCTCGACATCTTCACGGGTTAATTCTGTGGAGATTGTCCCTCCTACCAATCCAGACCCTTTACCCATAATCGTAACTGGTTCGCTAGTAAGATCTGGATCACTGAGTAGCCGCTCTTTGGCAACACGACAACGATACCATAGACTCTGCAATTGCCAATTGTCTATACGTGTACCACGCTCTTGCAGGCGTTGCTGTAACAGACGTGCTAGTGCAAGATCCATGTTATCGCCACCTAGCAGTATATGCTCACCTACAGCAACACGTTGAAGCGACAGTTCACCATTATCTTCTGAAACAGCAATAAGGCTGAAATCGGTTGTACCGCCACCAACATCACAGACAAGAATTAGATCGCCTACCTTAACACGTTTACGCCAGCGTTCACCCTCATTCTGCAACCAGGAATAGAAGGCTGCCTGTGGCTCTTCAAGCAGTGTGACATTTTTTAACCCTGCCATCTCGGCTGCTTTCATTGTAAGATCGCGCGCGGCGGCATCAAATGAGGCGGGCACGGTAAGTAATATCTCCTGCTCGCTTAACTGTGCTTCTCCACCCTGTTGAGATTGCTGATAGTCCCAAGCCTGTTTAATGTATTCAAGATAATTTTTTGAAGCTTCTAGTGGAGAGACCTTGGGAACTTCATCAGGCGATTGCCAGGGCAAGATTGGTTGAACACGATTGACACCAGCATGACAGAGCCAAGATTTTGCCGAGCTAACAAAACGTGCAGGATTCTCGGCGCCGCGCTTGCGCGCTAGCTCACCTACCACTACACGCTCATCACGCTGCCAGGGAAGCGTCAAACTCCCCTTAGGAAAATCGTACTCACTTGGTAGATATAGGAAAGAAGGTAGTAGTTTCTGTTCTGCTACCTCGTTGGGGTTAACAAGTTGTGGCACGTTGAAAAGATCTATCGTCGCCTTGCCATCCTCAGGTGGAGTGGCTGCTGTAGCGGCAAGCACACAGTTAGTCGTGCCTAGATCGATGCCGATTATGTATTGAGCTGTATTCATATTCTGCGCTGCCTTTTTCGCCATAATACCTTGTATTTAATCTACTGCTAAGACTCTTAAGAGATAATCTTCTCCTCACCTTAACAGAGCACTTTTTACTGATCGGAGCAAACTATAATCTTACAAGAGTGGATTAGATGCTGACAACCTGAGCCGTCCGGCTTAAGAAACAGCGTGTAGATAAGCCGAATCACTCACAATGCTTGGGATAAGAGAGGTAAAATTGCTTACTTGTTGGGTTATTGATGTAGGATACAAAAAGTTAAATTATGGGTATAATCGATGATTTGCTTTTCTGAGAGTATTAGTAAATGTGAAAAAAAGTAGGACTAGGTTTCAATAAATAGCTCCGCTAGCGCTATTCAATCATTGAATAGCATTAATGATAATCTCTTATTCATACCTTAGTGAGATTATCGGCGCAATCCGTGTTGCTCGTAATGCTGGAATAAGGCAAGCAAGACCGGCAATAACCAGAATAAATATTGATATTGAAATGAATGTTAATGGATCAAGAGAGCTTACTCCAAAAAGTAGACCCGTAATCATTCGTGATAAGAAGACTGCAGAAATGAGTCCAAACGATACTCCTATTAGCGTAAGAGTTACTCCTTCACCAACAATGAGTCTAATAATATTCCAGTTCTTTGCTCCCAAAGCCATACGTATACCGATCTCTTGAGTGCGTTGACTCACTTGATAGCTGAGCACTCCATATAACCCTATGGCAGTAAGTACAATCGCCAAACTGGCAAATATTCCTATAAGTGTAGTGATAAATCGCTGTTGAGCTACAGAGGTGTTCAACACCTGAGTTAATGGTCTTATTGAAGCAACCGGTATCTGTGTATCAATCTCTTTAACTATATTGCGCAATGCTTCATTGATGTCGATAGGTTGGCTAGTTCGCACTATCCATGAAGTGAAGAACCAACCATTTATCTCTATAGTAAATTCATCAGAGAGCTGTGGCTTAGGAATATAGATGGTGGGCAACACGGGTCGGTCTAAACCAACTTCTCTAATATCACTTACTACTCCAACAATCTGACATTTGCTCTTTCCTACAACAAACTGTTTACCAATCGGATCTGCATCTGGCCAATAATGATTTGCTAGCCTCTGATTTATTACCATTACTGGTGTCGATGTCTGGCTATCATTGTCATTAAAGAGGCGTCCCCGCAATAGTGTTATTCCTAAAACACGAAAATAGTCTGGACTGATCGGCCTAGACTCTACCAGGATACCTTTCTCTTCCGGAAGCCCCTCAATGGTAATAAAATCATTAAGTCCTCGCTCCATTGGCAAGCTAGGCACTGTGGCTACTGCTAAAACTCCCGGCAGTGCTGATATCCGCTCCATTACTCGCTTCTCAAACTCCCAGGACTGCGCGGTACTGTTATAGTTGGCAGAGTGAAGTGAGACTTGCATAGTTGTAAGATTGTTTGGATCAAATCCTAAATCAACCTTATACATATTAAGGAAGCTTTGTATTAGCAGTGCTGACATTACTAGTAATACCAGAGAAAGTGCTACCTCGCTGATCACTAACAGCCTACGCAAACGCGCTCCCAA
Organism: Acidobacteriota bacterium; assembly: GCA_040758525.1. GTDB lineage: Bacteria > Acidobacteriota > Blastocatellia > Chloracidobacteriales > JADJPF01 > JBFLVQ01. Next base: position 15,261 of record JBFLVQ010000093.1, read on the forward strand.
CCTACTTGTGCTTGAGTTTCGCCATGTAGAAGCTTTTAAAGACTTATTGATATCTAGTTGAGTAGCTTGCCAGGCTGGCGCAATTCCAAAAATCAGACTAGTTATTAGTGATACTAGGAAAGCAAAAACGATTACTTGAAGATCGAGTTTAACCTCACCAAAACTAGGAAGTTCGGGAGGCAGCAAGGCTAACAATAGTGGCACGCACCAGAAAGCCAGAATAACGGCAAGAAGGCCACCAGCCAATGCAAGAATTAGGCTCTCTGTCATAAGTTGACGTATTAGTCGCAAGCGACTGGCACCTAGTGCGATCCGTACTGCTATCTCGCCCGCACGCTTAGTGCCACGCGATAATAACAGATTTGTCACATTCGCACAGGCAATTAGCAGCACAAAACCTACTGCAGCGAAAAGCAATAGCAATATATTACTGACATTATTAACCACCGATTGATGATATGGTACAAGCCGAACACCTAGATCGCCAACCTCAGCATGACCAGGATATTGATTATTAAATGGAACGATTAATTGGCTTACCTGTTCTTGTGCCTGTTTAATAGTAAGATCTGGTTTAATACGGGCAAGCATTATCGTGTTGTGCCCTTTGTCATTTGCATCTGCTGTTAATGCCAATGGTGTAAAGACATCAACAGCAAATTCGAACCGAAAACTGGCTGGTAAGACTCCTACAATTGTACAACTTCGACCATTAAGCTGTACCTGTTTACCAATCACGTTAGCATCTGCGCCAAAATAGTTGCGCCACAATGGATCACTAATGATAGCTACATAAGGTCCATTGGGCCGATCTTCCTCGGAAAGAAAATCACGCCCAATCGCTGGTTGTACTTTTAATACTCGGAAGAATCGCTCAGAAACATTCAACCCACGCACTAACTGCGAACTATTATCACTGGCAAGATTGAAGCCACCACCAGAGTAGCCAAAACCAGCCACCTCTGCAAAAGCTTGACTATGCTCTTTCCAAAACATGTACTCGGTTGCCGTTACACTAGAATTAACTCCTCTCTGCGAATGCCAATATCCTTGCACAATCCGCTCCGACTCTGGATAAGGCAGAGGTTGCAATAATACGGCATTGATGATGCTGAAGATCGCTGTATTGGCGCCAATGCCTAAGGCCAGTGTCAATATTGCCACAATGGTAAAACCTGGGCTTTTCCACATCATACGTACGCCATACTGTAGATCCTGCGATAAGGTTTCCAAGAGTCCTCCACCTTTGAAATCCCGACAAGTCTCTTTGATACGACTGATATTACCAAACCGTTTCAGAGCATCACGCTGAGCATCATCAGCCGTCATACCAGTACGTAGGTTCTCTTGTGCGCGCATTTGAATATGAAAGCGCAATTCTGCATCGATATCTCGTTCAACCTGATGCTTAAAGAACAGACCATAAATCCGAGTAAAGATCCTGCGAAATAACATACTTACTATTACACCTCAGGCAGTTTGGAGTACTCGAAAAACCGCATTTGCTAAGCGTGACCAGTTCTCTTCTTCGACTTGAAGCTGTTTACGCCCAGCACGAGTGAGCTTGTAGAATTTGGCGCGTTGATTGTTATCAGAAACACCCCACTCAGAAGAGATCCATCCCTGCTCCTCAATACGATAGAGAGCCGGATAGAGTGAACCTTCCTCGACACGTAGAATATCATTAGATAACTGCATTATTCGCTGGCCAATACCAAATCCATGCATTGAGCCACTGGAAAGAGATTTAAGTATTAGCATATCGAGCGTGCCTGGCAGCAACTTGACCGTCGTTTTGGGCATTACTCCCTCCTCAATCTATCATCTAGATTACCAAGGGCCTAATTTATCTAGGTCCTTGGTAATCTAGGACACTATTACATAATGCTATTTTATTGTCAAGAATGGTTTGAAAATTTGGCTGAGCAAGCCAATAGGAATGCTCAGTGATTGGTTAAGGTTATTTGTCGGCTCTAGTTAAATGGCCAGCTCTTTCTGAGATTATCAACCGTACCATTGTAGACATTTACATCAATATCAGTCTCTGTACCGGGCACCAGATATGGACATAAATCCTGTTGTGTTGGTTTACAATTAATTTCGCAGGAGAATTGCCAAAGTGTATATGTTTGCCAAGTGCCTTTAGGAAAATCGGGCAATAGATTTCTAAACCTGGCATACCAGAGAGGGGTTTGAGAAAAGAGATCGTCTTTGCCGATCATCGTAGAGATTTTTGTTATTACCTTATAATTACCATAGACCATCGGATATCGACCGGTCTTCTGTTTGATACGCTTGATGAACAATCGTGCTTGAGCAATATTCATAAATTTACCAGACTCGACATCCTCTAAATCTAACACCATTACCTCATCTTTTGCTGGTCTAGCCGATCTTAAATAGAAATCTGCCTGCTTAATAGGATTGCCGCGTTTTCCTACATGATATGAACCCCATTTATAACCATGCTTCTTTGCTAAAATTCTTCGCTGAAAGTACTGTTTATCCTTTCTATATCCAATACTAGCTCTATGAATAACTGCCGCTACGCGATCATCGGTAGCCAGCTTATCCCAATCAATCGCATTACCTTCAAAAGCGTCAATAACAATCGCAGTTGAATTATCTTTCCAGGGTTCTTGAAACTCTTCTGTTTGAGCAACAGAGACATAAGAATTGACTGTTAGCACTAAGGCCAACATAAAGGGATAAAATCTTTTCATTGCGACTTCCTTACTATTTGCGAACCAGATTTAACACTTCTTTGGCTTTAGTAGCCAACTCTTGTTCTTGATAGGCAATGATAGCTTGCCCTTGAGTCTGTTCTGGAAGCTCTTTCAAAAGCTTGATTGCTTCCCTATAAACCTTTTCACCGTATTTCTCTTTTACCAGTCCAGCAGCACCTAAAATAAATACTGGTATCTGTTTTGTACGTAATCGCGCTACTAACTGATCTAGCTTATAAGTACTACCTTCTTCTATTCCATCCGTAATTAAAATTAATACTCGTCGATTGTTAGTACTCTTTAACAGATAGTCTGCGCAGACATAGAGAGCATCAATTATTGATGATTTTCCATAGTATATATTGGGAAAGCCTTTTTCTAGCGCTACCAGCAAATCCTCTTTATCTTGAGTAAACTCCTGTAGCATTTCAATGTTGTTGCTATTGGTAAATGTTACCAAGAAGATCTCATCATCTTTCTTACTATCACCTATTATTATTTTGGCAGCCTCTTTTATAGAGGCATGCTGTTCTTTTAGCGAGAGGGAGCCGTCAACAATCAGACCATAGCTGATTGGCGCTGTCGCTGGGTTTAAAACTGCTGTTTGAGGTTGGGAAGGAGTTTGTCCGGTAATCAAGATAGTAAAAAAAGTTGCTATCATCAAACTGGAAAATAGCATGGATCTGAATTGCAATTTATACTGCATATTTTCACCTCACTATTTAGTCTGTAAAGAGAGAATTCTACGCAGATAAAAGAGTACTATCTCATCTGTCTCATTTTCTAAGGCTCGTGTTAAGATCGTCTTAGCCTCTTCACCACCTATTTTACCCAAGGCTCTAGCAGCATTTTGTCGAATATTAGCATTACCATTAGTAAGAATCGCTTCTCTTAGCTTAGGAATAGCTGCCTCGCCAATCTCTGCTAATGCCCAGGCAGCCGGGTAGTGGCCTAAGGAGAATCCTTGCGTACCATTGTTATAATCCAGATGCGCAACCAGTGCATCGATTGCCTCTTCGGCTTTTAGATCACCAAGCAGATATGCGGTATCATACCAGGTAGCGGCTTTATTAACCGAATCCTGAAGTTCTGGATCATTTAATACTTCGATCAGTTCAGCAATAATTCGCTCTCTATCGGTATTTGACTCTTTCGCGATATCATATAAACGGGTTCTTGCTAATGATCGCTTCTTGATACTGTTTGAATACATCATTTTCATCGCTCTACTGATCTCATCATTCGAATTGGTAACTGCGCTTACATCAAAAGGGATCACAGCTAACAATATAAAGATTGTAAATAGTATTACTCTCATAAATCACCTCTGACCAAAATTTTTTCGCCACTAGATATTTTACTTGTTGTAACTGCCTACCCTGTTAAACCGCATCTATACCTATCTTAACAATTATAGATGCGAGGTCATTATGAGCAAGCTACGGCAATTAAAAAGATTTTTTCCCACCCATAACTATTTTAATAACCGACCAGGAAAATCGCTACTATTCAATTCCTACAACCTCCTTAAGCCTAAAATAACGATAATATGTGTATGTTGCGGGAGAAAAGAGAAATATTCTCCCCCCCAAGTCACTACTCATGACTATTATTTATGCAGAGAATGCAATGAAGCCAATACTTATCAGCATCCGCAAGTATTACCAAGACTCGTTCGTATTATTGATATATTTGCAACCGAACATTTTGTTGGCTTCTCAATGCGCGTTCCACCACTATAGCGCTAGCTTGTCAATTGTCCGGTATAATAGGGTAGAAATTGC
>JBFLVQ010000094.1:0-19714 GCA_040758525.1 Acidobacteriota bacterium
ATTATTCTTATGTTATTAGAGTTTCGCGCTTTGGAACTGGCTTATGGATGCGCAAGTGGCTAATCATAGCGAGAGGCGGAGCGATGGCAAATTGTTCTAATCCCCGCTGTGCACGGCCCAGACCGAGCAATAACAGTCGATGTCTGAGCTGTCAGGCATTGCTGGTAGGTACTCTTGTGCGCCATCGTTATGAGGTTCAAAAGACGGTTGGCAAGGGTGGCTTCGGTATTACCTATTTGGTTGGAGATCAGGACTGTTTTAACGAAGCTCGTATCCTAAAAGAGTTATGTCCACAAGCGCCTAGCAATCAGACGGATGAGGATGAAGAAGATATTGGAGTTACTGCTGAGCGCCTCTTCAAACGTGAGGCACAGGTATTACTAAACCTACAACATCCTGGGATTCCAAAGCTTTACGCTTACTTCACAGAAGCCGGCTACTCCTACCTAGTACAAGATTTTATTCCTGGCCACACCCTCTCGGAAGAGGTCGATGAACAGAAGAAGATCTTTAGTGAAGAGGAGGCACGTGCCACATTAGGAGAGATTGCAGATATTTTGGAATATCTGCATACCTCCAATCCTCCTATTGTGCATCGTGATATTAAGCCACAGAATTTAATGCGCCATGCTAGTGGACGGCTATTATTGATAGATTTTGGCGCTGTCTGTCAAGCTGCCAGTACTGCTGCTTCCAGTCAAACCCTGATTGGTTCGCCTGGCTATGCACCGCCTGAACAGATTTTTGGTCATCCTGTACCACAAAGCGATCTTTATGCTGCTGGCGCGACCGTATTACGTCTGCTTACTGGAGTCCATCCTAGTCAACTCTTTAACAATAAGACTCAATCTATGGAATGGGAATCGCGCATACGAGTAAGCCCAGAATTTGCTGGCTTACTCAATGATCTGCTAGTGCGCGATGTACACAAACGATTGAGCAGTGCCTTAGAACTGAAACGGCGACTGCAATTGCTCACAACCACGACAGCACCGCCAATAGCGCCACTACCAACCATACAACAGCCTAAAATTACTCCTTATCACACCGCAATACAGAGCCAAGGTACACACCGCCTACCTAACAATGATGCGCCTCCTACTATGTTCTTCGAAGAATCACTAGGGTCGTCTAGTCAGTTTGCAAATACTGATCGACCTGCCGATGAAGTTGGCCAATTAGAAGTAGTACCCATCCTTTTCCTGTTACGACGCTTCTATAGAGAACGCCTAAGCGGACGGCTAACTTGTATCAATGGTGCAGTAATTAAGACTATTCACTTCGACGAAGGTGCGGTTGTGTTTGCCCATAGTAGCGTCACCAATGAGCGGCTAGGAGAGTTGTTATTGCGCGTAGGGCGTATCACAAAAGCAGATTTTGATAAAGCAACAGAGATAATGCGTGCACGTAGCCTACGTTTTGGCGCTGCGCTTATTGAGATGAAGCGTATTAGCGTTGAAGAGCTAAAGCCGCTTATTATCGACCAGGTTGCTAATATCGTCTACTCGCTCTTTGCTTGGTCTGCTGGCCAATATGAAGTGCGCCGTGAACGTCCTCCAGAAGAGTCGATCAAGATTTCGCTCTCGACTGCCGATATTATCTTTGAAGGATTACGCCGCTTAGAAAACATCGATCTGATTAAACATTGGCTAGGCGATTTTACTCGCAAGCTTGCTACTACTAGCGATCCACTACTACTTTATCAGTCTGTCAATCTCAATCCCAAGGAAGCTTTTATTGTCTCGCGTATTGACAGTGTAATGTCAGTAGAAGAGATTCTCTCACTAGGTGGGTTACCAGAGGCTGATACCCTTAAAACCCTCTGTGGTCTGCTTGCCGTGGGTATACTAGAATGGGTTGATAATGCTAAGCCGTTGCGTACTAGTGTGCCGATTGCCAATGTGCTCAATAAGCCACAAGTTATACCTTCTGATTTTGATATACAGACGGCCGCAGCATTCTGTTATGAAGTTGAAAATACTCTACGCACACTCCAGAATGCCTCTCATTATGTTGTGCTTGGTCTTACCCGTACAGCCAGTGATGAGGAGGTGCGTGAGGCATATGGACAGTTGGCAAGAAAATTCCATCCTGACCGACATACACAACTAGCAAACTATAATCTCAGTCTACGAGCAGATCTAGAAAAGATCTTTACCCGTATCTCCGAGGCGTATCGTACTCTCAGTGATCCTATTAGTCGTGAAGGGTACGACCGTATGTACCGTACTAGCAGTAAAATAAAAATCCCTACAGGATTGAAGGAACCGTATTCTTCAGTACAGATAAATTCGGAATCGGTAATTGGCGAACGCATTACAGAAAAGCCACCCGAGCGTACCGCAGCGGCGACATCCTTACCAGCTACACGTCCAACTGCGACCCCACCGCTCAACTCATCAAATCCTCCACATAATGAACCTGATAGTGGCAAACAGAAGATTTTGCCACAAGCATCGCCACGTTCACTAGAAGCAGGTAAACAAAGGTTAGGTACACCACCTGTAAGTACCCCGCCAATGCCAACAGACGGCTCACCCAGCGGTCGTCATGCTGCTCTTACTTCTGCACGCACTTGGTTTGAAAAAGGGCTTGAATACTACAATGCAAAACTCTTCGGTCAAGCTTGTCGCGCCTTCCAGGCAGCCGCAACAGCAGCACCGAAAGAGCCTGAATATCGTATCTTCCTAGCACGTAGCTTTGCCCTAATGAAAGGGTATTTCACCGAAGCAGAACAGGAATTCTATAAAGCCATTGAGCTTGCCCCTCATAATGCCGACTATTATGCAGAATTGGGCCTCTTCTACCAAAAGATCAATCTTTTCAATCAAGCCAATGAAATGTTTGAAAGAGCGCTGGCAATATCTCCCAACCACCTGATCGCACTACGCGCTAAGGAGGCACCGCGTCGATAGGCTTATCCATTAATCTTCCCTTGTAATGGGCTACTAACGTCGAAACATTAAGCCTTTGATCTCGATACGTACTGGCTCATCGCGTAAATATTGAATTTTGGTTTTTAATTCATCAATCTCGACTTCAATATCGCCTGCGCCTGTGACGGCAAAGGTATTTCCACGTGTAAGCGTGAGGCTGAGTGTGCGTGTATCATTTTGGCAATCAACATGGAAATCTATTAGGTTGCCATTTTTAGTAGCAATTTTGCTATCGCTACCACAGCTAAGGTTGAGATCATCTTTCTTGTATTTAATCGCGGCTGTACTATTACCCCCTTGCCCACGTAATGCCAACCGTACCTTACCCTGAAAAGTAGCATTAAGCACGGCACTAAGATCTTTCTCACGGTAGTCAGGGTGGCTGCAAACAATGAGAAATTTCTGTAAGGCTTGGCTATCATTAATCTCAATAAGGAAATTCCCTCCCGCATCGGTCTTAGTCTGAGAGTCGCCATATTCGGTGCGTATAAAAACAGTTGCTTCTGGTAGTGGGACACCTGTTTTTCCATCAACAAGCTGTCCAGAAATAATTGCGCGTGACTGTTTAGGCAAGGAGAATTGCGCATATACTGACCCTGCCGAGCCTACTAGTAGTAACAGAGCAATCAATAGCGATCGTCTAAGGTTATTCCAGATGATTCTTGTCATGCTTGAGAACCCCTGACTATTCTTAATATTAGCGAGTGTAGCGGACTTTTTTATTGTACTGTTGTGCGAAAATCTTGCAATCCACTTTGTCGATTTAGTACCCTTTCTGTTTGTGAACTTTGTCTTTACTACACGTTTCTATCTACTGCTGGCATTCGGGCTGGTGATCCTTTCAGCGGCTTGGGCAAGCCGTGTCATGCTGGGCGTAGCAATTGGCTATGATCTGTTAGTATGTATACTGGCTGGAGTGGACTATTTTCTTGCCTCTACACCACGTCAATTTACTGCAGTGCGTCAAACCGACAATCGATTTTCAATGGGTGCACAGAATGAAGTTCGTCTGCTAGTAACTAACCATTCTTTCCGACCAGCAGTAATACATATACGTGATGAGTTTCCTTTTGGACTAGAGCCATCAGCCCGTGATCTATCGTTTTCGGTGCCTGCTGGCAAAACTTATGCTGGTCGTTATGAACTCTTTGCCGATGCACGTGGCGATTACCAATTTGGCGATATTGCGCTACGCTATCTAGCACCGCTTGGCCTGGTATGGCGACAAACCAAGATACCCGCTACTATGGGTATCAAGGTCTATCCCAATATACATGAGGCAAAGAAGAATCAACTTTATGCCTACCGATTAAGATCACGTCAAATGGGACAGCATCGTGTACGCTTCCGTGGTCAAGGGAGAGAGTTTGAAAGTCTACGTGAGTTTGTTATTGGCGATGAGATACGCCATATTTCTTGGACCGCTACAGCACGGCGTGGCAAGCTGGTGACACGTCAATATCAGATTGAGCGTAATCAGAATGTGATGATAATGCTTGATGCAGGCCGTCTAATGACAGCACGCATTGAACGGTTGACCAAACTTGATCATGCCATTAATGCCGCTCTCTCGATCAGCTATGTAGCAGCCAGTGGTGGCAACAATATCGGCTTGCTGGTCTTCTGTCGTCAAGTGATGAGCTATCTGCCACCTCGTGCTGGCCATGAGCAGTTAGGTCTGTTAATGGAAGCGCTCTACAATGTTAAGCCAGAACTGATCGAGCCAAACTATGGACGTGCCTTTAGCTATCTGGCAACCAACTGTCGCCGTCGTACTCTAGTAATAATTCTCACAGATCTAATCGATCGCGATGCCTCGGCTGAACTACTTGCCTATACAGCTACACTACTACCCCGCCATCTGCCACTTATTGTCACGATTGGCGACAAGGATCTACGTGCGCTTGTGCGGCAACACCCTGCCAATCTAGATCAGGTCTTTCAACAGAGTGTTGCAGAAGAGTTATTGATGCAACGTGAGGAGGCACTTAGTCGCATCACTCACTTGGGTGGCCTCGCTCTAGACGTACCAGCAGGTCGGCTAGCATTGGAACTAGTCAACAAATATTTGGAAGTAAAAGAACGAGGCCTACTGTAATCTGCGCAATGCTATTACTTAGTCTCTACCCGGTAAACAACTACAGTTTTACCAGCAGCAGCTACATTCACCTTGAATTGAACGATATTGGCTCCCAATCGCTCTGCTGGCACAGGACTTTCCAAGATCGACCATTGATTCTCACCATATGGTTCAATGCCTTCACGTATATATGCTTCAATGGGACGTGTGCCTCGATTAATGATCACTAATTCCACTTTGGTAAGCAGTTTCTCACGTGAACGATTCTTTTGGTCTTGGTAATCTTCAGTGCGACGCTCCAAAATACGCCTAGTACCCAATACAGTTGAGGAACGTCCCTGTGATACCGTGAATTCCCCATTAGTAGCTGTATATCCGATCCTGTCTTGCCCAACAATCTGTACCAATTCATTAGTGCCTGAATAGATCGTTACCTGTCCTGCTGGCATAGGCACACCAACTGTATTGCGTGAGACCAAGCGTACCTCCAGACCGCGTGGTAATAGGTTAAATCCACCACGTGCGAGTGTCTGTGTGTTGTACTGATTTTCAAAGACAAGTCGTTGCTCGACGCCAATGCGTGCACGTTGAAAGAGGGGAAAACGGCTGACCGGAGCATTGGCATTGAGAGTGATATTATTTCCTAATCGAAAACGGTTGAAGGCGCTTAGCGTGGTTGATTCTGCCGATGATTCACCAGCATTGCTCTCGTCAGCAAAGTTGCGTGGGGCGATATTCTGTGCAACCAGCGCATCGCGATTGAAACGGCCTTCGCCAAGTAGTAGGGAAAGCTCTCCCGCAACAAGATCTACTGTTCCGGCTTTAAGGTCGGTACCGGTACGATTAAAGATCGAAACCCAGGCGTCGAGTCCCGCGGCTGTAGGTGGCGCATCCTGAGCAGTTGGCTCAAGCACTAATGAATAGTCGTTCTGCCAATCTATATCAGGAGCGAGATAATCTACTCGCACCCGCTTAGATGTAGCTGCCCCTTTATTGTTAATAACTAAGTGCAGCACAGGAGCCTTCTCATTACGTACTTCAACACCATCATAAGTAACATCCTGACGCACGACTTCAGCGCCTTCCGCAACCACACGCACAGTTTGTAGAAATGCTTTTGGCATCAAGTTACGCCACTGCATTGTATTTAATCCAGTCTGCAATTCGACTGTGCGCTCTTCAAGAAATTCCGCTATGCCGACATCATAGATGGTTAAATGTGCATTGTTATTATCTGCACTGGTGTAGGCGCGCTCGACAGTAGCGAGGGCAACAGAGAGAAAGGCGATCAGAACCAAGGCGATGCGGTATTTCATGAAAAATCTCCTTTCATTTGAAGCATTGAGGGGTTGGAGTTGCTGCTGGATACGGCGCAAGCTCGCGCCAACCTGGCGATTATTAAATAAGGATAAAAGGGTGGGATAGGCGGCTCACCCTTGCTTACTTATACCTTCTCTTGCATGTTATAGATGATCCGACCGCTCACAATAGTAGCAATTGGCGCCCCTTGCAAATGCCAATCGGCAAATGGCGTGTTACGACTCTTGGAGCGTAAGCGGTTAGGATCAACTATCACCTCTTTTTTGGTACTGAAAATAGTTATATCAGCAACAGCACCGGCAATCAGTGAACCACGCTTTAGCTTAAAGATCTTTGCTGGTGCAGTAGAAAATAGCTCGACCAGTCTCATTAGACTGATCTTGCCGCTATGGTAAAGACGATCTAAGGCAAGACTGAGGGCAGTCTCTAAACCAATTATTCCGAAAGGGGCTCGATCATATTCTAGTGCTTTCTCATCTGCATGATGGGGAGCATGATCTGTTGCAATTGCGTCCACTGTACCATCAACAATACCCTCAATAAGTGCCTCAACATCACGGGCAGTACGCAATGGTGGATTCATTTTTGTATTAGTATCAAAGCCTTCTACAGCAGCCTCAGTAAGGGTGAAATGGTGTGGTGTCACCTCACAGGTTACTCGCACACCGCGCGCCTTGGCAGCACGTACCATTTCCAATGCATCTGCTGTGCTTAGATGTGCAATATGTACATGTGCGCTGGTAGCAGCAGCAAGTAGTAAGTCACGTTGTACATCCGCTTCTTCAGCAAGATGGCTCATCCCTTTAAGACCTAGTAGTGTGGAATAGTAGCCCTCATTCATTACACCACCAGCGGCAAGATCCCTATTCTGGCAATGATCGACTACTGGTAGCCCAAAAGTCTCTGCATATTCCATAGCACGACGCATCACCTGTGCATTGGAGACAGGATTGCCATCATCAGAAATAGCCACAATGCCGGCTTCACGCATCTCGCCAATCTCAGCCAACTGCTCGCCTTTCGACTCTTTTGTGATTGCCCCTATAGGAAAGACATTGACCAGATTTACTGCGCGGGCACGCTCTAATATGTAGCGAGTGACAGTAGCATTATCATTGATCGGCTGTGTATTTGGCATACAACAGACCGAAGTGAAGCCGCCTGCTGCTGCCGCCGCCGCACCTGTTTCAATCGTCTCTTTATCTTCCCGACCTGGTTCGCGTAGATGGGTATGTAGATCAATAAACCCAGGCGCTACTACTAGCCCAGTAGCATCAAAGATCTCTGTATCTTGCTGCTCTATATTGGGCAAGACTTCGACAATTTTGCTGTCTTCAATAAGTAGATCGGCCTGGCCCTGGAACTGTTGCGCTGGATCAATAACCAACCCATTCTTGATAAGAAGCCTCATAAATTAACCTTCCAATCCGACCTCACGTGTAGCATCCAACTCACTGCCACCCATTACCAGGTAGAGTACTGCCATACGTATTGCCACACCATTGGTGACCTGTTCATAGATAAGCGAGTAAGGCCCATCAACAACATCGGAAGCGACCTCGACGCCTCGGTTGACTGGACCTGGATGAATTACAATTACATTCTCCTGAGCGAGTTTTAGTCGTTTGGCATTAAGACCGTAAAAATAGGAGTACTCGCGTAGCGAAGGAAAGAAGGCAGAAGCCTCTCGCTCTAGCTGCACACGCAGCATTAGTAGAACATCGGCTCCTTCAATAGCATCTTCGACTGTACTGGTAGCCAGCACAGAGCCCTCACAATCGCCTGCTAATTGGTCAAAATCTGGTGGTATCAATGTACGTGGACCTGCTACCCGTACATGTGCGCCTAATTTGGTAAGCAGATGTACATTCGAGCGTGCTACTCGACTATGTGCAATATCACCAATAATCGCTACTTGCAAACCCGCGATATGTCCTTTGTGATCACGGATCGTGAGGGCATCAAGCAGCGCTTGTGTAGGATGTTCATGTGAACCATCACCAGCATTGATCACGGCGGTACGACAAATACGAGCCAGTTGATGTGGCACACCTGCACAGGAATGGCGTATGACAATAGCATCTGGCACCATTGCCTCAAGATTGCGTGCTGTATCTATTAATGTCTCCCCTTTTGACACGCTGCTGGTGGCAACAGAGATATTAATAGCATCGGCTGATAATCGTTTGGCAGCAATCTCAAAACTGGTACGAGTACGTGTAGAAGGTTCGAAAAAGAGATTGATAACGGTACGACCACGTAAGGCAGGTACTTTTTTAATAGCACGACGAGAGATCTCTTTGAAAGCATCAGCGGTGTCGAGAATAGTGTTAATCTCCTCGACCGAGAGTTCACGAATGCCCAATAGATCCTTGCGATGAAAAGCCATAGTTAGTGACAAGCGACAGCTAATAAGTGATCAGTGGAATAATTTAACTTTCTACTAGTCACTAATCACTACTGCTTTTTAGGTATTTCCACAACGATTACTTTCTCCTCCTCATCAAAGCCTTCTAACATTACTTTGACAACTTCGCTCTGTTTGGTCGAGACACGTTCACCTATATAATCGGCCTGAATAGGCAGTTCACGATGGCCGCGATCGACCAGTACGGCCAGTTGCACTCGGCGTGGCCGACCAAAATCCATCAACTCATCGAGTGCGGCGCGGATTGTACGACCTGTGTAGAGCACATCATCAACCAGTACAATGGTCTGATCGACAACATTGACTGGGATATCGGTGCCCTGCACGACTGGTTTGACATCTATGGTCGAGAGATCGTCGCGATAGAGGGTAATGTCGAGTGTGCCTACGGGCGGACGTGTACCACTCTGTTCAGCAATCTTATCCGCAATACGTGTCGCCAGCGGTACTCCACGACGACGTATGCCCACCAACATTAGCCTGTCAGTACCACGATTGCGCTCAATGATTTCGCTTGCCATACGTGACAGTGCCCGATTGATGTCGGCGGCGTCCATCAGTTGAACCTTCTCGATAAAATCCATAATTTTCCTTAGTCTTGCAGAGATTGTGGATATAACTTAGGCGGTGGCCCTGCCATAGAAGATCGGCTTTATAACACAATCTGCAGGTAATAGCAAATACGGCACACCCCCTTCTGTATAGCTTGAGCATCACCTATGGATGCAACAGATTGACCGAGCAAGCTATTCCTCAACAGCCGATAATTCTACTAAACAGCGTTGTGCTATTTTCATTTTCAGGAAACGTCCATCCATTAGCGGTAGCAAGTAGGTGCCTTGGCCACCTCCTGATGCAGTTGCATTGGGATCCAGACAGGCGCGTAGGCTGGCCGGCAAACAGCTAAGTATTAGGGCAAAGTCTGGTACACGCCGCTCTTTGCCAAATAGGAGGAAAGCTTCTTCCGGCAACGCAAGCGGGAGAGTTACAGATCGTATCTGCTCGTCCACCTCATTCATTTAGCAAATGCTCCTTATCACCAAGCTGCAGCACAAACTGCGCCCACAATGATAACGCAAGCGCTCGGCTGTTCATAGCAGAAAGCGGCTGCACTAGCAAGCAATCTCAACTCAGCTCTGATTTAATACCAATACGCCTTGACAGGAAAACCATATTACCTATACTTCTCACTTGGACAATTACTTATCCTTATTGCAGTAATAGACTTTGACGGGGCGTGGCTCAGCCTGGTAGAGCGCACGGTTCGGGACCGTGAGGTCGGTGGTTCGAATCCACTCGCCCCGACCATCATTTAGGGTAAGAGCCGAAGAACGTGAGTTGTTCACGTTGTTCGGCTCTTGTCTTGTTGTTTTCTCTTATGCAGGTCGCGCGTCGCTTTCTTATCAGTGGTAGGGTGCAGGGTGTCGGTTATCGCTACTTCGCCCTACGTGCTGCTGCGACTTACCAGATCAGCGGCTATGTGCGTAACCTTGATGACGGCCAAGTAGAGGTGGTGGCAGAAGGGTTGCGTGAGGCGCTGGAGGAGTTTAAGAAAGAGCTTGCTGCCGGCCCTTACCATGCTCAGGTTAAGCAGATTAGTGAGACTAACTTGGAAGTGAGTGGCCGCTATCAAGGATTTCGTATTGAATATTAAGCTTACGTGGTAAGATTCTGTTGTTTGAAATTATCAAGTAGCCATAAGAAGATCCTTCAGCCTAGCTAACGACCCATGGCAGAGGAGCCTCAGCTATGACAGAAAAGAGAGTGCGCCCTAGACTAAGGGTTTCCATGCCCGTTCAAGTGATTGGCCGCGCCAACAATGGAGAGATATTTCGCGAGCTGTCTCAAACACAGGACGCTTCCGCCTTTGGCCTCTGTTTCACACTGCAGTCAACGGTGATACGTGGCACGATACTCTACCTTTCTATGCCAATGCCACGTCGCTTACGTCTGTATGATCTGGCTAAGGAGGTTTATCAGATTTACGCACAGGTACAACGGGTGCAAATGCTTCCTAATGGCGGCTGTGAGGTTGGTATCTCTTTTTTAGGTAAGAATCCTCCGGCTGGCTTTGAGAACTATCAGACATCTGAGTTCATCAATACGACACTGAAAAAACCGATTAGTGGTGCGGCCAAAGGCGAGTCGCCTGCTACACTACCAACTTCTGCACAAGCATCACTACCTACGCAGCCATCTGTGCCAGTGGGTTCGTCAGTGCCAACACGGCCGCCTACGCGAGCTGCGGCAATACCGCCACCGCCACCACCTAGACCACCGCAGCCGCCACCACCAGAACCAAAATCAGATAGTGATGGCAAGAAACAGCGGCGACGTGATTCTCGCTATCAGATCCCTATCGATGTGATGATTGAATTCCTAGATGCACATGGAAATACTCTACATCAGGAGCCTGGTCTGATTATTAATATTAGTAAGGGTGGCGCTTGTGTGATGTCAACCTATAATACACAGATTGGTAGCCGCTTGAAGGTAACAATGATGCGGGAAAATTTCTCTGCTCAGGCCGCCGTTAAAGCAATCAATACTGGTCAAGGCGGTGTCTGGAACATACACCTAGAATTTCTCGATAAATGCTGGATGGGAGGAGGAGATTGATGGAAGAGCTGAAGAAGCTGATACGAGAGGTGCCGGATTTCCCTAAACCAGGTATTCTATTCTATGACATTACTACCTTGCTAAAAGACGCTAAGGGTCTTAAAACCGTTATTAACCGTATTAGCGAGGCATTTGCCGGAGAGAAGATCGATACTGTGATCGGTATTGAGGCGCGTGGTTTTATCTTTGCGCCTGCGCTTGCTTATCATATTGGCGCAGGATTTGTGCCAGTCCGCAAACCTCGTAAGCTGCCTGCCACTACTGAATCGATCAGTTATGAATTAGAATATGGTAAAGACACTTTAGAGATTCATCGTGATGCGATCGGCGCAGGCCATCGTGTACTTATTGCTGATGACCTGCTTGCCACTGGCGGCACATCCAAAGCTGTTGTAGATCTTGTCGAAAAACTGGGTGGTAAAGTGGCTGGCCTCAGTTTTGTGATCGAATTAACCTTTCTGCAAGGACGTAAGCGCTTGGAAGGCTATAATGTCTATTCACTACTTCAGTATCAGTCCTGAAGAGCTCTTACAGAAAAATTGTAATGAGAAGCGGGCTTTTAGCCCTTGGCAATATTTCCTGCTCCCGTAGCTCAAATGGATAGAGCGACGCCCTCCTAAGGCGTAGGTTGCTGGTTCGAGTCCAGTCGGGGGCATCTCTCTTTTCTCCTCAAACAGTAGTTATTCCGGAGGTTGTTATGGAAGCTAAACTGCTTTCCCAACTAAAGCGGTTTCGTACTGAGAAGATGTCAAAGGTCAATATCTTTGAGACAACACACTGCTTTTGTGATATCTACTGTTTTGAACCAGGCCAGCAACAACAACTGCACACACATACAGATGCCGATAAGATCTACTTTGTCCTTGAAGGCAAAGGAAACTTTCAGGTTGGTGATGAGCAGACAGGTCTAGGCGTCGGTTATAGTGTACTGGCGCGTGCTGGTCAGCCTCACGGTGTACACAATGATAGCAATGAACAATTAGTGTTGCTTGTCTTTATGGCACCCAATCCGAATATCAGCGCTAAGCATTAAAGAAATCTGGCCGAAGTTGTTAGGTGGACATGTTAAAATTGCAGCTGAGGGAAGATTATGGGAAATTCGGAAAGGGACCATCTACGCCTACGTTTTGGTAAAAAGCCGGCTAAGCCCGCTAAGCAGGAAGCCAGTCCTCAAGAGACATTGCCAATTATCAAACTTTCCGAGATGAATCTGGCCGAAGGGCCGGATCTCACTTTTGGCTATGGTGAGATGACCCGGCCTTCGCCTCGTGATGGCG
This sequence comes from Acidobacteriota bacterium, assembly GCA_040758525.1. Taxonomy (GTDB): domain Bacteria; phylum Acidobacteriota; class Blastocatellia; order Chloracidobacteriales; family JADJPF01; genus JBFLVQ01. The sequence continues at coordinate 12,661 of JBFLVQ010000094.1, forward strand.
AGGTGATTGATAACAAATATCAGATAATTGGTCCGCTAGGCAGTGGCGGCGCCTCTGAAGTCTACCTTTGCGAGCGTCTAATGGTTGGCGATCGTGTAGCACTGAAAGTACTCAACACTACTGCTACAGCAGCGCCCGATAAGGCTTGGCGGTTTCACTTGGAGGCCCAGACTACTGCTTCTATTAAACATCCTAATGTGATCACAATCCATGATTTCGATTTCACGGAAAAGGGTACCCCTTTTATTGTAATGGAGCTGTTACGCGGCCAGACACTATTTGGCGAGTTAAAGCGTCAGGGACGGTTCCCTTTGCGGCGTGCCATACAGATCATTACACCAATCTGCTCTGCGCTCAATGTTGCGCATCTACGTAATATCATACATCGCGATCTCAAACCGGCTAATGTAGTATTGCATCGTATGGATGATGGTGCAGAAGTAGTCAAGTTGATCGATTTTGGTATTGCCAAACGTCATATGGATATTGCTTCAATGAATACAGCACCTGGCCTACTAGTAGGAACACCTGCTTATATGGCGCCAGAACGTTGTTTAGAAGAACCCTATGACGCACGTGCTGATATCTATAACCTGGGTTTAATCCTCTATGAGATGGTAGCTGGCCGCCACCCCTTTGTTGCCAAGACCGTTACGGCAATGATGGCTAAGCAGATCTCAGAGGAGCCCCCATCACTGATCAAACAGGTTCCCGATCTGCCCCCAGAAATAGAAGCAGTGATCTTCAAAGCACTTGCTAAATCACCAGACAAACGCTATTCAACCACGCTCGAATTTGCTGACGAACTCAACAACTCTTTCTTTGCACCTTGGCTACACTGAGCGTTAGTGAAATAGCGGGAGGTAGACACAATGAAGGAGACACTCGTCCCGCAAGGGCGGCGGGTGCGTATATTCATCAGCTATAAACATAATCCCATACTGGATGAGCCGGTTGCATTAGCCATCTACGAGGCGCTAAAAGATCACTATGATGTTTTCATAGATCAAAGTATGCATACGGGCAGCAACTGGGCCAAACGTATTCAGATGGAATTGCGTCAGACTGATTACTTGATTGCCCTGCTTTCCCATCAATCAATTGAAAGCGAAATGGTATTAGGCGAGATTGAAGAGATATACCACCTGAGCAAAGAACAGGATGGACGGCCACTGATCTTACCTGTACGGCTTAACTATAAGCAACGCCTTCCCTATCCACTCAATGCCTATCTAAGCCATATTAATGCGCTCTACTGGCATAGCCCTGAGGACACTCTACATATTATTGAAGAATTAAAACGTGTTATTGCTGGCGAAGCCACTCTTAACCAGATGACATTACCGGCTGAACCGACCTTTTCCTACCAACCTGTTGATCTTCCCACACCAACCGCACAATTAGAGAGTCCAGAAGGAACGATGGGACCACAATCGATCTTTTACATTGAGCGGCCTTGCGATCAGATCGCAATAGAGAAGATACGTGAGCAAGGAGTTACTATTACCATTAAAGCACCCCGGCAAATGGGCAAGAGTTCGCTGCTTTGTCGGCTTATCGATAACATTGTTAAGGAAGGGAGCAAGCGCATCATATTTCTCGATTTTCAATTGATCGACAAACCTACCCGAGCTAATGCCGATCTCTTCTTCCGCCAGTTCTGCAACTGGATCACAGATGAACTCGAATTAGAAAATCGTGTCGATGAGTATTGGGCTTCACCTTTAGGTAACAGCCATCGCTGTACACGCTACTTAGGACGTTACCTACTTAAGAGCCTAGACCAGCCGCTAGTGTTGGCTATGGATGAGGTCGATAGTGTATTGGAGACCAGCTTTCGTACCGACTTCTTTAGCATGTTGCGTAGTTGGCACAACAACCGTGCCACTGCGCCTATCTGGCGACAACTTGATCTGGCGCTAGTTATCTCCACCGAGCCGCATCTGCTTATTGCTGATCAAAACCAGTCACCTTTTAATGTTGGGGAATGTATTGAGCTACAGGATTTCACACCAGCCCAGATATCCGATCTTAATGAGCGTCATGGCTCACCTTTAAGCGCAACCGAAGAGCATCAACTGATGATACTGCTTAGCGGTCATCCCTATCTAGTGCGGCGTGCTTTCTATCTAATTGCCAAAGGCCGACTATCAATGGCAGAGATGATAGAGACTGCTACTGCTGATGATGGACCTTTCAATGGCCATCTACGTAACCTGCTCTTCCGTTTGCAAGGGCAGGACGATCTTATCAATGGCTTTAAGCAGGTTATTAGCGAAGGTGTCTGTCGTGATGAGAAGATCCGCTTCCGGCTATGGAGCGCAGGTTTAGTACATTTAAGACAAGGTAAGACTACACCACGCTGCCAACTCTATGCCGATTATTTCCGGGAGCGCCTCAATGCCTAGCTCGAATATCTATGCGGTAGGCGGTACGGTCCAAGCCAGTAATGGTCTATACATTCCCCGTCAAGCAGACGAAGAGTTATTTGAACTCTGCTGTGCTGGTATCTTCGCTTATGTGCTCTCAACAAGACAAGTGGGTAAGTCGAGCCTGATGGTACGCACCTCTGAACGGCTAGTAACAAAAGGGATACGCTCAGTAATTATCGATCTCACTCAGATAGGTGTACAACTGAGTGATGAGCAATGGTATTTAGGGCTACTTACAGAGACCGCAGATCAATTAATGATTGACACTGATCCAGTAAAATGGTGGCACAATCATTCTCATCTAGGTATCACTCAACGATTGGTAAAATATTTCCAGAAGGTGTTACTTGCTGAAATCACCATGCCAGTAGTGATTTTTGTAGATGAGATTGACACTGCACGTAGCCTTACCTTTTCCACCGATGATTTCTTTGCCGCAATTCGCTCGATCTACAATGCGCGCGCCTATACAGCAGATTTTCAGCGCCTCTGCTTTGTATTGATTGGTGTAGCAACACCACTTGATCTAGTTCAAGATGTGAACCGTACACCATTCAATATTGGCAAGCGTGTAGAGTTGACCGATTTTACTTTTGCCGAAGCCTGTCCATTAGCTCAAGGACTTGGGATGCCTGCTCAGGATGGCGAACAGGTGCTTAAATGGATATTAAAATGGACCGGCGGTCATCCATACTTGACACAACGTCTATGTAGCGCAATCAGAGATGCTCAACAGAATGGTAATAATCCATTGTCCTATCAAGAAGAGGATATTGAGAATTTTGTACGTAATACCTTCTTTGGTAAAAAGAGTGAACAAGATCATAACTTACAGTTTGTACGTGGTATGTTGACAGAACGCGCCCATGATTTAGTTGATGTGTTGACTGTCTATCGTGAGATCCTCTACGGTGATAGTCCTGTCCTAGATGAAGAGCAATCTAGAACCAAATCCCACCTTAAACTCTCCGGGATCATACGTTCAGAGAATGGTCTGCTACGTGTACGCAATCGTATCTACAGAGAGGTATTCGATGAAAACTGGCTTAAAGAGCAGCTACAGGCAGATAAAGCGCGTATGGCGCTAGCATTCCATGAAGAGCAAGGCAGACAAGAGTTACTTAATGGAGAGTTGTTACGCGCCTCTGTATATCTTAGCGAAGCCTATCGCAAAGGCAGGAATATACATTCGGTACGTTTCTTACTTGCCCAAGCTATGCAACCACTGGATGCACAACTTGTCTCGTTAGAAGGCCATAATGATGTTGTTAATAGTGCTGTCTTCAGCCCTGATGGACATCGTATCGTTTCCGCTAGTAGAGACAATACAGCGAAAGTATGGGATGCCGAGAGCGGTAGATTGATCACTACCCTGTCAGGTCATACTAACAGTATCAATTCTGCTGTGTTCAGTCCCAATGGCCAACATATCGTTACTGCCAGTAGAGACAATACAGCGAAAGTATGGGATACCGAGAGTGGTAGACTGATCGCTACCCTGTCAGGTCACACCGATATTGTCAATACGGCTGTTTTTAGTCCCAATGGTGAGCGGATTGTTACTGCTAGTGCAGATAGCAGCGCTAAGATATGGGATGTTGTTAGTGGAAAGCTGCTGGTCTCACTAACAGGACATACCAACTGGGTGATTGCGGCTGTCTACAGTCCAGATGGACAACGTATTGTTACTGCCAGCGCGGACAGTACAGCCAGACTATGGAATGCTGAGCATGGTCAACTGATTGCCATCCTGCAAGGACATACTGATATTGTTAACTCTGTCGCCTTCAGTCCAGATGGCTGGCGTATTGTTACAGCTAGTACAGATAGTTGTGGAAAAGTATGGGATGGTGTAACGGGAGCATTGCTTAGCTCCCTTTTTGGTCATAAATCTAGTGTCTATTCCGCTATCTTCAGTCCCTATGGTGAACGTATTGTTACTGCCAGTGAAGATAACACTGCCAAAGTATGGGATAGCCAAAATGGCATGCTCTTGACCTCACTAGAAGGCCATAACAACTGGGTGATTGCGGCCGCTTTCAGCCCAGATGGACAACGTATTGTTACTGCCAGTAGAGATAACACTGCCAAAGTATGGGATGCCGAGAGCGGCCAACCATTAGCCTCTTTACAAGGCCATAAGGCCGCCGTATATTCGGCTGCTTTTAGTCCAAACAATAGACTGATCGTTACTGGCAGTGCAGATAAGACTATCAAGTTATGGACTGCGTCGAGTGGGATGTTATTAACTTCTCTGCGCGGACATGAAGATTGGGTAACCTATACAGCATTCAGTCCGGATGGACAACGTATTGTTACTGCTAGCGCGGATGCAACTGCTAAGGTATGGAATAGTGTAGATGGTAGCCTTCTTGCCTCATTTGAGGGACAATCAGAAAACTATTCTGCTGCTTTCAGTCCGGATGGTAAAAGTGTTGTTACGGCATGTAGAAACAATAGAGCAATAATTTGGCAGATTGAGACAGGCCAGCAGCTAGCCTGTTTACAAGGGCATAAACATAGTGTCTATTCTGCTGCTTTCCGTCCTGATGGACGTCGTATTGTCACAGCAAGTCGAGATGGTACAGCAATGGTGTGGGATGTTGAGAGCGGACAAATACTCACTACTCTACAAGGACACAATGATACTATTAACTGTGCGCTTTTCAGTCCGGATGGGGCACATATTGTCACTGCTAGTGCAGACAAAAGCGCAAAGATCTGGAATGGCGCAAGTGGAGATCTGTTGGTCTCTCTGGAAGGGCATACAGCCACTGTAACAGTAGCCATATTCAGTAGTGATAGTGCACGTATAGTTACTGCCAGTGCAGACACATCTGCAAAAATATGGGATGTAATAACAGGAAAGTTGCTGGCCTCTTTGGAAGGACATAGAGGTGTGGTCTTTGCTGCTACTTTCAGTCCGGATGGCCAACTTATTGTAACCGCAAATGAGGATAAGACGGCGAAAGTATGGAATGCATATGATGGAACACTATTAGTATCTTTAGAAGGGCATACTGATTCATTATCCTCTGCTATCTTCAGCTCAGATAGTCGCCGTATTGTTACTACTAGCGCAGATAAGACAGCAAAAGTGTGGGATGTCGATACTGGTAGACTGCTCACTACTCTGAAAGGCCATACAGATGTAGTTTTTTCTGCAGCTTTCAGTTCTGATGGTCAATACCTGGTGACAGCAAGTGGTGATAAGACGGCAAAAGTGTGGGATGTGCATTTAGAGACGCGTAGTCCTGATGAGATTGCTGAAATAGTACGACAGCGTGTTGCTTTCCGACTGGAGCGTGAACAGTTGATCCCACTACGGTAGAGTTTGGCATTGGCGGAGGCGTGTAGGAATCGAACCCACCCAGGCTAGCTCTCACTAACCCACTACAGATTTGAAGTCTGCGGGGACCACCAGGCCCCATTCACCTCCATAAGGCCGCAATTGCTTCAAAAGTAATAAGATAGTGGAACAGCGACTTTTCTGCAAGAGCAGTTAGCAACCCCCTGGTGTGCCTATAGTGTGCCAACTTTTGAGAACAAGATATTCTCAAGCTTGGCTGACGCAGCTTCTTGCATATTTGGAAGCACGTGAGAATATACATCCATTGTCAGAGTAATACTGGAATGGCCAAGTCTTTCACTAACAACCTTAGGATTTTCACCAGCAACAAGGAGAAGGGTGGCGCAAGTATGCCTCAGATCATACAATCTGATCGAACTAGACAAACCAGCATTTTTGAGAACAACCTTGAACGCTTCCCTCATGTTACGAGGCTTCAATGGACTGCCTTCTGGAGTGGCAAAGATCAGATCTAAATTCCCATAACTAGCACCAGCTCTTAGTCGTTCTTCAGCCTGTTTCCGCTTGTGCTTAATCAAGCTAAAGATTACAGAGCGAGGTAGAGGAATACTCCTATTGCTACGGAGCGTTTTTGGCTCACTGAAGTAGTAATAATCCCCCTTATTTTTCCAAATCAAACTACGTTTAACAGTAACGATACCTTTTTCTAGGTCTACGTCTCGCCATTGTAAACCCAGATACTCACCAGGTCTCATTCCTGTCGCAAGCGCAAATTCAAATACTGCTCCATATCTACTTTGGACAGCAGCCGCTAAAAATCTGGCTGCCTCTTCTGGAGACAAGGCTTTTATCAACTCGACAAAGAAGACCTCGGCCAAAATGTTTTACTTTGGCTGAGGATGAATTTGTCATCGCGTCACAAGGCGCGATAAAATCCTCATAAACAGAGGTGGTTTTGTTGAACCATTGAGCCATCAATGGTATAGTTGTGATAGCAGAGCCTACAAATACCGTATCTATCCAACTAAGAAACAAGCACGCGCACTTGAGCACAACTTTGACATGTGCCGTGAATTGTACAACTCTGCTCTACGAGAACGCAATGAAGCCTACAAACTTGCTGGCAAGTCGATCAGCTATAAATCTCAAGCCAACCAACTGAAAGAGATAAAACAGATTCGCAGCGATCTTAATGGCATCCATTCTCAGGTTCTGCAAGACTGTTTGCGCCGTCTCGATAAGGCCTTCGAGGCTTTTTTTGATCGTTGCAAAAAGGGCGAAAACCCTGGTCATCCTCGTTATAAGAGTAAGC